>NZ_NFIR01000002.1:0-409905 GCF_002159465.1 Eubacterium sp. An3
TACTGTGCTTACATAATCTAAAAGTGCTTTCATAGAAGAACTCCTATCCTTTTTTCTTTGAGTATACCAGAAAATCAGGATGGATGTTCACAATTTATTCATTCATGCGTTTGTCGTGCTTGTGAACTACCCAGTATCTGAAGCCAATAGAATTATGACATCCCTTTTTTAAAAAACTCTTGACATATCCTCTGTATGAATGTATTATTGTACTAAGTTATTAATACAATAACACACTCAATAATTTAAGGAGGTGAGCATATGCCTTGGAACCTTGATTCCAGCCGCCCAATCTACACACAGCTTGTGGAACGGATCCAGCTCGACATCCTCGCAGGCAAATATCAGCCCGGCGCAAGACTTCCGTCCGTCCGGGACCTGGCCTCGGAAGCCGGCGTGAATCCCAACACCATGCAGAAGGCGCTGGCAGAGCTTGAGAGAGAGAACCTTGTACATTCCGCAAGAACAAGCGGCAGATTTATTACAGAGGATACAGCCATGATTGAAAAAATGAGGGAGGAGCTGGCGACAGCTCAAATAAGAGAATTTTTTGAAAAAATGCAGCAGATGGGATTCAGCAGTCAAAAAACCATCGTGCTCATTGAGAAAATGATGAAAGAGGGGAAAGCATGAAAACGATTCTGGAATGTAAGAATTTAAGCAAACGATACGGCCGCACCCAGGCGCTCTCAGGCATTAATCTGTCTCTGAAATCCGGACGGATCATCGGCCTGCTGGGACCAAACGGCAGCGGCAAGACCACCTTGATCAAATTGATCAACGGCCTGCTGATGCCGACCGAGGGTGAGATTCTCATCGACGGCACGGCGCCCGGCGTCAGAAGCAAGTCCATCGTCTCCTATCTTCCGGAGCGCACGTATCTTGACGAATCCATGAGAATAGCGGAAGCCATTGATTATTTCGGGGATTTCTACCGGGACTTCGACCGGAACAAAGCGTTAAAAATGCTTAAGAAAGTAAATCTTGATCCTTCACTGCGCATCAAGACTTTATCGAAGGGCAACAAGGAAAAGGTACAGCTCATCCTGGTCATGAGCCGCCGGGCGAAGCTTTACTGTCTCGACGAACCCATCGCCGGCGTGGACCCGGCCGCCAGGGATTACATTTTAAGTACCATTATCAATAATTATGAACCGGACGCCACCATCCTGCTGTCCACCCATCTGATCAGTGATGTGGAAAATATTCTCGACGAAGTTGTCTTTATCCAGAACGGCCACATCCGGATGCAGGAAGAAGTGGAGACCATCCGCGACAAGGAAGGCAAATCCGTCGACGACTTATTCCGGGATGTGTTCAAATGTTAGGAAAATTATTTAAACACGAATGGATAGCAATATCCAAACTGCTTGTGGTTATCCACGGCTTCATCCTTATTTTTGCCATCCTCTCCCGCATCTTCTTTGAAGTAAGCGGCGGCGTTGATATGGCAATATCCGGGGAGGTCAATGATATCGTGGAAATCATTGCGGCACTGATTATTTTCGCCATCGTATTATTCATCTGCTGCGCCGCCATGTTTACCTCGGTATATATCGCTTACCGATTCTACAAAAATGTATTTACCGACCAGGGATACCTGACCAACACCCTGCCGGTGACACCGACGCAGATCATCGTCTCCAAAGGGCTGACCGCGCTCTTGTGGACCGTCATCGACCTGGCGGTTCTTGCCGTCGCTCTGCTGATCATGTTTGCAAACGGCGAATTTATGTCCGTGCTGCTTCCGGCTCTCGGCCGTGTGCTCTATTATATGGGCGGACTGCCGGCATTCTGCTGGATTCTTCTGGTCATGATCCTGCTGGCTCCGTTCCTGATGATCATCCACATGTACTTCTGTGTGGCCGTGGGCAGCCTCATTCCGAATCACAAGATTCTCGGAGCCATCGGCGTCTACATTGCAAGCTACATTATCATTCAGATCATCTCCACAATCGTGCTTGTGATAACAGGCTTAGGCTTCACGGCCGGCTCCATGGACACCACGGGAATGACCAGCGCAGAAGCATCCTACTATGTGGGAAGCATCCTGACACCGATGTTCCTTGTATCTGTTATATGTGAGATCATCGCAATACTGGTATTCTTCTTTGTGACAAAGTACATTATGACGAAAAAACTGAATCTGGAGTAAGAGAAATCACGCGAATCAGAGCGATGGAACGCTGCTCAGCAATAACAATATTCTTGCTGAGCAGAACGCAGCCTGGCAGTAATGTTATTTTTACAAAAATAAAATAATATAGAAGAAATCCCTGCAGAGATTCAATACATTTGAACTGCTGCAGGGATTTTCTTTTGTCTTATTCTTTATTTTCTTTTTGATATTCCAACGGCTTGCCAGCCGAACATCCTATGCCAGCTGCTCTTTTGCCAGCTCCACAGCTTTTGCCAGGGCGTCTTTGATGCCTGCCGGGTTCTTTCCGCCGGCCTGCGCCATGTTCGGACGTCCGCCGCCGCCACCGCCAACGAGGGCTGCTGCTTCTTTGATAATCTTGCCGGCATGGGCTCCTGCTTTTACTGCGTCGTCGGTGACGGTGACAATGAGGTTCACTTTGCCGCCCATGTCGGAGACAAGTACCACGACGCCGCTGCCGATTTTTTCTTTCAGGTCGTCGCCCAGAGTACGGAGAGCGTTCATGTCCACGTCTTTTACGGATACCGGAAGCACTTTGTATGCGCCGGCTTCCTCTACCTGGCTCATAACGTCTGCCACTTCGCTCTTGGCAATCTGATCTTTCAGTTTCTCGTTCTCAGAGGAGAGAGCTTTCACTTCGTCAAGCAGCGCATGGATTCTCTCGGTGAGTTTATGCGGATCTGCCTTAGCTGCTTTGGCAGCTTCCAGAAGCATCTGCTCCTCATCCTGGTAATACTTCAGCACGTTGTTGCCGGTAATGGCCTCGATACGGCGCACGCCGGCAGCTACGCCGGTCTCGGAGATAATCTTAAATGTCTTGATATCGCCGGTGTTGGATACGTGAGTACCTGCACAGAACTCTTTGGAGAAGTCGCCCATGCTGACCACGCGCACCTTCTCGCCGTATTTTTCACCAAAAAGCGCCATGGCTCCGGTCTGTTTTGCTTCTTCCACGGTCATGATCTGTGTCACAACAGGAAGCTGTGCAGCGATTTCTTTGTTGACAATCTCTTCCACCTGTGCGATCTCTTCCGGTGTCATAGCCTGGAAGTGGGAGAAGTCAAAACGCAGACGGTCTTTATCGTTGTAGGAACCGGCCTGCTCCACATGGCTTCCCAGCACGGTACGAAGTGCTTTCTGCAGCAGATGAGTTGCGCTGTGGTTCTTTCTCGTATCGTTTCTCTGCTCAGTGTTGATGGAAAGGGTTACCGTATCGCCGGTCTTGAACATACCCTTTGTCACACGTCCGATATGTCCGACCTTGTCTCCAAGCATCTTCACCGTATCTTCCACCACGAACTCTCCGTCCTTGCAGCGAATCACGCCGGTGTCGGCATGCTGTCCGCCGCCGGTGGCGTAAAATGGAGTCTCTTCCACGAAGATGGTTCCCACCTGTCCGTCGGTGAGGGCCTCGGTAATCTCCGTATCGGTGGTCATGACTGTGATCTTGGAATCATACTCGTCATGGTCGTAGCCCACAAATGTAGTGGTGATGGACGGATCGATGGACTCGTAAACGGTCACGTCAGCACCCATGTAGTTGGTGGTCTTTCTGGCGGATCTTGCTTTCACTCTCTGCTCTTCCATGCAGGCTTTGAAGCCTTCCTCATCGATGCTGTAGCCTTTCTCGCCGAGGATCTCCTTGGTCAGATCCAGAGGAAATCCGTAAGTATCATATAATTTGAACGCTTCCTCACCGGAAAGCTCTGTCTTACCGCTTTCTTTCAGTTCATTTTCCAGCTCACTTAAGATGCTAAGACCCTGATCGATGGTCTTGCTGAACTTGCTCTCTTCCTGAGTCAGCACATTAAAGATAAATTCCTTCTTCTCTTCCAGCTCCGGATAACCGTCTTTAGAACCTTCGATCACCGTCTTGCTGAGCTCTGCCAGGAACTGTCCGTCAATGCCAAGGATCTTTCCGTGGCGGGCTGCCCGGCGGATAATTCTACGAAGCACGTAGCCGCGACCTTCATTGCTCGGCATGATACCGTCAGAGATCATGAAGGTAGCGGAACGGATGTGATCGGTGATCAGACGGATGGAGATATCGTCCTCTTCTTTCTCTTTGTAAGTCTTATGAGCCATCTCGCAGACTTTGTCTCTCAGAGAGCGGATGGTGTCCACGTCAAAGATGGAATCCACGTCCTGCACAACCACTGCCAGACGCTCGAGGCCCATACCGGTATCGATGTTCTTCTGCTCCAGCAGAGTATAATTGTTATGTCCGTCATTTTCAAACTGGGTAAATACGTTGTTCCACACTTCCATGTACCGGTCGCAGTCGCAGCCTACTGTACAGGTGTCTTTGCCGCAGCCGTATTTCTCCCCGCGGTCATAGTAGATCTCGGAACATGGACCGCAAGGGCCTGCGCCGTGCTCCCAGAAGTTATCTTCTTTTCCAAACTTGTAAATGCGCTCCGGTGCGATGCCGATCTCGTCTCTCCAGATGGCGAACGCCTCATCATCCTCCAGATATACGGACGGATACAGACGATCCGGATCCAGTCCCACTATCTCTGTGAGAAACTCCCAGGACCAGGTAATGGCTTCCTTCTTAAAATAATCGCCGAAGGAGAAGTTACCCAGCATCTCAAAAAATGTACCGTGGCGGGCAGTTTTACCCACGTTCTCAATATCGCCGGTACGGATACATTTCTGGCAGGTTGCCACCCGTCTTCTCGGCGGGATCTCCTGTCCGGTAAAGTACGGCTTTAACGGCGCCATACCTGCGTTGATCAACAACAGACTGTTATCGTTATGCGGAACCAGTGAGAAGCTCTTCATCACCAGATGTTCCTTGGTCTCAAAATAGTCAAGAAACATTTTCCGCAGTTCATTTACACCATATTTTTTCAATGTCTTATCCTCCTACTTTTACGATATATCCCTGCATGCAGGGTAAAGGGTGCTGAATGAAACAATACCTTCTTTGTTTCCTCCAGCACCCGGAAATATCTATGGGACCGTCAGTCGGTTCTCAGCGCTCTGCCCGTCTCTTTTTTCTCTGCAGAAGCTTCTTTCCTGCAAAAATTCCAAGTCCGGCAATGGCGATATAATAAACCGCTGTTAATAAATACTGCATAAATGCCCCAAATACTGCCGACATACCAAAGCCCCCTTTACATTCTACGCTTTTGCCCCTGTCCGCTTATTCTCATTCAAAAGTATACGCGGACAGTACAATGCGGCAACTCTGTGCCTCATTAGTATTCGCAGATATTAACGATTATAGCACAATCGGGGAAAATGTGTAAATATATTTTTGTGATTTCTGTCTTCTATAAAGAATAAGATACCACAATGCATTTATTCCACTTCTTTCCCCTGGCCGCACTTTTTCGCCGCCACCAGAAGCATCATCGGCCGGCGCATTTCATCCTTCATGCCCTCCAGATTCATCATATCTTCCGGCGGCTGCGGCTCAATGACATGCCGGAGAGTAAAACCGTTTTGCAGCAAAGTCTCCAGATAGGTGGTCAGCGTTCGGTGATATTTTACCACATGCTCGCCCAGAAAAACGGCGTCCCGCTGTCCCTCATAGTAATAATTGTCCACCGGAAAATGCAGAATTCTGCCGTCGGCATCATAATACCAGTCCTGGGAGCCGTAAGCCGTGAATGTCGGATGCTCCACCGAAAAGACAAAGTCTCCGCCGGGCTTCAGCCAGCGCCCGATGCGCGCCACCAGCGCCGGAAAGTCCTTCACGTAATGAAAGGCCAGTGAACTGATAACGCAGTCAAAGTTCTGCTCCGGAAAACGCAGGTCTTCCATGGCAGAGAGCTGGTAGGTAATCCTGCTGTCGCTGTTCTTCTGCCGGGCCGTCTCCAGCATCCTGCGGGAAATATCCGTTCCCAGAACGGAAACCGCACCGTTGTCTGCGGCGTATTTACAGTGCCATCCATAACCACAGCCCAGATCCAGCACCTTTTTTCCACGAAAATCCGGGAGAATCTGCTTGAGCGCGTACCATTCACCTGCGCCGACAAGCCCATCCTTTGAGCGGGACATCTCGCTGTATTTTTTGAAAAACTGTTCATCATCGTATCGATTTTCTTTCATACCCTTGCTCCTCATTTATATGTCACTTTAATTATCTTTCGTCACCTTGCACAGCCCGTCTTCCGTCAGTTCATAGACCGTCTCGCACACTTCCTCAATATATTTCCTGTCATGGGAAATACTGATGATCGCGCCGCCAAAGTCCAGAAGTACCTGACGGATCACCGGGTTGGACAGCGGGGAAAAGTTGCGGGTTGGCTCGTCGAGAACCAGTACATTTGCTCCGGAAAGATTCATTTTCAGAAAAAATATCTTCGCTTTCTGTCCGCCGGACAGCTCCCGGATGGCATGCTGCATCTCGTCGGCGGTATATTTCATGGAACCAAGCCAGGTTCGAATTCTGGTGATCTCCTCCTTACCGCCGCTCTCTGACAGATAATCCACCGGCGTCTTGTCAAGCTCCAGCAGGTCCTCATAGTTTTGCGGCATATAGGCGGCGCGGATATCCTGCCGGGGCAGAAGCTCCTCAGCAATGCGTTTCAGCAGGGTGGTCTTTCCAACGCCATTTTTTCCGACGATACAGATTCTTTCCGGTCCCCGGACAAAAAGATGAATATTCCGGGCCAGCACACGGGACGGAGCGGGCTCTGTGCCTTCTCCCTTTTTCTCCTCCGCCAGTCCGGCCCGGCGAAAGTCTGGCTCTGTTTCCCCAGCTACCAGGGCATCCAGATGAAAGTCCAGCACAATCTTTCCGGCCGGCAGGCGGATATCCGGCGAAAATCGCAGCAGGATAGCCTCCTCTTCTTCCGGTCTTTCCGTCATCTGTCCCGCCGCCTTGTCGAAGCGTTTCTCCATGGATTTGACTGCTTTCATCTTCTTTTTGAGAAGCTGGCCGCCGTGGGGATTCTGGCGGGAGATGGCGCTCTGTTCGTGTTCCACCCGCTGCATGATCCGGTTCAGCTTCTCCCGGCGGATCCGCTCCTGCCGCCGCTCGTTAAGCGCTGCCTGCATCTGGTTGTCCATGACATTTTCCCGGTGGGAAAGATATTCCCGGTACGGCATCCGCGCCACGGTGTGGCGGCTCACGGTCTTCCTGCGAATCTGTTCCAGATGAATCACCACATTGGCCGTCCGCTCGATGAGGGTCTCATCATGGGAAATGTACAACACCGGTTGTTCGGATTCTCTGATAAATCGTTCCATCCACAGCAGCGTTGGAATATCAATATCGTTGGACGGCTCATCCAGCAAAAACACATCCGGCTCTCCCAGAAGAAGCCTTGCCATCTGCGCTTTCACCTTCTCGCCGCCTGACAGGGTGTACATTTGCTGTTCTCCGTAATAAAAATCGGTCGGCAGCCCCAGTTCCTGCGCCAATTTGCTAAGCTCCTTCGGACTCCACTGGAAAAACTGTTCTTCCTCACAGAAAAACTCATAGAGCGTCCGCTCTTTTTCTTCTGCGGGCAGCTCCTGAGGCAGATATCCGATTCTGGCGCCGCCCGTGATGCGCTCGCCCTCCGCTTCCACATAATCTTCCACCAGAGCCGGATTCACCAGCCACTTCAGGAGCGTGGACTTTCCATTGCCCTCTTCCCCGATGACGACCGCCTTATCGCCCGGGTTCAGCGCAAAGCTGAAATTCTCAAGAATCGGCCGCAGATCTTTTTTATGCATCAAATGCAGGTTCTTTACCTGTATCATGATAATCCCTCCTCACTGTTTTCCCTTTACAGTGAGTTCCCGGGAAAGAAAAAACGGCTGCCCGATACCGGACAGCCGATGAATGCACCAAAAGAAACCTGATGCAAAAAAACACAGGTTTCACGAAAATGCCATTCTTCTTATCCGGTATCACAAACAAATCCCCTCACTGTAAACGGGATCATTATCGTCTGTCTGTTACCAAATAAGATTATCTGAACATTTCCTCACCTACACATGAAAACATGTGCCTTTCTTTTTTATTCGGTCATAACTATATCATATCTTTGAAGAGGATGCAAGCGAATATATATAATCATTTTCCGCAAAGTCTAAATATGTGCTTCGTTTTTCCAAACATCAATCCCTTCCCTTCTGATGTCTTTATAATATAAATCCTCATTTTTTTCCCAGTCATTGCCTATGACAATATTCAAATCTATATCGGGCAAATCATCTTCCAGTGACGTAAGTTCTGATTTAAGCATATAAATATAGGCTCTGTGTGATTGTATTTCATCCGTATCCTTTAATACCAGCAACAAATCTATGTCATTGTTATAGGTCTGTTCTCCTCTTGCCGCACTTCCATATAATATCAGTTTTTCAACAAACGGCTCTATCCTGGATTTTTTTATAATAGAACAGGCTTTTTGTAAAGAGCGAATACTGCGTTCTTTATTGAACTTTCGAACCTCTTTTGAAGATTTTGATGCAATAATCACATTCATCATCCCCCATTTAAAATATTTGCTTTACTTTATTATATCGGACGAAAAATATATCTGCAAGAAAATCTTCAGGCTACTCTAATACAATGCCTCTCTAATACAGCGCCCGCGGATTCCTCTCTTCCGGTTCAAAGCCTGCGTTCCGCAGCGCCTGAATAATGCTTTTTTTATGTTCTTCGCCGAAGGCTTCCATGGTGATGATCAGCTCCACGGAGCTGTTCCGGTTCACGCTGATAAACTGGTTGTGCTCCAGCTTGATGACATTTCCTTTGGCGTCGGCAATGACTCCGGAGACTTTGTTGAGCTGTCCAGGAACATCCGGGAGCCGTACAGAGACAGTGAAGATTCTGGACCGCTGGATGAGACCGTTCTGTACAACGGAGGACAGGGTGATGATGTCCATGTTGCCGCCGCTTAAGATAGAAACCACCTTTTTGTTTTCCGCCGGCAGATGTTTCAGAGCTGCCACGGTGAGCAGACCGGAGTTCTCCACCAGCAGCTTGTGGTTTTCCAGCACATCAAGAAATGCGACGATGAGCTCGTCGTCCTCGATGGTGATAATGTCGTCAAGATTTTCCTGCAGATACGGGAAAATGTTCTCGCCCGGCGTCTTTACAGCCGTACCGTCGGCGATGGTATCCACCCTGTCAAGGGTCGTCACCGCTCCTGCCCGGAGAGACGCCTGCAGACAGTTTGCTCCCGCCGGCTCCACGCCGATAACGTGAATTTTCGGATTAAGCATTTTGGCCAGGGTGGAAACGCCGGTGGCAAGTCCGCCGCCGCCCACCGGGACAAGGATGGTGTCCACTGTCGGCAGTTCTTTTACAATCTCCATGGCGATGGAGCCCTGTCCGGTTGCCACATCCAGATCGTCAAAAGGATGTACAAATGTATAGCCGTGCTCTTCCGCCAATTCCAGCGCCTTATCACAGGCCTCGTCATAGACATTGCCGTGAAGAATCACTTCCGCGCCAAGACTCTTGGTGCGGTTCACCTTCAGAAGCGGGGTGGAAACCGGCATCACAATGGTCGCCGGAACTCCGAACTTGCGGGCGGCGTAGGCCACACCCTGGGCGTGGTTTCCTGCAGATGCGGTAATAAGACCTCTCTGCTTTTCTTCCTCGCTCAGAGTGCTGATCTTATAATAAGCGCCGCGGATTTTGTACGCGCCGGTGAGCTGAAGGTTTTCCGGTTTTAAATATACTTTATTGCCTGTTGTCTGTGAGAAGAAGTCGCTCTGAATTAAATTAGTCGGCAGGATCACTTCCTGCACCCGTTCATAGGCTTCTTCAAATTTATCAAGGGTCAACTGATTCATTTTTCTTCCTCCTCGGTCCCGCAGCCGTTCCGCCGTGCGGAAGGCTACTCAGTCTTTTCAAATAATGCGTCTACAAATGAATCGGAGTCAAACTTCTGTAAGTCTTCGATATGTTCGCCGATGCCGATGTATTTCACCGGAATTCCCATCTCCGCCTGAATGGCGATGGCGATACCGCCCTTGGCGGTTCCGTCCAGCTTGGTCAGGACGATGCCGGAAATATCGGTCACTTCCTTAAACTGTCTTGCTTGCACCAGCGCGTTCTGTCCTGTCGTTCCGTCCAGAACGATGAGGGTCTCCAGATAAGCCTCCGGGAACTCCCGTTCGATGACCCGGCGGATCTTGGACAGCTCGTTCATCAGGTTCTTTTTATTGTGGAGACGGCCCGCCGTATCACAAAGAAGCACATCGGCGTTTCTGGATTTGGCCGCCTGGCAGGCGTCGTATACCACCGCCGCCGGGTCGGAACCTTCCTGCTGGGCGATGATATCCACGCCCGCCCGGTGGGACCACTCGGTGAGCTGCTCGATGGCCGCCGCACGGAAAGTATCCGCCGCCGCCATGATGACCTTCTTATTCTGCGCCTTTAACTGGGCGGCAAGCTTACCGATGGTGGTGGTCTTGCCGACGCCGTTTACGCCGATGACCAGCACAACGGAAGTGCGGTTCTCGTATTCATAAGCGGTCTCATCCACCGCCATCTGCTCTTTGATAATATCAATAAGAAGCTGACGACACTCCACCGGCTCTTTGATCTTTTCTTCTTTTACTCTCTCCTGCAGATTCTCGATGATGTTCATGGTCGTGTCCACGCCCAGATCTCCCATGATGAGGATCTCTTCCAGCTCCTCGTAGAACTCGTCGTCAATCTTGGAAAATCCGCTGAAAATCGCGTCAAGTCCCGAGGCAATATTCTTTCTCGTCTTGGTCAGACCACTGACCAGACGACTAAAAAATCCTTTTTTCTCTCCCATTTTTATTCCCCTTTATTTATCGGTATAATATACGTCAGAAAAATCCCGTTGATGTCGGTGCATCCGCTCCTTATGAAATCTTCCTGCGCAGTCTGCCATCTTATGGACATCTTCCAGACCATTCCCCTGCGTTTATGCATCCAGCTGTTTGTCAATGAGATCCACGGAAATCAGCGTGGAAACACCTTTTTCCTGCATGGTGATGCCGTACAGCGCCTCCGCCGCGTTCATGGTTCCGCGCCGGTGGGTGATGACGATGAACTGCGTGTCGGCGGACAGTTTCTTGAGATACCTGGAAAAACGCACGATATTGGCGTCGTCAAGCGCCGCCTCGATCTCGTCAAGGAGACAGAACGGCGACGGTTTTAACTTCTGGATGGCAAACAGAAGAGCGATGGCTGTCAGCGCCCGCTCCCCACCGGATAAAAGCATGATGTTCTGCAGCTTCTTTCCCGGCGGCTGCGCCACAATGCGGATACCGCATTCCAGCATATTTTCATCATCCATCAGCTCCAGGTCGGCAGTACCGCCCTCAAACAGATCCCGAAAGACTGTAGTGAACATTTCCCGAATCTGGGCGAACTTCTCTGTAAACTGCTCCCGCATGGCGGCATTCAGCTCGTCGATCATGGTCAGAAGCTTCGCCTCCGCTTCCTTGATATCGTCATACTGTCCCCGCAGGAATTCATACCGTTCGCCGACGGTCTTATATTCCTCGATGGCGCCCACGTTGACAGGGCCGAGCTTTTTAATCTGCTGCCCGATCTCCTTTTTCTCCCTGCGGTACTGGGCCGCAACGTCTGCGCCGATCTCATAATGTTTCAGTTCCAGCGCATAATTATAAGTGAGTTCATACTGCTCCCACATGTAATCCACACGGCTCTCCAGGTCGCCTTCCAGCTTCTCCTTCCGGGCCGCAAGACGGGCGTTCTCCTTCTCAAGCAGCAGCATCCGGTCGTTTTGTTCTTCCAGTTCCCGGAAAATGACCGTATGCTTTCCGGATACCTCTTTCTGCTCCGCTTTCAGGGCGGTGAGTTTCTCCGTAATCTTCCAGAGCTCCTCTGCCAGAGTTTCAATTTCTCCGGAAATGTTTTGCTGTTCCTGTTTTGCTTCTTCATTCTGCCGGAGCAGTTCTTCCTTCTGAACACGATTACTCTCTACACTGCTGTCACAACCCCGGATCTCCTCCTCCAGACGCTCGCAGTCAGACCGGTAAAATTCCACCTGCTGCTTTGCCTGGGAAATCTGCAGAATCCGCTGATTCTCCTCAGTTTCCAGAGTACGTATCTTTTCCTCCAGAAGAGCAATCTCTTTCTCCAGACGCTCCATGGCGTCGCTGTTTTTCTCGTGTATCTTTTCGTGGCTCAGCTGACTTTCCGCCAGCACCTCTTTCTGTGCCCGGATCTCAAGGAGCTGATTCTGCAGAGATTTGTGGTCGTCCTTGAGACTCTCAATACTCTCTTTCAGCTCTTTTTCTTTTTCCAGAAGATCCGGAATCTGGTGGCCGAGATCGTGAAGAGCAAGCTGCAGGGAGGTAACATTGTCCTGTCTTTCCTCCAGACTGCTCTGATTTTCTGTCTTCTCCTTCTGAAGCTCTGCAAGCTTCTCCCGGATCTCACCGCAGGATGCTTTTGCCTGCGTCATCTTCTCCCGGCTTTCCTCCATCTCTCTTCTTCTTCCCAGCAGATTGCCGGAATGGCGGTAGGCACCGCCGGTGATGGAACCGCCGGGATTCAGCAGCTCGCCGCCGATGGTGACAACCCGGAGACTGTAATTATTTCTTCTGGATAAGAGCAATGCATTTTCTATGGTATCGACCACGATGGTACGCCCCAGCAAAAACTGTACCAGCGCCTCAAAGCGGCCGTCCACCTTCACCAGATCACTGGCGATGCCGATCACTCCCTCTTCCTCAAGAATAGACGGATGGATACTGTTATTCCGCCTTCGGATATTGGTCAGGGGCAGAAAAGTCGCCCGGCCGAACCGGTTCTGCTTAAGGAAGGCAATCATCTTCTTTGCCACCTGATCGTCCTCGGTGACCACGTTCTGGAGCGCTCCGCCCAGGGCAATCTCAATGGCGGTCTCATATTTTTTGTCAAGCTCCATGATGTCGGCCACCACGCCAATGATGCCCGGATTATTTTTCTTCTGCTCCATGATGTGCTTGATGGACTGATTGTATCCTTCATAGCGCTCTGTAAAGCCTGCCAGCGTCTCGTAGCGGGAACGGGCCCGCAGGAAATCCTGATTCTCCTGCTCAAGAGCCGTATTCAGCCGCTGCTCCTCCCCGGAAAGCATCCGTTCCTTTTCCTGCAGGGCTTCCAGCGCCGCCAGAGCCTCATCATATTCTTTCTGGGTCTCCTCCAGAGAAGTTTCCAGCCGGGCGGTCTTTCCGTTATATTCTTTCAGATCCGACTGAAGGGCAATGAGCCGGCTGTTATATTCCGCATTACGAATCAGAAGCTGCTCCTCCATGGTATCATAACGGCTTAGCTTTTCCTTGGTGTCGAGCTGGTCGTCCATCATGGAAAAAATAGCGTCCTTCTGAATGGACAGCTTCTCGGCTGCCAGCTGTTTCTGCCCGGTGAGCTGCTCTTTTTCCTCCGTCAGACGGGCCTTTTCCTCTTCCAGCGCGGAGATTTTCTCCTGCTGCCCGGCCAGCTGCTCCTGCTGCTCTTTTCTTTTCGCGATCTTGCTCTCTTTTTCTTCGAGATTCTGACCGATGATTTCTTCGTAGTGGGCAATCATCCGCTGGTTGGACTCCACCTTGTGACCGAGAAGCATATTCTGGCTGTCCAGCTCTTCCTTTCTGGAAGAAAGCTTTGCTCTGTCTGTCTCCGTCTCGTCAATGCGGGCCAGCAGACTCTCGGATTCCTGCTGCAGAGAAGCATTTTTCTCCTTGATCTTATCGTGGGTCTGTCTCGTCTCTTCCAGATCCTTTTCCACGATCTCCAGCCGGCTCCCGTTCTCCTTTAATTCTTCCTGCGTATGTTCATAATCATAAAGAAAGAGATGGATATCCAGCTCCTTCTCTCTGTCTCTTAATTTCAGATATTCCTTTGCCGTGCGGCTCTGTTCCTCCAGAGGGCCGACCCGTTCTTCCAGTTCCCGGAGAACGTCCGTCACTCTCTCCAGATTCTGCCGTTCCTGCTCCAGGGACTTTTCCGTGACGGAACGATTCTTCTTATACTTGGCAATACCGGCAGCTTCGTCAAAAAGCTCCCGGCTGTCCTCAATCTTTCCGCTGAGAATTTTCTCCACCTGTCCCTGTCCGATGATGGAATAGCCTTCCTTTCCGATACCCGTGTCATAAAAAATCTCCACGATATCTCTTCTCCGGCAGGCGGCGCCGTTTATGAGGTACTCGCTCTCCCCGGAGCGGTATACCCGCCTCGCCACCTTTACCTCATCGTAATCCAGGGCAATCTTTCTGTCTCGATTGTCAAAGACAATGGCCACATAGGCAAATCCCAGCGGCCGCCGGCTCTCGGTACCGGAAAAAATAACATCCTCCATCTTGGAACCGCGGAGCTGCTTGGCGCTCTGTTCACCCAGCACCCAGCGCACCGCGTCGCCGATGTTGCTTTTTCCGCTGCCGTTTGGTCCCACGATACCGGTGATCCCATGTGGAAACTCAAACACGATCTTATTGGCAAAGGACTTAAATCCATTGATTTCTATACTTTTTAAATACATCGATGCACCTGCCTGCTGCCATACTTTACTGTTTCTGCTGCTTTTTCAGAAGAAGGATTGTCTGGTAGGCTGCCACCTGCTCCGCCCCCTTCTTTGTCTTGCCCACACCAACGGCATAAGCCTTATCGCCGATATGGGTCTCCACAGTGAACTCCTTGTTATGGTCAGGGCCGGTCTCCCGCACCAGCTTATAATGAAGCTGTCCGTTTCCTTTCGACTGCACCATCTCCTGCAGAATCGTCTTGGCGTCATAAAACAGTGATTTATCTTCCACATCTTTCAGCAGATGATCGCGGATAAACCGTCCCGCCTCCTCGATGCCGCCGTCCAGATAGATGGCGCCGATCAGCGCCTCAAAGGCGTCGGAGAGAATGGAATCTCTCTCCCTTCCGCCGGTCAGATCCTCTCCCTTGCTCAAAAGAAGATAGCTGCCCAGGGAGACGTCCCGGGCACAAATGGCCAGGGTGTACTCACAGACCAGACTGGAACGGAGCTTGGTGAGCTTTCCTTCCGCGTATGAAGGATACTGCCGGAACAGGTAATCGGAGACGGTCACTTCCAGAACCGCGTCTCCGAGAAACTCCAGCCGCTCGTTATTTTCCTTTTTTCGTCCTTTATGCTCATTGGCATAGGAGCTGTGGGTCACGGCCAGCAGCAGTTTGTTCTTATCTGCAAATGTATAGCCGATTTTTTGTTCCAGCTCCGCTAATTTTACAGGCTTCATCTCATGCCTCCCTATCTCGCTCCCTCTCCGGCTTCTTCCTTGGCCGGGGCGAGATATTCCATAATTCTCTCATTTATTCTTGCTTCTTTAAAGGAAACGCACTGCAGGATCGCCGTCTTTGTCTCCTTGGCTGTGGAACTTCCGTGGATTTTTACCACCAGCCCCTTAAGACCGAGAAGCGGCGCGCCGCCATGCTCAGAAGCGTCAAAAGTCTTCAATGTTCTTTTCAGGGACGGCTTCGCAAGAAGTCCGCCGATCTTTCCTGCCAGCGAGGACATCATGCCCTTCTTCACCACAGACATCATGGTCTTTGCCAGACCTTCCTCCAGCTTCAGGATTACATTTCCCACGAAAGCTTCCGTGACAATAACGTCCACGTCTCCCTTCGGGATATCCCTTGCCTCAATGCTGCCCACAAAGTTGATGCCCGGACATTCTTTCAAAAGCGGGTAAGTCTCTTTCACCAGCGCGTTGCCCTTGGCTTCCTCCGCACCGATGTTTACGATGGCAACCTTCGGATTCGGAACGCCCACCACATGTTCCATATAGACGGAACCCATCTGGGCAAATTGTACCAGATGCTCCGGACGGGCATCCACATTTGCTCCGCAGTCGATGAGCAGGGAAATCCCTTTCTCTGTCGGCACGATCGGCGCCAACGGCGCACGTTTCACGCCTTTACATTTGCCGACGATGACCTGTCCGCCCACGAGAATAGCTCCTGAGCTTCCGGCGGATACCACTGCGTCACACTCGCCGTTCTTTACCGCCTTGAGGGCAGCCACCAGAGAGGAATCTTTCTTCTTCTTGATAGCCGCTGCCGGAGATTCATCACAGCTGATCTCCTCCGTGGTATGAACAATCTTTATCTGATCGGAGTCGTAGGTATATTTCCCGAGCTCCTCCTCGATTCTGTCTTTATCTCCATATAACTGAACCTGAATATCTTTTCTTTCATTGATTGCGTTAACCGCACCCTTTACAATCTCTCCCGGCGCATTATCTCCGCCCATGGCGTCCAGCGCAACTACTGTACTGAAACTCATACGAACTCCTTTCTCAAAACCATTTTTCCTTTCGGAAACCTCAAGCCATCATAGCATACTTTCCATTCTTTGTAAATGTTGAGCTCTCACCGTTCTGTCTTTGCCGCAGGCGGACGTCATCCGTCTCCGGCCGCCCACGCAAAGGCCTATGGCATCCTCAATCCACTCTCTCGTCACCCCAGAAAAACAGCGCCACCGTTCCCGGCCCGGTATGACTTCCGATGGTCGCGCCGATCGGATAAATCTCGACGCTGCCGGCCATCTTCGGAAAACGCGTTTCCACCAGATCAGCTACCGCTCTGGCATCCTCCTCACAGAGAGAATGACAGATATAGCATTTGCCGCTGTACTCCACACCTCCCTCAGCGTGTTCTTCCATCTTCTCCACAATCCGCTTTATGACCTTCTTCTTGGTGCGGACCTTCTCCCGCGGAATCAGCTGTCCCAGATGATTGACATTGAGAAGCGGACAGATGTTAAGCATGGTTCCGATAAAGCCCGACGCCTTTGAAATACGTCCGCCCCGGATGAAAAACGTCAAATCCGTGGAAAAGAACCAGTGATGAAGCTGGCGCTTATGCTCCTCACACCACTGATACAGTGCGTCAATATCCATGCCCTCGTCTCTCCTGTCTGCCAGCGCATCCATGAGCAATCCGTATCCGCTGGAAGCCGCCAGAGAATCCACCACATAGATCTTCCGCTCCGGATACTTTTCTTTCAAATCTTCCGCCGCAATGCGGGCAGAATTAAATGTACCGGAAATGCCGCTGGACAGCGTCACGTGAAGGACATCCTTTCCTTCCTTTAAAAATGTCTCAAAATGTTCCGTGTATTCTCCGATGCTCACCTGAGACGTTTTTGTACTTTCTCCTTCCAACATTCTGCGGTAAAGCTCTTCCGGCGGCACCGACGCCCCCAGATCATCCTGGTACTCCGTTCCTCCCAGCTCAAAATGAAAAAACAGATACTTGAGATCTCTCCTCTCAAAATGCTCCTTTGACAAATCGGCTGCGGAGCAGCAGCTTATAACATAAGGTTTCATGGGTTCCTCCTCTTTTATGTGCTTCATGTTTATTATATTCTTTTCAGAAAAATTATAACATAGGGAATCAGGAAGGGGCAATATGGGAGTTATTATCCATTGCCCACCGGCAAAAAAAACCAGAGCCTTTTTTTAAAAGCCCTGGTTTTAAGCTGCTTCTCCAAAATTAGTTAGCAGAAATAATTTCTTTTTTGTTATAGCTGCCGCATGCTTTACATACTCTGTGTGGCATTGTTAATGCTCCACATTTGCTGCATTTTACCAATGTAGGCGCAGACATTTTCCAGTTTGCTCTACGGCGGTCTCTTCTTCCTTTGGAAGATTTATTCTTTGGACAAATTGACATGGTCACACCTCCTCTTGTACAATATCATTGCAGACGTATGAACGTATACCCTTTTTACTCTTGATTAAAGCTTCGAAAGATATCCTGAATTGCTGCCATACGCGGATCCGCCACACGGCGGTCACAGTCACATGTGCCGTGATTCAGATTGGTACCACAGACACTGCACAATCCTTTGCAATCTTCTTTACACAGAACCTTTGTAGGGAGTGCAACCACAATCTCATCAGAGATAAGCTTGTCTACATCCAGTATACATCCGTCCATGAAAGTAATTTCATCTACGTCTTCCGCGCCATCTGTTTCCTCATCAGGATTCCAGCGGCAGTCAATCCGAATAGGAAAGGCTGTATCCACTTCGTCGAGACACCGGTCACAGGGAATCAGAATATGAATCTCCGTCTCTCCGGTGATGTGAAGCTTCTCCTCCTCTTTGGATACGGTCAAAACAAAAGGCGCTTTCCGGCTGACCGGATAGCTGCCGCGCTTCAACTTCAATGTATCAAAGGAAGGCTCCACTGTAAACTCTCGGACCACAGATGGATTGGCCAAGATTTCCGATATATTAATAGTCATAATATCAGCAACCTTTCGTACTCATACTCTTGGTATTATACACAGGTGGTTTTTCTTTGTCAAGTAATTTTTCTTGATTCAAATGTTTTTATCTTGTGCCGTCTTGTGCTATCCTGGCATAAAATCAAGCTCTTCCTATTTATATAGGATTCGTCTTGTGCCGTCTTATAGCGTCTTTGTTCAGGAATTTGTCACATGATTGTCACAGACTCTCAGGATATTCTTATATTTTGGATCGCTGCCTCCCGCTTTTTCTTTTGCTCCTCTGTCAGATGGGTGTAGGTATCTAACATTATTGCCGTTGAATGTGGACACAAATTATTGATCAAATTGATAAACAACTCTTCTCCTTAATATCGATTCAAAATCTCAACATATTTCTTGCACTTTTCTCGCTTCTATGCTATATTGAGGATAGAAAAAGGGAAGCCACAGAAGCGGCCTACCCTCAATAGCAACTAAATTTAACGCTTTGTAGCGTCAGCCGTCAGCTATTCCCAGTAGTTGGCGGCTATTTTCGTTTATCCTTGAGAATCTCGTAAACAAGACCAACAAGGGAGACAATGAATATTAGAAGCTGAATCAGATCAGCATATGTAACATACATTGGCATCGCCCTCCTTTCTTTCGTCTGGAGGGTACGCCCCTCCGAAAAAAGAGGGTAAGCCGCCCGGCTCTGTGGTTTCCCCGTGGCTATATTCTACCATGCCGCTGCCAATTCTTCAATATTAATATTGTTTTTTAATAGATAAAATACTAAAAGAATTTATTCATCGCTTCATCATGTAAAATAATCAAATCATTTTTAAAATACATAGAGCATATCATTTTTTCTCATTTAATAACTGTTTCACCCGCTCTATCGGAAATCTGTCTTCTATATCCACTATCTCAAATACATTCGCTGGCAATTCTTTTTCGCCTATGAATGCAAGATATTCACTGACAGCCCGGCGGTCTATGGCAATTTTGCCATGTCCGTCCCAATGACGGTTACTCTCTGTTTTTTTCAAACCAGAGATCCAGTATTCATCTCCGTTTTCAATATCTACATAATTGGAACAGCTTCCGATTGATCTTTGAAAGGCGTGATCATTAAAATAAATGGTTTTTTTGCTTTTTGAAGTTTTTACATATCCGATCCATGCCGGTCCATCATCGGAATAACCTGTTTTAAGTTCTATATACATCAAATCATGTATCATAGCATTATCCCTCCTGTATGTTCTCATATATATTTTCCATAGGTTATAAATTATGAAATCCACCAATCTCCATCAGCCGACTGATTTAAGCATCCAAGTTCTTCCGAAATCGTATTGCCTGCAAAATTTTTTATGATAATTCGATTGTAATATTTATACTGATCCGTTGCACGACCAGCTGCAACATCCCATCCTTCTTCTACCCATTCTTCTATATAAACTTTTCCGTCCTCTATTAAAATAACGGACTGCTGTTCTTTTAGCGGGAATGAAATTTTATCCGGATAGTAACACCGAAAACCATCCTCTGCTTCCTGACTGATAATGTACAGAGGATTTCCAATAATTATTAAATTATATAAATTTACGTCTTCCATATTTAACTGGACAACCTTTTCCAGAATTTTCTCTGGCATATACCTGTACAAAGTCACTTTTTTACTGTCGTAATCACCCTGTAAAAAATATAGAAATTTCTCCACATATACAGGCGCACCATAGACAGTATTTCTTTTCTTATCAAAAGGTTTATATACATTTCCGGTATGAAAATCATAGAACAACAATTCAGAGCCCCGGTATCCTCCCTGCTCTGCCCACACGATCAAATCATATAAATCCTCATTATCAGATTGGGAATATCCAAATCTGTCCTGTCCATATATTTTTTCTATGTATCTGCCCTCAATTTTATCGAACCTTTTTATCACTTTATGCTTTCCTCAAACTTTCTTGTAAAATGACAGATATCTGGTACCCTGGAATGACAGTTCGCCCTCGTCTCCTTCAGCAAACATTCCATACTCTGAACCAGGCACAGACATCTCTATCCTGTCGCCACTTTCCACCTGAAAAGTAACATAGTATGTAGTATGAACCGTTGTATGATATCCATGCGCACCTGATACATCGCCTGCATTCGGGTGATTGTGATGCGTGGTATTCTGGCGTTTTGCGACAATCTTTGCCGGTACGGTTAAACGCGGAGAGTTATTATTGTCATGCCAGGTCTGAATCCCTTTTGCAAAAGTAAATATAATCATCGCAATAATCAGTATGAACATCACAGGAAATATTATTTCCATTAAATCAAACATGATTGCCTCCCTCCTGAAAAAAATCCTATTATAAAATTTCTCCGGATTTGTCACAGCTTTGTCACAAACCCGGAGATTGAGTTTCCAAAAAAGGCTTATTTATTTTTCAAAGAATAAACGTTAATTAATATTTCCGATATTCCCGAAAATATTTCTACTGAATTCCCGGAATCTTCGGGATACCCGCGAATCCTGCCGCCAGTTCTTCGTCTGTCGGAATGTAGTCACTCATCTCGCCATCGTTGAATCTCTGGTAGGCCACCATATCGAAATATCCGGTTCCGGTCAGGCCAAAGAGAATGGTTTTCTCTTCGCCAGTTTCCTTACACTTCAGCGCCTCATCAATGGCTACCTTGATGGCGTGACTGCTCTCCGGCGCCGGGAGGATTCCTTCGATACGGGCAAACTGTTCAGCCGCCGCAAAAACTTCCGTCTGTTCTACGGCGCGGGCTTCCATAAGACCCTGGTCGTAAAGCTCGGACAGGGTGGAACTCATGCCGTGGAAACGGAGACCTCCGGCATGGTTGGCGGACGGGATGAAACCGCTTCCCAATGTGTACATTTTTGCCAAAGGACAGATCATACCAGTATCACAGAAGTCATACATGTACCTGCCTCGTGTGAAGCTAGGGCAGGATGCCGGTTCTACGGCAATGAACTGATAGTCAGCTTCTCCGCGGAGCTGCTCGCCCATGAATGGAGAAATCAAACCTCCCAGATTGGAACCGCCGCCGGCGCAGCCGATAATCATATCCGGCTTAATGCCGTATTTGTCCATGGCAGTTTTGGTTTCCAGACCGATAATGGACTGATGCAGCAGTACCTGGTTTAACACACTACCCAGTACATAACGATACCCTTCGTTAGTAGTTGCCACCTCAACGGCTTCGGAAATGGCGCAGCCAAGGCTTCCTGTTGTTCCCGGATGTGCTTCCAGTATCTTCTTTCCGACTTCTGTTGTGGTAGACGGAGACGGGGTAACGCTGGCGCCGTAGGTGCGCATCACTTCTCTTCGGAACGGCTTCTGCTCATAGGATACCTTTACCATGTAGACCTTGCAGTCCAGATCCAGGTAGGCGCACGCCATGGAAAGGGCTGTACCCCACTGGCCGGCGCCTGTCTCTGTGGTCACGCCTTTTAAGCCCTGTTTCTTTGCATAGTATGCCTGGGCAATGGCAGAGTTGAGCTTGTGGCTTCCGCTTGTATTGTTTCCTTCAAATTTATAATAAATCTTAGCCGGTGTATCCAGTTTCTTTTCCAGACAGTATGCCCGAACAAGCGGAGCCGGACGATACATTTTATAAAAATCCTGAATCTCCTGCGGAATGTCGATATATGGTGTGGTATCATCCAATTCCTGCTGTACCAGCTCTTCACAGAATACAGGTTCCAGCTCTTCAGCCGTCATCGGTTTGCCGGTCGCTGGATTTAACAGGGGAGCCGGTTTCTTTTTCATGTCCGCACGGACATTATACCACTGTTTCGGCATCTCGTTTTCTTCCAGATAAATCTTGTATGGAATCTCTCTGCTCATAGGTTTCTCCTTTTCTTTTTTATTCCTTTTATAAATATAAACAGGAAAGTTTATTAATTTCATCTATTGATGTAATCAGGTATAAAATCATCAAAACTTTATATACCGGTATCAGTTTACCGCATTAAAGTGTTCCCGTCAAGGTAATCTTCTCATATTCCCTGCTCCGGCTGCATATACATACACAAAGCTGCCACAGGAAGACGCCATGAAAACATCTTTTCTTCTTAAAATCTGCCAGATTGCATGTATCATATCTTTCTTTTTTCTTCTGACCCATTCTTCTCTTGTCCTTGATTATGCGAAATCCGGCCTGTCTTCCTGGGCATTTTCCGTCCTGCCGGTTTTGCTGCCGTTTATTATCCTGTCCAAACTGTGGATATATTATGATGTACCGCAGCTCTTTTACCGTGCCGCCTGCCGGGCGCTGCCAGGTCACAGTCATGCAGCCGTCTGTCTCACAGTTCTTCTTCTGGGTTTATCCTCCGGTTTTCCCGTAGGCGCGATTTTTGTACGGTACTTTTATGAAAAAGGCATCCTTTCCAAGCGGGCCGCAGATGGGCTTCTGCCTCTCTGCTCTTTTGTAAGTCCCATGTTTCTCATCGGATATGTCCGGCCGCTCACTGGATATACCGACGCGGACTGGTATCTGTTTGTGCTGAGTCTTTATCTGCCGCTTCTCTTGTGCTTTGGAAGCCTGCTGGTCAGCCGGGCAGGCCACCACACAAGCAAATATTACCCCGGTGAACGAGCGCCCCACGCAAACCAACACCATCCCGCCCAACAGGCACCCCGCCATGTACCGGATAAAAATGGAAAGACAGCCTCCCCATCCACGATTAGGGATGTGTGGCTGTCTTCTCTGGAAATCATATTTACCATCGGCATCTATATGATGCTTTTTTCCATTCTGTTCGGCATCACTCTCCATGAACCGATGCTCCGGCATACCGTCACGGAGATAACGCTTTCCAATCTGGAAATCACCACCGGCATTGGCTGGCTGTCACGAATGTCGGCCCTGTCCGGGATAGTCCGGGGCGCCGTCATGGCCGCCGTTGTCTCATTGGGAGGGCTATGTACTATGGCGCAGGTTCACAGCGCCACCATCAGCTGTCCCTTCTCCATGAGCCGTTATCTCCTGATCAAAGTGAAATGTGCTCTGCTGTCCGCCGGACTCTTCCTCTTGACGGAACATATGCTGTCATTTTTCTGAGCTCATCCTCTTGTCGGAACAAATGCTGTCATTTTTCTGAACTCATCCTCTTGTCGGAACAAATGCTGTCATTTTTCTGAACTCATCCTTCCAAGCATGGAGGTCTGCGGCGCTGCACCGGCTTTAAGCCTGGGCTCCGCCGTCATCTTTCGCCTCGAAGTCTTCCTTACTCCGTGCGCTTCTGGCACCGCTTCCCAGCTGGAGGTCTATTTCATGTTTATCCTCCAGAATCTGTTTATGTTCTTCTTTCAGCTTGGCCAGTACCGAGTCAAAATACTGCTTTTCCTGCTCAATGATGCTGTTATACATGTATTCAAGGCCGCTTAACATATTCTGTGTATACTGGAGAGCGCCGGTCTGCAGAGTCCGGGATGTTTCCCTGGCATGACTGATGATATCACCGGCTTCCGTCTCGGCGTTGCTGACGAGTTCCTCCGCCCGCATGTTGGCGAGGGCGACAATCTCGTTGTCATCGATCATGACTCCGGCTTCCTTGGCAGCATCCTGCACGATCCTTTCTGCTTTAGCTCTCGCATCGGCAATGATCGATTCTCGTGTCTGTATGATCTGGCGGCTCTCCGCCAGCTCTCTCGGAAGCTGTGTCCGCAGTTCATCCAGCATGGCAAGAAGTTCTTCTCTGTTTACCTTTATCATACTGCCTCCGCTTAAAACGCCAGTGGTTTTGCAGTTATCAATATATACTTCAATTTCATCAATCAACTGATCTATATTCATATGCTCTCCTCCTGAATCCCTTTCCCGGTACATTCCAGGTCATCTGTCTGTCCCGGCTGCCGGACCACATAATCCGGTTTCCTTCTATATATTTTATGATTCTGTCGATCCAAATGTGTCTCTTATTTATCGCCGACTTCCGTACTCCTGTGCTCGCCGATCTTCTCGTAAACCTTTTCCCTCACATAATTCGGTACGAACGGAGAAATATCGCCATCAAACATCGCCAGCTCTCTCACTGTACTGGAGCTAAGGAAAGAATATTTTGCGCTGGTTGCAAAAAACATCGTCTCCACGTCGGGATGCAGCTGTTTGTTGGTCTGCGCCATCATCAGTTCATATTCAAAATCGGAGACGGCGCGGATTCCGCGGACGATCACGTCCGCATGCATTTTTTTGGTAAATTCAATCAAAAGCCCCTGGAAGGATACCACCTCCACATTGGGATAATCCTTTACCACCTCCCGAATCATATCTACCCTTTCCTCAAAATCAAACAGAGGCGTCTTCGTCTGATTCTTCAGCACTCCAACGACCACCTTATCAAATACTTCCGACGCTCTGCGGATAATATCCAGATGTCCATAGGTGATAGGGTCAAAACTTCCCGGATAAACTGCTGTTGCCATAATTTTTCTTACCTTTCTCTTCCTGTAATAAAATGCACGGAAATTATTTTCCGATAAAAATGTGCTGATTTGTCTTATATTTTTTCTGCTTTATAATATGAAAATCCGTCTCTTCCAGGTAAGAAAAATCTGTTTCCAAATCCGCTTCCACTATGATCCTTGTCTCCGAATCACACAAAGATGACTTCTCAAGAAAAAGCAAAACCTCTTTTTCCAGAAGCTTCCCATAAGGCGGGTCCATAAAAATGAACGAAAACGCTTCTCCCTTTTTGTCGAGACGCTTCAGCGCATACATGACATTTTCTTCCATCAGCACAGCACGTTCTGCCAGATGGGTGTGTTCCAGATTCTCCCGGATACACCGGGCAGCCTTCCGGTTATTCTCCACAAAAACAGCCGCCCTTGCCCCCCGGCTCAACGCCTCAATGCCAATGGCTCCGCTTCCGCTGAACAAATCCAGAAAGCGGCTGCCTTCCACATCGTAGGAAAGCATATTAAAAAGGGTCTCTTTAATGCGGTCGGTTGTCGGTCTGGTATTTATTCCTTCTATAGTCTTTAACTTCAAATGTCTTGCCGTGCCGGCTATTACTCTCATCGTTTTCTTCTTCCCATCTGTTTTTTCATAATTGTGCCAATTGTTTAAGCATTACCTTTATTTTATAATATCCTTCACTTTTGTCAAGAAAAACAGCCGCCAATCCACCGTATTTTCTAAAGGCGCCGCACTATACTTTCCTCTCTGTCGGATGATTTGCAATAAATGTATACTAAAGCACCAGCTTCCTGCGAATCTTGCGGATCTCTTTTTTCTTGAGGCCCGCGGATAACAGATAATTTCTGAAGCTTCCATATTCAGTCATTACATGATCGTAGGCGGCGGCAATCCACTGAGGTCTGGAATATTCCAGTTCTTCCAGGCCGTCATGGATCCGAAGTTCCACATGGTCTCTTAAATATGTATGGGAGACCTGGTAATTTGCAATGATATCCTCCCTGGATACTCCGGCAATTCCCAGAAGCAGCATAGCGAGAATTCCTGTACGGTCTTTTCCCGCCTGACAATGAAACAGCACACAGCCGTCCTCATGGGCAAGAATGAACCGGAAAATCTGCGCCGCCATATCCTTGTATTCCACCAGATTAATATAGAACTGTTCCGGCTTAAAGCCTTCCTCTTTCACCGCACGCATGTCAAGTACCGTGTCCGTGATGAACGGCAGATTGATATAGGTCACATCCGGATGCTCCCGGAAAGGATTCGGATAAATGAGCGTCTCCTCTCTGCCGCGCAGATCGATGACCGCCCGGACTCCATATCCCAGAAGGAAATTCTTATCCTCCTCGGTGATATTGGTAAGATTATCTGTTCTCAGAAACTGATGATATTTTGTCACCGAGCCCTTTCTGGCGGCATATCCGCCCAGCTCTCTTACATTAAAGGCTTTTTCCATCGGCAGCCTGTTATAATCCAAAAGTGCATTTCTCTTCATAACTGTGTCTCCCTGTTTTCTCTTTTTAGAATCTCTCTGTGTCCGGGCAGTTTTCCCAATGGACCACTCACAGATTTCTCGCGTAATTCAAATCCTCTTCCAGAGAATACTGATGTATTTTTCTAAAATTATACCCTGACTTTTTCAAAAAGTCGACGGCTTCCGCCGCAGTTTTTAAAATATCCGCGTTTTCGTAAATGTCTCCCAGCGCAAAGTTCATGGTGCCGCTCTGGCGGGTGCCGAAGAACTCGCCCGGTCCCCGGAGCTTCAGGTCTTCGTTGGCGATGAGGAAACCGTCGTTGGACTTTCCAACCACCGACAGGCGTTCCAGCGCCTCCTGCTGTTCTGAGCCGGAGATAAAAATACAGTAGGACTGTTCTTTGCCGCGGCCGACACGCCCCCGGAGCTGATGAAGCTGGGCAAGACCGAACCGCTCCGCATTTTCAATGATCATCACCGTCGCGTTCGGCACGTCGATACCGACCTCCACCACGGTGGTGGAGACAAGAACCTGTATATTTCCCTCAGAAAACTGTTCCATGATCTCGTTTTTCTCAGCCGGGCTCATTTTGCCGTTGAGCGCCTTCACACGGATGGACGGAGGCAGCGCCTGCGCCAGCATACCCGCGTAGGAAGTGACATTTTCCACATCGAGAGTCTCGCTCTCCTCGATCATCGGGCAGATGACATAGGCCTGACGCCCGAGAGCCACCTGCTTCTGGATGAAGTTCCAGGCCGCCGGACGGGCGTTCTGCTTCACCACACAGTTTTTGATGGGCAGTCTCGACGCCGGCAGCTCGTTCATGACGCTGATATCCAGATCCCGATACAGGATCATGGCGAGGGTTCTTGGAATCGGCGTGGCGCTCATGACCAGCACATGAGGCTCCATCCCCTTGTGCATGAGCGCATCCCTCTGCTTCACACCGAAACGGTGCTGCTCGTCAGTCACTGTCAACGCCAGATTCTTAAACAACACATCTTCCTGAATGATGGCATGAGTTCCGATGACAATATCCACCTCTCCGCTCTCGCAGAGCTGTTTGCTCTTTCTTTTCTCCGCCGCCTTCTGAGAACCAATCAGAAGACCGACGCGCACGCCGCGGGGCTCCAGCATCTTCCGGAAGGATTCATAATGCTGTAACGCCAGTACCTCTGTGGGCGCCATGAGCGCGCCCTGGTACCCATTTTTCACTACGGCGTAGAGAGCCGTCATTGCCACGATGGTCTTACCGGAACCAACGTCTCCCTGGATCAGCCGGTTCATGGCGCTGGTTCCCGCCATGTCTCTGCGGATATCCTCAAGCGTCTCCTTCTGCGCGCCTGTCAGCGCATAGGGGAGCGATGCGATGAACTCCTTCACCTCGTCCCCCATGGTGATAACGTAATGATTCAGCGTCTTATGTTCTTTTTCCTGCAGCAATTCCAGAGCGCTGAAAAAGCGGAAAAATTCATCAAAGATAATCCGGCGTCTCGCCTCGATCAGCGTTTCGGACCCCGTCGGAAAATGTATCTCTCTAAGCGCCCGGTCCTCATCCAGCAACGAATAATACTTCTGTACATTTTCCGGAAGAAACTCCTCCGCCCGGTACATTTCAAAGGCCGCAGCCTGCGCCTTGCGCAAAGTTTTATTGGACAGACCGGCTGTCAGAGGGTAGACCGGCTGAAAGGTCTCCATCATCTCTCTGTATTTTGCTTCCGTGCAATATTCCGGCTGTTCCAGCATCACCCGGCCGTTCTTATAGACCGGTGTCCCGGTAAACACATACTTTTGCCCCTGCTTTAATGTGTTGCGAAGATACGGCATATTAAACCATCGCAAAAATATCTGTCCGCTCTCATCGGCAACCAGACAGGTGCATAATTTCAGCCGTCCGGCCGCTTTCAAATGTACCGGCGAAGCAATTTCAGCGAAAATGGAACACCGCACCCCGGTTTTTACCTCATTGACAAAAATGGGTTCCGGGTATGCCATATAGCATCTCGGATAATGATGCACCAGATCCTCGACCGTCTCAATGTGCAGCCGTTTCAAAAGTTTTTCTGTCTTCTCACCGATTCCTTTAATGTTTCTCACAGAAACTCCCATGATCTTCTCCTCATTTTCTTTTGTCAAATAATACCGAATGCTGTCTGCCAAAAAAAGGGAAAGCCGGCATCCCGTGTCAGCTTTCCCTTCCGTGATATTCGTTGTATCTTATTCCACCGATACCATGTAATAATAAATTGGCTGTCCGCCAAAGTTTGTCTCAATTTCCACATCCGGGAACATTTCTTCCACCTTCGCTGCAAGCTCTTCCGCCTGCTCGCCAGTGACATTCTCTCCATAATATAAGGAAATCAGCTCAGAATCCGCGTCCACCATCTGAGACAACAGATCCAGCGTAGTCTGCGCCACGTCAGTGCCCACTGCACGGATTCCTTCGTCATCAATTCCCATGATATCTCCGTTGCGGATGGTCTTTCCGTTGATAGTCGTATCCCGCACCGCATAGGTCACCTGTCCGCTCATGATGTTCTGGTAGCACTCTGTCATACCGTCCTTATTCTCTTCCACATCAACTTCCGGCATATAACCGACCATAGCAGCAATCCCCTGCGGAATCGTCTTAGTCGGCAGTACGATGATGTTCTTCTCTGCCGTCAGCTTCGCTGCCTGCTCCGCTGCCAGCACGATATTTTTATTATTAGGAAGAATGAAAATATTCTCCGCATTGACGTGATCGATGGCTTCCAGCATATCCTCCGTGCTAGGATTCATGGTCTGTCCTCCCTCTATAAGGTAATCGACGCCCAAATCCTTGAAGATCTCACTGAGGCCGTCACCGATGGAAACAGCGATAAAACCAATCTTTTTCGGCGGCTCTTTCTTTGCTTCCTCCTCGGCAAGAGCCTCTTCCTCCCGCTGGCGGGCGGCAACTTTCTCCGCATCCTTGATGAGTTTCTCCTCATGCTCCAGACGCATGTTATCCACCTTCATATTAGAAAGAGGACCGTAAGTAAGCGCTTTCTCAAATGCCTGACCCGGGTGATTGGTGTGAACATGTACTTTACAGATATCCTCATCTGCCACCAGAACCAGAGAATCACCCATGCCAAGGAAATATTCTTTCAGTTCCTTTTCTTCTTCTGATGACAACGGCTTGTTGAGCATGATGATAAACTCTGTGCAGTATCCGAACTTAATGTCTGCCGGCGGCACATAATCTCCGCTCTTTGCAGGAGTTACCGGCACGGAAACTGCCGGTCCTTCCGGAATCACGATCTCCGTTACCTTTCCCGTCAGAGCGTCAAGCACTCCCTGAAGCACTTCCATGAGACCCTGTCCGCCGGAATCCACCACGCCGGCTTCTTTTAATACCGGAAGCATCTCCGGAGTCTTCGACAACACCTCATATCCAAAAGAAACGATTTCTTCGCAATACGGAATCAGTTCCAGATCGGTTTCCGCTAATTCGGCTGCCCTTTCAGCCATTCCTCTGGCAACGGTTAAAATAGTTCCTTCCTTCGGTTTCATAACCGCCTTATAAGCAGTTTCCACCGCACGGTTAAATCCTGCGGCGATCTCTTTTTTGCCAAGACCGTCCGCCTTGGAAACAGACTTGGTAAAGCCGCGGAAAAGCTGAGAGAGGATGACTCCCGAGTTACCTCTTGCGCCCCTCAGAGATCCTCCGCTGATGGCCTTGCAGAGACTGGCGATCGTAGGATTGGAAATCTTCTCCACTTCTTTTGCCGCCGACAGAATCGTCAGGGACATATTTGTTCCCGTGTCACCGTCCGGAACCGGGAAGACATTTAACTCATTGATATATTCTTTCTGTTCATTAATGCGGTTTGCACCGGCTAAAAATAGTTTCTGAAAAGCTTTTGCATCTATGGTGTGCATATCCACAACATTTCCTCCTTAATACACATCAAATAATCTGTATATGTGAACCGTCCGCCGGCGATCAGTCGACAATGCGGACACCCTCCACAAATATATTAATCTTCTCCACGGTCATATCCGTGAACTTCTCCACTCTGTACTTGACACTCTGAATGAGGTTCTCCGTCACAGTGGCGATGGAAACGCCGTAGACCACAATAATATGGAAATCAATATAAATCTTATTATCCTGCAGTCTCACCTTTACCCCTTTTGTGAGGTTATCTCTCTTCAAAAGTCTTACGAGACCGTCCGTCATGTTGACGGAGGCCATACCTACGATGCCAAAACATTCCAGCGCGTTCATGCCGGCATATTTTGCAATTACTTCTTCATCTATTACAACCTGACCTAATTCCGTCTGCATCTGACCTTTCATATAAAATACCTCCATAATAATTAATCCAAAAATCCGCGCGTTTTACTCACCGATTCTTTCATGCGCGCCTCTTCTGGCAACATACATCAGTACACCGGGCGCATCTTTGGATATAGTATACCCTTTTTTATGAAAAAAAGAAACTCTAAAATACATTCTGTTATTATAAAAATCCTCACAGCTTCCCCTTTTTTGCATATCATAAAATGAAGAAAACAATTTGAGGGAGATTCTATGAAAAAGGTTTGCGGTTTTGGTCTTATGTGTTTCTCCCTGGGTTTATTCTTGAGCTGTTTTCTCTCCGGCTTCGCCATAAAATTCATTCTGCTGCTATCCGGCGCCGTCATCGGATATCTTCTGTTTCATGATCATTTCTGCTGAAAATTCACAACACATAAAACACACATGAAATGGCATGAAAAAAGAGGGAATCTGTTCGATTCCCTCATAATCTCACATCTGTATACTTGCTATATGCAATATGTCAAGCATTCATCATATACGGTAAAGGAGAAACTACGCGCGTTCTACTTTGCCGGATCTTAAGCAGGAAGTACAAACGTACATCTTCTTTGCAGCTCCGTTTACCTTCACTTTTACAGACTTGATGTTGGATTTCCACATCTTGTTAGATCTTCTATGAGAATGACTCACTTTGATACCGAAATGAGCACCTTTGTCACAAATAGCGCATCTTGCCATGATAGCACCTCCTTGCGTATATACTTAAGTCCCGTATGCTATTTGCCTGAAAAACAGCACACAAACAGACTTACAACGAGTCTATACTATCAGAAACGGCTTTAAAAAGCAAGAGAAATTTTTAAAAAATTCAAAACTTGCATTTCAGAACTAGCGGTGAATATGAAACGCCGCTTTTCCCGGGTAAACCGCTGACGCTCCCAGTTCCTCTTCAATCCTCAGGAGCTGATTGTATTTTGCCACTCTCTCGCTGCGGCTCGGCGCGCCGGTCTTGATCTGACAGGTATTGAGTGCCACCGCCAGGTCTGCGATGGTCGTGTCCTCCGTCTCGCCGGAACGGTGAGAGGTTACCGCTGTATATCCGGCATTATGGGCCATCTTGATCGCTTCCAGTGTCTCGGATACAGAACCGATCTGATTTAACTTGATCAGGATGGAATTGCCGCAGCCCATCTCAATACCTTTGGAAAGACGCTCAGTATTTGTCACAAACAGGTCGTCTCCCACCAGCTGAACCTTTCCTCCCAGCTCTTTTGTCAGCTGCTGCCATCCTTCCCAGTCTTCCTCATCAAGACCATCCTCGATGGAATAGATCGGATATTTTTCCACAAGAGCCTTCCAGTGATCAATCAGCTCCGCAGAAGTGAACTTCTTGCCGCTCTTTGGAAGAATGTATTCTCCTTTCGCGCTTCCTTTCCACTCGCTGGAAGCGGCGTCCATGGCAAGAACGAAGTCTTCTCCCGGCTTGTAACCCGCCTGTCTTACCGCTTCAAGGATGATCTCAATAGCCTCCTCGTCGCTGCCCAGGTCCGGCGCAAATCCGCCCTCGTCACCGACAGATGTGGCGAGCCCTTTGCTCTTTAAGATGGCAGCCAGCGCGTGGAACACTTCCGTACACCAGCGAAGACCTTCGCCGAATGTCGGAGCGCCCACAGGCATGATCATGAACTCCTGTACGTCCACAGTGTTAGCCGCATGAGCGCCGCCATTTAAAATGTTCATCATCGGCACCGGCAGACGGTTGGCGTTGACGCCGCCTAAGAACCGGTACAGCGGAATATGTAATGCCTTTGCTGCTGCGCGTGCAGCAGCGATGGATACGGCAAGAATCGCGTTGGCTCCAAGACTGGACTTATCCTTCGTGCCGTCAGCTTTGATCATCGCGCTGTCCACCGCATAAATGTCAGAGGCGTCCATGCCTTTCAGCACCTGTGCGATCGTTGTGTTAATATTTTCCACCGCCTTGGATACACCTTTGCCTCCAAAACGTCCTTTATCTCCATCCCGAAGCTCCAGTGCCTCGAACTCACCGGTGGACGCACCACTTGGCGCCGCTCCGCTTCCAATGGTTCCGTCAGTCAGCCAGACCTCTGCTTCCACAGTAGGATTGCCTCTGGAATCAATGATTTCTCTTCCGATTACTTTTTCAATCTCTAAATATGCCATAATTTTACCTAAATCCTTTCCCACGGATCCCTTCTGCCCCGTGTGCTCCTGTGAGGCAGAAGGAGTAACCATGATTCTTTCACACTGGTTAGTATGTCCTAACCATCACTAGATTATCATAATACACCAAGAAAAGTCAACGGCAAACCATGATTTTTTTCTTACTTTATTCTTACGGTCTGTGGCGCACTGAACGCACCGTAAATTTTCTTTCCGTTTTTCTTCTTCTCAAAAGCACGGACACGGAACATATACGACGAACCGGCTTTGATCCTTCTCGACCAGAATGTCTGTTTTTTCACCTTCGCGACAGCCTTATACTTTCTTGTTCTGAAATTATATTGGTAGATCTTGTATCCATCCGCCCGGACGGACTTCTTCCATGTAAGAAGCACTCTGCCCCGGTCATAATTCACGTCTGCTTTTACCTTCGGTCTTGCCGGCACGGCAGGAGCAGGATCTGAGAATTCTCCGTATATTTTGCTGCCCGCCGCGTCCGTCACAAAAGCACGGACCTTATAGTAGTAGATTTTGCCATCTTTATGCTTCACTTTTTTGCTGTTCCTGCGGGCGCTCACCCGCTCTTTGAGCGTGTAGTTTCCGTTTTTCTTCTTGCTTCGCCAGATCTCATATCCGTCTACGCCAGCTGCAGCTTTCCAGGAAACAATCGTTTTTGACATATTTTTATAAACAGCAGAAACGCCTGTCACCTTTGTCACGGCTGCTGCTCCCGTATCCTGTCCCTGATCCGGCGTTGTTGACGGCTCTTCTCCTTTATCCGGCTGAGCCGGTTTTTGCTGCACATATTCCACAGAAACCGGCGCCGCATTATTCAGGAACAGCGTTTCCATGGAAATGCCGCTGCTGTCCACGTACTGCACGACCGGCTGGACATCTCCGTCTTGCTGTTCATTTCCTGTCTCCGCGGAATCCTCACCGGCAATGCCTGCCTCGGCAGTGAAATCCTTTCCGTCTTCCGGCGTCAGAACGAGGGTTCCGATGACGGCGTCTTCGCTTCCCTGGAAAATATCCTGCTTCTGTTTGCCGGACAAAATCAGATCCACCACGTAGTTTCCTTCTTCGCCCTGGCTGACGGCAGCGTCCTGTACTTCACTGGTCAGCCCTTCCGCAAACCGAAACGACGGTTCTTTCATCTCCCCGCTCTTTACGGAAACGTACAGTTTCAGCCGAAGAGATGTGATAGTCTCTGTCTTCCCTTCCAGAAGATGCAGCGCCACAGTCACCTCATTGCCGTTCACCGTCAGATCAGCCGACGTGTCTGCCTGTACATTTACTGTAAAGGCAGAAAAAGCAAAAAGAAGGATAAATATACCAAACAGATTTTGTATTTTCTTTCTCATATTTACCTCTCTTCCGTAAATGTAATGGATGGAAGATCCTGCGGCACAGTAAGCGGCAGCGTATCGCTGACCACCCGCTCGCCTTCCAGGGTCAGAGCGTTATCCACGCGGTACAGCTCGCCCCGCACGGTGAGTCCCTTCACATCTTCTTCCTTCCATTTTCCAGGCTCCACATAGTAGACCCAGGTTCCGTTGGAGACCTCTCCCAGATTGCCATGCTCCGGCACATCGGCAAAGATCACTTGCTCCGCCTCCACGGACGGTTCTGTGCCAGCTTCCTCGTCTCCGTCACTGGCACCGATGATATTTCCTTCTTCGTCGTAGAGCATCACAACGTTATAGGCCGGATTACCCTTGTACGTTCCGGTAAATACGAGGGAACCTTCCGGTATCACATCTTTTTCACCGTCTCCGTAAGTATAATCCTCTGCCAGCACGCCGACCGCCGGCTTGCCGTCCCCTGTGGTCATAAATTCCAGATTATCTCCGCTCGGACCGCAGATTCCAATCTCATTGATGGTGACGTTTTCCGTCTCCGGCATGGTCAGCCGGATATATCTGGCGTCGTAGGTTCCGATCCAGGACGTTCTCTCGGATTCCTCCACAGCGTCAAACCAGATGGTCGTATATGCATCCGTGCTGCTTTCTGCCACACTGCCGCCTGCTGCGCTGTCATTCGAAGCAGCGACTTCGGTCTCTTTCACTGTTGTCCAGCTCTGACCGTCCCCGCTGACTTCCACGGTCAGCTTCGCAATATCCGAACCCATATATTTCAGTGCGGTAACTTCTTCCAACTTGTGCATATCAATGGTGATCTGCGGGGTATCCGCGTCTTTCTTTCCGGTATAAACGGCATCTTCTCCGGAGATATTATTATCAATAATCCGCACAATGCTCTTCACCTTCTCATGCTCCGCCTTGGACGGGTCTGAATAATAGCCGCTGTCCGGATCGTCATCCGAATGCTCGATCTCCACGTCAGCTTCGGAAACCATGTTTGTTTTCACCGTCCAGCCGTCTTTGGCAAGAAGTCCGTCGGTCTCAATCTTGACGGAGCCCGCTGATGTGACCGCTGCGTAATTTAAAAACTTATCAACGGCCTTCACCTCATACTGCATCACACGGTTGTTGATCGTCGATACCGTATCGACAAAGGAAGCCGTTCCGTCGTCGTTCGCCTCCACGAACCCCACCGGACAGGATTCTTTCTGACCGTTGCTGGTCATGGTCCGTATGATCTCATAGCCGAGGATCGCGTCGGTATTCACGCCGGCTTTCGGATTGATCGTGACGGTGGCTCTGTTATCTGTTGCGCTTACTTCCGCATCCGCCACGTTTTGTCCTGCCAGAGAAAGCTCGTCTTCCTCTGACTGATGATTCACTCTGTAATCTCTGGCGTCATCATTGACATAGTAGAGCGCCTTCTCCTCCGCCTCACCGTAAAGGGCGGCGTAAGCCTTTGTTGTCTCATCCGGCGTCATGCCCCAGCGCTCGAAGAACGGAAGAAGGTTTTTCTCCGCCGCGGCGCATGCCAGGCGCATCAGATTCTGATCCGCGTCATTTCCCAGGGTCAGAGTGCCCTTCGGCGCCTTGCCCGGATTTCTCGCGTAGGTATCCACTCTCGCGAAGAACAGATTATTCCACTGATCGTTGTAATCATCATAGATAGCTCTGTCATTCGTGTTGTCATCATAAGCCAGATGCAGCTGCCAGTAGAGAGCCAGCTGTACCGCCTCGCTGGACGCCCTTCCGACGGTACCGGAAGTTACCTTTTTGTAAACGTCCTCGTAATTAAAACGGGTTCCTTTTTCATCTTTCGTCAGAAGCTGCGCAAAGTAGTTGTTGGTAATCTCCGCGATGGCGTAACTATTCTGATTGATATTGTGGCCAATCTCATGGGCGATGCCCCAGCCAAAATCATCCCAGCTTTCTGCTCCTGTCAGAGTTGCCGAACCCCATTCCACGCCAATGTGATTGCCTGCCGCATACATAAACGCACCGGCAAACATCCGCATGTACCGGATATTAAGATGCTGTGACGGAAGAGCATTATTTCCCTTTTCCTTTACAGCCTCATTACTCAGACCTTTATGCTGATAGAACAGTGTCATGGTATTTTCCATGGCTTGAAGCGCCGTATCAAGAGCTTTCGCTTTTTCTTCAGTGGTTGTTCCCTTATCCTGAATGGTCGCCCATACCTGAGTGGCCGGAAGGGAGTACATCATCTTGTCCATCATAATGTCGGTGGCATTGAGAATACAGTTTTGCTCGTCGTATGTATAAGCCACAGAATTGCTGGTTTCTGCCTCGTGGAGATTCTCATGCTTGGTGGAAATCCCTCTTTGATACTCTTCCAGATCTTCTACATATTTCTTAATGGCGTCGGTTCTCTCCTGTCCGGTCTTCTTATACAGATCAAGAACCGGAATATCATTGCCGCCGTTGACCCGCACCGCGTAATTATCAGCGTCATTGTTTCCCGTGTAGACGATATAAAGCTGCCCGCCTTTTTCAAAATTATTGCTGGTAAGCTGCGGAATTGTAATTTCATTTTTACCCACCGTAAGATTCACAGTTTTGGAAACACTGGCAGATTCCGCGTGCTGCTGGGTCACAACCAGCTGCAGTTCCGCACGCTCTCCATTCTGTTTGGTCGGATGACCCACAATCACCTGGACGCTTTCTCCGGCATAGGCGGTCTTGCCCAGCGGCTGCCATGCATTCAGTCCGGTAAATCCCAGATGCGCATCCTTCTTGGCCGTGATCTCCGGATGTACTTTATATACCGGACTGAGAGTATTATTCAATAAAGCTCTGGCCGTCTGCAGGTCAAGCTTCAGTTCACTGTACAGCGGATGCTTTTCTCCTGTGGCCGCATCCGACTCTTCCAGTCTCTTTTCCAGGTCGGCAATAGTCTGTTCCTTCACAGCTTCTTTCAATGTGGTATGCGTTTCATCGGCATAAATGTCATTGATATCTCTTTCCAGATCATCGTATTGGTGGAAATGTATCTCTCCCACTTTCATGGCCGACATGTCCCACCAGTCTCTTCCGAGGCGCATGTGAATCTTGTTGGCTGTGATCGGATGGCTGAACCGTACAATGTAATATTTATTATTATTGGCGTCCCGTTTTTCAAGAAGCTGCGCCCGCACGCTCTGCTCCTCTGAGCCATGAGTATCGTTCCAGTAACGTACCTTAACCAGATTCATGCCGGTCTTCTGGTCCACGGCGCCAAAAGTGAAGTAACTCATCTCGTATTCTTGATCCAGGGTGACTGTCATGCCGTTGGCCAGGCTCCCGGTATTATAGGCGCCATCATCCCAGTTTTCAAGAATCCAGTAAGACTCATAATTATCATCTACCAGTCCAAGACCTCCCTTGTTCTTTCCTTCATCCAGAGGACTTCCAACCATTTTTGCACCATAGACGCCGCCGATGGTCGCATCTTTGATATGCGCGGTCAGCTTCCCAGGACCGTTGGAATTGTTGATCAGATGATAAGCAGGAAGAACCGGAGGAACGCTTTCCATGGTGGAGGCAGTCACAGTCAGAGAAGGCTGTCCCCATCCAAGCTCGTTCCAGCTTTTTACATAGATTTCGTATTCTGTGTTGTTGGAAAGATCAGTGATGGTACGGGAAGTCTCTTTGATACAGTTAGTTCCATTTTGGTCCTCCACAAAGCCGTCTTTAACCGGCTGGAACTGCCCTTCCCCTTTCTTTCGGTAATATACCATGTATCCGTTGGCGTCATCCATGGCCTTCCATTTAACTGTTATGGTGGCGTGGCCGCCCTCGGCCGTCACATTGTCCGGAGGCGCTGGAAGACTCTGCGGCGCAGGGATTCCTGTTACCGGATCGGACCACGGACTGGTCCAGTCTCCGTTTACAGAACGCACCTTGATGGTGTACTCGCCGTAATTCTTCAGCTTCTTTCCATTGATGGAAGTGATACGATGGGTGATATCCGCCACGCGCACGATCTGTTCCTCTACATTTTCCTGATCCTTTACAGGACCGGAGATAGAAACCTCATATCCCGTCACGTTGGTCTCTCTGCTCCAGGATACGGTCAACGCCTCATTGTCTGCGTCCACACTCCGGATCTCAGGCACATCAAGCTCCGGCGCCGGGATACGGCTTGCCATATCGTTGACAAATTCTACTTTTGCAATCTCCATCAGGCTGGAATTTTTCTTTGTGGTTCCGGTAATCCTGATGCTGACTCTCTTGACGGCAATCTGGGTGCCGAAATTAATATTCAGAGAACCGTTTTCATCCACTGTCACCTTGGCCCCGCCAAGATCAGAGGCCCGCAGGACATTTACCGCTGCTTTCGCGCGGCTGTTCCGGGCTGTGACACTGGCAATGTTCTCTTTGGCCGACGCCTTCGCGCCGCTTCTCGCTGCCGCTCCGGACTGTTTCGGCATATCTTCACCGCCCGTATTTTCCGTGGCGATAGGAATCTCATACTCCCCTTCCGATCCGTCTTCCCGCACGTAAGTCAGGGTGATATTTCCCTCGGCGATATTGTTGACCACATCGCCGTTCTCCTGCTCCACCGGCGCCTGAATGGTGATTCCCTCCATGACCGGTGCTTCCTCCTCTTCGCCCGCCAGGGTAAATTCCAGGCCCACCGGGTTGGCCTCAGAAATCTCGCCGCCGGCAGCAGAACGGATGGTGACGGTTCCGCCGTCTTTTATGAGATTATCCAGGTCTCCTTCCACATGAGTCCCCACTGCCGCAGCAGGAACGGAATTCAGCAGACTCTCCACGGTAGAGAGCTGATGCTCTCCGAGGCTCTGCACCAGATACTGCAGATCCATCAAATCTACCGCCTGATTGCTGTTCAGATCCGCTGCCGCCTCATATCCGCCAGCATGAAGGTTATCAAGCACCTTCTGTTTGTCCTGGTCATTAATCGTCTTATCGCCATTGACATCCCCGAGCATAATCCAGCCGGGATGGGCGTCGCTGCCCGTATGTACCTGTGCGGAATACACCTGGATTCTTGCGATCCGGTCTTTCTGCACCTCCACCTTCTGGGTGTAATCCGCAAACTTTCCGGCAGATACCACCACTGTATATTCTCCAGCCGGCATCTGCTCAAAACGGGCGGTCTCCGATGAAATACCCTCTCCGCCCACGCTCAGAGATTCGGTCCTGGAATAATCATTCTCACCGGACACCGAAACCTTTACGTTGCTCAAAGCCTGAATCGGAAGAGCGGAAACAACCCGCACCTCAAGGATTCCGTCAGTCTTCTCCTGTGTCCCGGCATCCTGTCCGATTATGCCGTCAATACTTTCTTCCCGGATTCCGGCGTCCTCTTTCACCACGCTGCCGGTATTTTCTTCCGGAACTCCGGCATCCTCTTTCGCCACGCTGCCGGTATTTTCTTCCGGAACTCCGGCATCCTCTTTCACCGCGCTGCCGGTATTTTCTTCGCCGGAAGCCTTCCCGTCATCCTCCTGTTTATCGGCATCATATCCTGTGATACCTTCGGGCTCATCCTTATTTCCTTCCATGCCGCTCCAATCATCCATTATGATCATATCGGTTTCTTCCGCCAAAGCTGGAAGAGCCGTGCCGGGCAGCATTTGCAGCATCAGGCACAGGACAAGCACCCATGCCAGTTTCTTTTTCATACATTTCTCCTTTCTTCTATCTGATATTTATGGTAATGGACCCGGCCAAAACCTGCCCAATATCCATCTTTGATACGCCTGTCCGGCTTTTACTTTTTGAGCGTATCGCGTCACACTATATCATATCTGTATATAAAATACAAGCAAAGGAAATAATTACCTGTTTGACAGGGCACCGTTCTCCATGTAACAAAGAGTTCTGCTCGGCAGAACTCTTGCGCCGAGCGCGGTCGCTTTAGCGACAAAGTTCGTTTGCGCGCGAGTGCACATCCCGCCCGGAGGGCTTTTATATTATAGGAATTTCAGCGGAATTTCCTATAATATAAAAAAATGCTCTCTTTCAGAAAGGACAGCTCCATGTCTGTCCACACACCGAAAGAAAGCATTTTCCTTTATCTTAAAGATCTTCTCTTACAGAATCATTTTGCGCTTCTTCGTCCACCGCTTTTTTAACGACCGGATCCTCTTCCCCGCCGCCTCCTTTAATGATGGAGGAAACTTTGTTCACCGCCTCCGGAACCATATCAAGCACCTTCGTGATCGCATCCTGATTTCTCACATTAACGAGTTTTGTCTGTCCGTTTTGTATCACAAGAATCGCACTTGGGGACATCTTTCCACCGATGCCTCCCGCACCATTATTGGAATTATCTTTGCTGAACGCACCTGCACCCATGCCAAAAGAGACATCCACCAACGGCAGAATAATCGTATCGCCGATTACCTGCGGCTCGCCGACCACCGTCTTTGTGGAAATCACATGATCGAGTCCCTGAAATAATGATTGTACCGTCTGGTCAAAATTGTTGTTTGCCATAATTCCCTCCTGTTATAGTATCCTATAGAATCCTATCGTCATCTTTATATCACTGTAATACCTGCCGGACATCCTGTCATAACATCTTTCTGATAAGATTGCGGACATCCCGGTTCATAAGAGCTGTAATGCCTGTATACAGAAAAAAACCTAAATGAATCCTTCCCTTTCCCTGACAGTCCGCCGCGAAACACTGCTGCTGAAAATCAGGTTCCAAAGTGAACGAATTCTGATACTTCGGATAAAATAAAGCAGCTGCACCTGTCACCACGCCCGTTGCCGCCGGATCATCAAAGCCAAACCGGATGTACCCCCGGAGTTTTCTTGGCAGGATATGCCTCGCTATCTTTATTATAATCGTTTTTGCAAAATCCATCAATTGTTTCCCATTGTATTCTTTCCACACAGCTTTCAGTTTCTCTATTTTCTTTTTTAATGAAATCAACCGGCTTTCTTTCTGTGTTTTTTTCTTTTTTCGGGAAACATCCGAATCCTTCCGTGGCTTTGCCTTCTTTTCCGCATTATCTTCTGTCTTCCGGACATCGCTCTGTACCGGCTGCTGCTCTTTTTCCTCCGTGTCAGTCTTCTCCGGAAGGGAGACTTTCCCCAGCTCCTCCGGTTCCGACGTCTGATTTTGTTTATCGGACGGACTATTCTCCTGCTGATCTGCTGTTATCTTTTGTTTTTCCTCTTTCTGCTTCTTTTTATCTTTTTGTCGCTTGTCTTCCTGTCTCTTTTTCTTTCTTTTATCTCTGTCTTTTTTTTTCTGCTTTTTCTCCAAAAACTCTTTCTGGTTGCCCAAAATCTGATATCCGAATATTCTGACCCGGTAATCAAACACTTTATCTATGTAACTGGCCTTTATATACAAAATCGCTAAAAGCCATGTTACCTTAACCTGTCCTCCGGGAAAAGTATCTTCATCTATATTAAACCGGAAAGAATACCGGATCGGCATTGCCAATATGAGAATTATCAGACCTACCGCCAAAGCCAGAAGAATCCCTATTATTTTCAGCAGAATGAGTAATACATATAACAAATTCTTCCTCCCATGACTTTAAATCATTTCCAGATACTGTTTCATATTAAATATATCACCTTTATTATACCCCTTCTGCACAAGATTTAAAACAATCTTCCCGGCTTCTTCCCTCGAACCGGAGAGCCCCAGGAGCCTCAGCTCACTTTTCAGATAAAAAGAATGTCTTAATTCCAAACCGCTCAGAATGTACATCAGATTTTCATTTTCCACCGCTGTAGTAATGCCGTACCATACGGGATATCCACAGGGCTTCTGCTCGCGGATGGACTGCAGAATGCTGTCCGCCCGATAGGCGATGCTTTCACCGATAATGATATTGTCAGAAATCGTCACGGATATCCTCCCCTTTTTATCGTCTTGTCCTGTTGTAAATATTACGCCGTTTCCGGTATAACGCCGCAGGACCTTTTTCACCCTTACGACTCTCCCATACGAAAGACCCGGATCATATTTGTTGTATACGGATTATTTTCCTTTGCAGCAATACCTGCCGTCATGATGCAGACATCTCCATCCTTCACAAAAGATTTTCGTCCTGTTTTTTCTACCGCGGAGAGAATCAGATCGTCCGTGGTGGTGATCTCCCGGATCTTTACCGGATAGACGCCCCAATACAGCTGCATCCTCCGCATCACCCATTCATTGGGAGTGACGCCGGCGATAACACAGGGCGGCCGAAAGTTGGACAGATACCGCGCCGTCGTTCCGGTCATGGTCGCCGCGATGATGCAGGAAGCCTCCAGCTCCTCGGCAGCCCGCACAGACATATGGGCGATAGTACTTGAGATGGTCACCCGGGATTTGATATCCCGCTGCCGCTCCAGAAGATGCCCGCTCAAATGCTGCTCTGTCTCCTCCGCGATCTTCGCCATCATATTTACAGACTCCACAGGAAACTTTCCCGCTGCCGACTCACCGGACAGCATCACTGCATCGGTGCCGTCGTAGATGGCGTTGGCGACGTCCGCCGCCTCTGCCCGGGTCGGACGGGGATTACGCATCATGGAGTCAAGCATCTGCGTGGCGGTGATCACCGGCTTCATTTTAAAGTTACATTTCTCAATGATTTTTTTCTGGAGATACGGAACCTCCTCCGCCGGAATCTCCACTCCCAGATCACCCCGGGCGATCATGATTCCGTCGGCACTGTCTATAATCTCATCGATATTCTCGATGCCCTCTTCATTTTCGATCTTTGCGATGATAAATACATTTTTGCCAGCGCTGTCACAGATGGCGCGGATGCTCTCGACGGCTTCCCGCCCCCGGACAAAGGAAGCGGCAATAAAATCAATGCCTTCCTCCAGACCGAACCGGATGTCCTCTTCATCCCTCTCTGTGATTGCCGGAAGATTCACCTTCACGCCGGGTACATTTACTCCCTTGTTGGACTTCAGTTCCCCGCCGTTTATCACCCTGCACAAAAAATAATCCTTCCCCGTCTCTTCTACTTTCAGCCGGAGAATCCCATCGTCAATGAGAAGCAGCGTCCCTTCCTTAACCGCATCCGGGAGGGGTTTGTAACTGACGGAAAAACATTCCGCTGTCCCCATCCTGTCATCCGTCGTGACGCGGACCACCGTGTCTTCCCGCAGGGTGACGGAGCCGTTCTCCATCTTTCCGGTGCGGATCTCGGGTCCCTTCGTATCCAGAAGAACCCCGACAGGAACTCCCAGCTTCTCACCTGCCCGTCTTACCATGGCGATCCTTCTGTGATGGTCTTCCTTTGTGCCATGGGAAAAATTCAGCCTGGCAATATCCATCCCAGACTGAATCATTGTCATTAACACCGGCTCCTCATCGGTAGCCGGACCCAAAGTGCAGATGATCTTCGTCTTCTTCATAGATGCTCCTTTCCAAAAACGGCGGAACAAAAAGACAGAAAACTCATCTCCCTTATGCACTCTTTACTTCACATGGGTATGTGTGAAAAGATGCTCATTGCAGTATTCGTAATTGCCGTTACATTTGGAGCAGTACCTGAATTCCAGATTCGGATCGTCAAGCTCTGTCCTGTGGCAGACCGCACACCGATGTCTGGCGCCTCCCGCATTCCGGGACACCTCTCTCTTATACTTAATCTTCCTGTGCACTTCCTTCGGAGACACCCTTCTGTAATTTCTCGTGGAGAAATAGAACAGAAGGAAATTAAGAAGACCGACCACGATAGCGATTCTCGTGCCAACGCCTCCCTGTATAAAAGAACCTGCCAGCAGAACCACATCCAGAATCGCCAGCCATTTAACCTTGACCGGGATGATACCGTAAATGTAGACGCGCATCTCCGGAAAGATGGCCGCATACGCCAGGAACATGGACAGGTTCACATAGTAGGTGTCCATGAAAATGAACGGAGACCGGGTAACCGCATAAGCAATAAAAGCTCCTGCAATCGTACCCAAAACTCCCACTAACACATACATATTAAACTTAAACGTACCCCACACCTGTTCCAGCGACTGGCCGATGGAGTAATAAAACAACAGCACAAATACAAGAAAAATAATGTTTGTAGTTGGCGCCGCCACAAGGAATGTGACGATTCTCCATGGCTGTCCGTGCAGAATCAGATACGGGTTCAGACTCAGATACTGATAGTAAAATGTCCCACGGGACATAATGTTGAGAACCGCTCCCACGGCATACAGCATCACGATATACAACGGCAGATTGGTTATGGCATATTTTCCAAATTTTCGTTCCAGCCGATATAACCAGTTCAATATCAATTCCTCCTCTATTATGTTCTTACTTTCATTGTTTTATTCCTGCTATGTTGACATATACGGATCCTCCAGGCCGTCCGCCTTTATTATCCTAAAACAAAGAGTTCTGCCAGGCAGAACTCTCTCCGGGCGCGGCCGTCTTAGCGACATCTGTCAACACGTTAATGTACTGACACATTCCTCCGCATGCGAATGTGCCAGTACATTAGCGAAACCTTTTTGTTCTTCCGATAAAAATTCCAGCTATGAGAGTCACTATCAGAGACAGTCCGCAGATAATCCAAAAACCAAGGGGATGCGTGGACAGCGGAATACCTCCCACGTTCATTCCGAAAGCACTGGTAATAATATTAGGTATTGTCAGCACAATCGTAATAATCGCCAAAAACTTCATGGCAATGTTCAGATTGTTGGAAATCACGGAAGCGAAGGCATCCATCATTCCGGTCATGATATCACTGTATATTTTTGCCATCTCAATGGCCTGCTTATTTTCGATAATAACATCCTCCAGCAATTCCTCGTCATCCTCATATCGCGGGATAGATGTGTTACGCATGAGCTTCTCAAGTACCACTTCATTTCCCCGCAGAGATGTGGAAAGATAAATCAGACTCTTTTCCAGCTCCAGCATCTCTATAATCTCCTGATTTCTCTGAGAAATGTGAAGACGCTTTTCCACCTCATCGCTCTTCTTCTCAATGATACGCAGGAACTGCAGAAACATAGCTGCATTACGATACAGCATCTGATAGAGGAACCGGGTTCTCTTCTGTGTTTTGAAGTTGCGCATCCTTCCATCCATGAACACTGCCAGAATCGGTGTATCAACGAGACAGACTGTAATGATATTCTCATCGGTAATATAAATACCAAACGGGATAGTGTAAAAGTATTCCTTCCCCTGCCTCTCTTCTGTTGTTGGTATATCGAGAATGATCAATGTATAATTTTCTTCCACTTCGATACGCGAACGCTCTTCTTCATCGAGAGGTCCCTTTAAATCGTCCAGATCAATCAGAAAATGTTCTGAAATATTGATCAATTCATCCTGGGTCGGATTCGTCAACGCAACCCAGCTTCCTTCCTCTGCCGCAGGAATCTTCAGGACCTTCCCATCCACTGTTTTAAATATTCTTATCATGAGATTTCCCTCTTTCAGCGTTTGTCTGTTTTACGGCAATACAACAGGAGGGCCCGTCTGAACTCCTCACATCATGGAAACCGCTGGTATCATTATAAAGAATATAATATCCTTTGTCAAACCCGAAAAAGCAAAAAAGAAGGAACCGTTCCCCTCTGTCAGATTCCGGTTCCTTCTATATTATATAGTGTATTTATTCTGCTGTATTTATTGGTTATATCTTAGTAGTTCTCTTTTCTCACTTCAAAGAAGCTCTGAGAATATTTACATACCGGACATACCTCCGGAGCTTTCTTTCCGATTACAAGATGTCCGCAGACACGGCACTCCCACATGGTCTCTTCGGATTTCTCGAAGACTTTCTGCATCTCTACATTATTAAGAAGTGCAAGATAACGCTCCTCGTGCGCCTTCTCGATAGCTCCGACTTTACGGAAACGCTCTGCAAGATCATGGAAGCCTTCCTCATCAGCTTCCTTAGCCATACGATCATACATATCTGTCCACTCATAGTTCTCGCCTGCTGCAGCAGCTGCAAGGTTCTCTGCTGTAGTTCCGATGTTGCCAAGCTCCTCAAACCATACGCGGGCATGTTCCTGCTCGTTGCGGGCTGTTTTTAAGAAAATCTCAGCCAGCTGGTCGTAACCTTCACGGCTTGCCACATTTGCAAAGTATGTGTATTTATTTCTTGCCTGGCTCTCACCGGCAAAAGCTTCCATCAGGTTCTTCTCTGTCTTTGTTCCTGCATAAGGATTCTTAGATTCAGCCGGAGCCTCCTCCTCGATCTTCTCAAAAACAGATGCCGGCTGTTTACATAAAGGACATACGAAATCCTCCGGCAGTTCACCTTCATAGATATAACCACAGATTGTACAACGATATTTTACCATAGTAAGTTCCTCCCTGTTTTTCTTTCCGTTTTACGGTTCCCTTAACAATAATGAGAATCGTTACTATTATATTACCACAGGAATTTGACTTGTCAAGATTTTTTTCCTGTTATTTTCTGGCAGGGAGGAAGCTTTCCATATTTTATGACTTTATCTTTTCTGCAGGAACCAGTAAAATTGTCCCCGGACGAAGCGTAAGATTAGAAAGAACTTTATTCACCCTCGCCAGTTCTTCAAATGACATGGACAGATTCTTTAATATATCGCCGACAGTTTCATTTTGTTTTACCACATACGGGCGGAATCCAATCTGTCCCGGCGTCTGATCGGACGGTATACAGATTTCATCTCCCGGCTGCAAATTATATATATCAACAAAGGGATTCAAATCCAGAAGAACGCGAACTCTCGTATGATGCTTCCTGGCTATTCCATACAGAGTGTCTCCCGGCTCCACCACATGCACAGGGCCGGAGCAGCTTTTTTTGTTGCACATACTTAAATAGATTTTCTTGTTCAAAACAATCCCCTCCATCTTTCTTTACATTAATGTATGTCGCAGGGATGATTTTTGTCACAGAGTATTTTTTTCGAATTTTGTTGTATTTTAAAAAAACTTCGTTTATAATAATTCCTTGAATCACAGACAGAAACTTTCAAACATGTTATATACATTTTATTTTTTAAAGGAGTTGACAAGGATTAATGGATTATTCATTAGGAATTGATATTGGCTCTACCACTGTAAAAGTCGCTGTCATCGACAGCGGACATAATATTCTTTTTTCTGATTATAAAAGACATTATGCCAATATAAAAGAGACTTTGCAGGAGCTTCTGACAGAAGCCCGGAAGCAAGTTGGAAACGAAACTGTTCACCCAACGGTAACCGGATCCGGCGGTATGGCGATTTCTGAATATTTACATATTCCGTTCTGCCAGGAAGTTGTCTGCGTGTCTCACGCATTACAGGACTACGAGCCAAAGACAGACGTGGCCATCGAACTTGGCGGCGAGGACGCCAAGATCATCTACTTTACCAACGGCATCGAGCAGCGGATGAACGGCGTCTGCGCCGGCGGAACCGGCTCTTTCATCGATCAGATGGCGAGCCTTCTGCAGACGGACGCTTCCGGCCTCAATGAGTATGCCAAGGGTTATGACACCATCTATCCGATTGCCGCACGCTGCGGTGTATTTGCAAAGACTGACATTCAGCCACTGATCAACGAGGGAGCCACCAAGGAGAATCTTGCAGCCTCCATCTTCCAGGCTGTGGTGAATCAGACTATCAGCGGTCTTGCCTGCGGAAAACCGATCAAAGGTCACGTGGCCTTTCTGGGCGGCCCGCTTCATTTTATGCCGGAGCTTAAAAATGCTTTTATCCGCACGCTGCATCTGGACGAGGAGCACATCATCGACCCGCCGCACTCTCATCTTTTTGCGGCTGTGGGCGCGGCTCTTAATTCCAAACAGTACTGCGCCATGGATTTTGATGAGCTTCTGGGCTATTTTGAATCGGAAATGCATCTGGCCGTGGAGGGAGAACGTCTGGAACCGCTGTTTAAAGATCAGGCGGAATACGATGCTTTCATCCAGGAACACAACCGTTTTAACGTAAAGAAAGGCGACCTGGCTTCCTATAAAGGAAAATGTTATCTGGGTATCGACGCCGGCTCCACCACCACCAAACTGGCGCTGGTGGGCGAGGACGGTTCCCTGCTGTGGCGTTTTTACGATAATAATAACGGAAGTCCGCTAAAGACTTCCATCCGCGCCATGGGCGAGCTGAAAAAGGTGATGCCAAAGACAGCCAGGATTGCCGGTTCCTGTTCTACCGGATACGGCGAAGCGCTGATTAAGGCAGCCTTCAATCTGGATCACGGCGAAGTGGAAACCATGGCTCATTATTATGCGGCCGCTTTCTTTGAGCCGGATGTGGACTGTATCCTGGATATTGGCGGACAGGATATGAAATGTATCAAGATCAAAAACAACGCTGTGGATAACGTCATGCTGAATGAGGCATGTTCTTCCGGCTGCGGTTCCTTTATCGAGACTTTTGCCAAGTCTCTGGATTACTCTGTGGAAGACTTCGCCAAAGTGGCGCTGTTTGCCAAAGCTCCGATTGATCTTGGTTCCCGGTGTACCGTTTTTATGAATTCCAAGGTTAAACAGGCGCAGAAAGAAGGTGCCAGCGTCGGCGATATCTCCGCCGGTCTTGCCTACTCTGTCATCAAAAATGCCATTCTGAAGGTTATCAAGCTGACAGATCCGAAACAGCTGGGCAATAAGATCGTCGTACAGGGCGGAACATTTTATAATGACGCTGTTCTTCGTACCTTCGAGAGAATCTCCGGCTGCCATGCAGTCCGTCCGGATATTGCCGGCATTATGGGCGCTTTCGGCGCCGCGCTGATTGCCAGAGAACGGGCGGATGAAACCGGCCCGACCGGCATGCTTTCCATGGATGAGATTCTGAAGCTTAATTACGACACGACCATGAGCCGGTGTCCGCACTGTAACAACCATTGTCTTCTGACCATCAATGACTTCGGCAACGGACGCAATTTCATCTCCGGAAACCGATGTGAGCGCGGTCTCGGCATGGAGCGTAATCACGAGCATGTACCGAATCTTTACGATTATAAATATAAACGGATCTTCGGATATAAATCTTTAAAAGAGGAAGAAGCGCCGAGGGGCGTTATCGGTATCCCGCGGGTATTGAACATTTACGAAAACTACCCGTTCTGGCATACTTTCTTCACAAACCTCGGATTCCGGGTAGTGATCTCCCCGAAATCTTCCCGTAAGATTTACGAGCTGGGCATTGAATCCATTCCGAGCGAATCAGAATGTTATCCGGCAAAGATCGCCCACGGCCATGTGATGTGGCTGCTGCAGAAGGGCATCAAGACCATCTGGTATCCGTGCGTGCCTTACGAACAGAACGAAACGCCGGACGCCAACAATCATTACAACTGCCCGATCGTTACTTCCTATGCGGAAAACATTAAAAACAACATGGAAGAGCTGCGTGACTCCGACATTCTTTTCATGAATCCGTTCCTGGCTCTCGACAATGAGGAAGCTTTAAAAGTCCGTCTTTTTGAAGAGCTGAGCCAGCATTATGACGTGACGAAGGAAGAAATCACCGAAGCCGTGGATGCCGCCTACAAGGAGGCTGCGCAGGTACGTCAGGATATCCGCACCAAAGGTGAGGAAACCCTTGCTTACCTGGCGGAAACCGGCAAGATGGGCATCGTCCTCTGCGGACGCCCGTATCACATCGACCCGGAGATCAACCATGGTATTCCGGAGCTCATTAACTCCTATGGCATCGCCGTGCTGAGCGAGGATTCCATCTGTCATCTGGGCAATGTGGAACGGCCGCTTATCGTATCGGACCAGTGGATGTATCATTCCCGTCTGTACGGCGCCGCCAACTATGCTAAGAAAAATAAACAGCTTGAAGTGATTCAGCTGAACTCTTTCGGATGCGGACTGGACGCCGTCACCACCGACGCGGTCAACGACATTCTTTCCAATTCCGGACGAATCTACACGGTACTGAAGATCGACGAGGTCAACAACCTGGGAGCAGCAAGAATCCGCATCCGTTCCCTGATCGCCGCCGTGCGCATCCGGAACAAAAAGAATATCGAACCGGAGATCGTTCCTGCAAACATTGAAAAGGTGGAATTTACCAAAGAAATGCGCAAGGATTATACGATCCTGGTACCGCAGATGTCGCCGATTCATTTCGACCTTCTGGCACCGGTATTCCGCCATTGCGGCTACAACGTGGATGTGCTGCCGCAGATGGGCAAAAAGGCAGTGGATACAGGGCTGAAATACGTAAACAACGACGCCTGCTATCCTTCCCTCATCGTTGTGGGACAGATCATGACCGCCCTTACTTCCGGTAAATACGACCTGAACAAAACGGCTGTCATCATTTCCCAGACAGGAGGCGGCTGCCGGGCAACCAATTATATCGGTTTCATCCGCCGTGCCTTGGCCAAAAATGGCTATGGACATATCCCGGTAATCAGTATCAGCGTACAGGGCATCGAGAAGAACGAAGGTTTCAAGATCACGCCTGCCCTTCTGATCCGTATGCTTCAGGCAGTAGTCTACGGCGACCTGTTCATGCGCGTTCTTTATCGTGTCCGCCCGTACGAGAAGGTGAAAGGTTCTGCCAATCATCTCCACGAGGTATGGCAGAAACGCTGCATCAAGTCGTTACAGAAGGCCCGTTACGGAGAATTCCGGAGAAATGTAAAACAGATCATCCGCGACTTCGACACCCTGCCGATCACGGAAGAGCGTCGTCCTCGTGTCGGTATCGTCGGCGAGATTCTGGTGAAGTTCCTCCCGGACGCCAACAATCATCTGGTTGAGTTACTGGAAGCGGAAGGCGCAGAGGCTGTGATGCCAGACCTTCTGGACTTCATGTTCTACAGCCTGTATAACGCCAACTTCAAGTCGGAATACCTGGGCAAGTCTTCCTGGACCGCCAAGTTATGCAACGCCGGCATTCAGGCCATCGAGCTGTACCGCGGATTCCTGCGCAAAGAGCTGGAGAAGAGCAATCGCTTTGATCCGCCGCCGCACATCAAGGATCTTGCAAGATACGCTTCCCCGATCGTCTCCCTGGGCAATCAGACCGGCGAAGGCTGGTTCCTTACCGGCGAGATGGTCGAGCTGATCGAGGGCGGCGCGCCGAACATCGTCTGCACCCAGCCGTTTGCCTGCCTGCCAAACCATGTAGTGGGCAAGGGCGTTATCAAGGAACTGCGTAGAAAATACCCGCAGTCCAATATCGTCGCCATTGACTATGACCCGGGCGCCAGCGAAGTAAATCAGGTCAACCGTATCAAGCTGATGCTTGCAACCGCCCAGAAGAATCTGGACGAACAGATCGCAAAGGAAAAGAAAAAAGAAGCAAAGAAGAAAAAACCGGCAAAACGGGCTGCCCTGTAGCAGCCTCCTGCCGGAGCCAACCATCTATTTCCATAAAAAGAAGCCGCTGAGGAATTCACTCCAGCGGCTCTTTTTATGTGCTATTATTCAAATATTTGCTGCGATTCCTGGCTGATCATCGCCTTTCAGGCAAATCAGCCGGAATCAATTTTCTTCGCAGATCTTACAGAAACTATTTTCTCTCCTCGCGGATCTTATTGAGACGTTTCATTACATCATTTTCTCCGGTTCCGAAGTATTTATGTAAGGTCTTGTACTCCTCGTAAAGCTTATCGTACACTTCTGTGTTGTCCGGATTCGGTGTATAAACCTTATCTTCCACCTGACCGATCTTCTGTGCGATCTCGCTGGCGTTCTTGTATCCGGTCACCTGCTCGGATGCTGCTGCAGCGCCGAGGATGGCTGCGCCCAGAGCGCTGGCCTGTGTGGTGGCGGAAATGCGGATATTCTTCTTACAGATATCAGCGTACACCTGCACCAGCATGTGGTTCTTCACCGGGATACCGCCGCTCAGTACGATGGAATTTACCGGCACGCCGGCATCTTCAAAGGATTCGATGATCATTCTTGTGCCGTAAGCGGTCGCCTCGATGAGTGAAAGGTAGATCTCTTCCGGTTTGGTAAGCAGGTTCATTCCCATGATCATTCCGTTTAAATTAAAGTCCATGAGCGGGGAACGAACGCCGTTAAACCAGTCAAGGGCCAGCAGACCGCTCTGTCCTGCCTTGTAATCTTTCAGACGGTCGGTGAGCAGCTGATGAACGGAGATTCCTTTTTCTCTCGCCTCCTGTGCGTAGCTTTCCGGTACGCAGTTGTCCACAAACCATGCGAAATGGTCGCCCACACAACACTGTCCTGCTTCGTAGCCGAAGTAGCCCGGCATAATACCGTCTTTTACAAGGCCGCCGACACCCGGGATACCTGCTTCCGTCTCTGAGAGCATCATATGACAGGAAGATGTTCCCACAATGATCATCATCTCGCCCGGCTCGCCGATACCGCAGCCCGGCAGAGAGGAATGTGCGTCAATGATTCCGGTTCCCACAGGAGTTCCTGCCAGCAGACCAAGCTGTCTTGCCATGGACTCGCAGAGGTATCCGGCTGTCTCACCGATGGATTTGATCGGCGCATCCATTTTCTCCTCAATAAAATGTTCCATCCGTGAATCGAGGGCTTTAAAGAAATCATTGGAAGGATAACCGGTATCATGGCGGTAAAAAGCTTTATAGCCGGCGCCGCAGGCGCTTCTTGTTTCTTCGTCGGTCATCTCCCAGATAATCCAGTCCAGAGCCTCCATCATCCGGTCTGCTTCCTCATACACCTTCGGAGCATGACGCAGTGTCTCAAGAACCTTCGGAATCATCCACTCACTGGAAACCTTGCCGCCGTAGAGGGACAGCCAGCTCTCTCCTCTTTCTTTCGCGATCTTGTCGATGAGCAGCGCTTCCTCTTCCGCACCGTGATGCTTCCAGAGCTTGACATAAGCGTGCGGCTCATCCTTAAACTGTTCCAGATGACATAACGGCGTCTTATCTGCCTTCACCGGAAGAATTGTTGAGGAAGTAAAATCGACGCCGATACCCACTACCTCTTCCGGGAACGCTTTTTTCTGTGCCATCACATTGCGGACGGTGATGATCAGTCCCTCCAGATAATCCTGCGGATCCTGCAGCGCCCAGCCCGGCGCCAGCCGTTGACCCGACGGAATGTGCTCCTCCATAACACCGTGCGGATACTCGTAGATACTCGTAGCCACCTCTTCTCCTGTGTGGATATCCACCATCAATGCCCGCACAGACAGTGTCCCATAGTCCACTCCAATTGCATACTTACTCATGTTCCTTCTCCTTTCGCTCACGCTAATATATTGCTTTATTTTACCATTTCAGGCTTCACGCCGTCCATGTTTTCTTTTGGTGTGTCATACTGTTTTTTAGTTCCCGGCTGCATCCATTTGCATCAGTTATCTCATGCTGTCTTCTGTGCAGACTCCTGTCCCCGGTACGTTTCCTGCCCGGCTGAAAAATACGCCGCCACTTTCTCCGCATACTCTTCCAAAAGTCCCAGATCCCAGAGTACCTGCAGAATCGTGAAGCGGTTGCGCACTTCCTTAGCGAGGATAACTGCATCTTTCACCAGTTCCGGAGAAATGCCAAGCTGCTGCGGATTGACCGGCTCTCCCAGAGACGCCATCATTTTCTCCAGCTCTTTTCCGGATGGAATCTCCTCCCGGATCAGCTCCCGGATCTGTGTCCATTTTTCTTCCATGATATCCAGTCGTCTGTTCCGGTTCTCCACGCTGTTTTTGCCACAGCTTTCCTCCAGCTCAAGAATTCCAGGCGCTGCGTCCTTATAGCAGTCGCACACTTTTTTCTTCCAGCTCTCGTAATCCGGCTGCCGTTTTTTTGCCGCTGCAAAGTCCGGCGCTTCTTTCTCCAGCATTTCGTACATTTTTATAACAGCCAGCATACCGACGCCCACCTTGATTCCATGGAGGATCGGTTTCTTTCCTTCCATCTGGAACTGCATTTCCCAGTAATGGGACAGATGATGCTCGCTTCCGGATGCCGGGCGGGAATTGCCCACAAAACTCATGGCAACTCCTGTCAGTACCAGAGCTTCCATCAGATGCTTCACTGCCTCCTGGTTTCTCTGCTTAATTCCATCGCTCTCTTCCACCACGATCTCAATGGACTCCTTCACCATCTTGTCGATGACCTCACAGTAATATTCGTCTTCAATGAGATGGGCCATCTTCCAGTCCACCAGACAGGTATACTTGCCTAAAATGTCTCCCAGACCTGCCACGATCATCTCCATAGGTGCCTTTGCCAGAATCTCCGGGTCTCCCAGCACCGCCACCGGAACATGGGCCTGATAAGTTGTCTTCACATGGTTATGAATCAGCGCGGCTCCCACAGAAACAAACCCGTCCATAGACGGCGCAGTGGCAAAAATCATATAGTCAAGATTTAACTGAAAACTTACAAACTTGCAGAGGTCGTTGAGCGTTCCGGATCCAACCGCCAGCAGCAGATCCGTTCCCTTCTGATATACTTCCATCACTTTGCCCACGGCCTGCTCGTCAGGAACCAGCTCCTCATCCGGCAGCACCAGCGTATAATAATCCAGGCCCGCAGCCCCTAATTCCCGCTCTGCGGCTTTGCCCGCAGCCTCCCAGGTATTCACGTCGCACACCACAAAAATATTCTTATATCCAAATTCTTTGATGTGCTGCGGAAGACGGGAAAGCGCCCCCTCTTCAATATCTATTCTCCTGAGATTCGTGCTGTGGGTGTGACCACAGGAACAATGGATTTCCTTTTCGAGATACTGTGAAAGATTATTGCTTGCTGCCATAGTGATTCCTCCTTCTGATTGCTGCAAATTATTCTCGGACATGGCGTGGTTTCCGGAATCCCATGCTCTGTCATCCTGTTGTCATACATTCTACCTGAAAAAATTTTTTCGTCAATATGCCGGAAAAGCGCTGATTACTAATCAAATCTATAATAAAATTAATCAAAAATCTGATTAATTTTTCTCAGAAAAAAAGACGGCGTTTCCACCGTCTTTTGATTACTAATCAAAGAAAATCTCCGCATTTCCACTCTGCTGATTAATTTTTCAGATTTGATTACCTGACATTTACCTGGCTGGAAAATAAACTGCGTACTACCAGGAAGAATCATTGTTTTTTCTGTAAATGTGGCGGTTCCCGCCGTCATCTGCTATACTGTTCATAACATTAGCAAAGGAGATCTTCCATTTATGCCAGATAAAAAGAAACCTACCACCAGAGACATAGCCAAAGCCTGCTTCGTCTCTCAGTCCGCTGTGTCCATGATCTTAAGCGGCCGGACTGATATGCATTTTTGAAAGAAACTGTGGAATTGGTGCAGCGTACCGCCACGGAAATGGGATATGTGTATAAGCCGAGAAACCGGCGTGCAAAAACAGATATGAAGTCCACCATTATGATCATGTGCCCGTCTCTTTCCACTCAGTATTATACCACGCTGATTCAGGCCATCACCCAGGCGGCCCAGAGTATGGGGCTTTATGTCCTGATCGCCTACACAAACCGTCTTGAGGAGCAGGAGACCTACTATCTTCATATGGCGGAGGATAATGAATACTACGGAATCATCTATACATTTGCTCCGAAGGCGGTCTCTTTTCTGAGCCGGCTGCACCGGAAGATTCCCGTCGTCATGATCAATGATTATAATCCGGAATTAAAGCTGGAGCTTCTGGAGCTGGACAGCAAGAAGTCCGGACACCTGCTGGCCAGACATCTGCTGGAGCTTGGTCACCGGAACATCGCTTACGTGACCACGCCGCTCAATCCGGCGGAAGTACCCCGCCTGCGCCGTCTCCAGGGTATCCGTGAAGAATACGAACAACAGGGCCTGCCTTCCTCGCTGGTACACGTTCTGGAAGCCAGAACAGAGGAAGAGCAGAGCTCTGCCGTGAGCAATAAACATTATGAGACCGGTTATCAGCTGATTCTGAATTATTTCCACGGTTCCCCCGGCGATATCACCGCTTTCGTGGGCACCAATGATTTTGTGGCCATCGGTATCATAGACGCCCTGAAAAAACTGGGATACTCCGTACCCGGCGACTATTCCGTCTGCGGCTTTGACAACACGCTGGTATCTTCCTTCTCGGGCATCTCCCTGACTACCATCGATCACTGCATCGATGAGAAAGGCGCACAGGCCGTACAGATGCTCCTCAATCAGAAAAAACGCCTGAAGGACGGCCCCCAGAAGAAGACGCCGCTCATGCGGCTGGAATACGAGCCGCAGCTCATCATACGCCGCTCCACCGGCAAGCCGCGGAAAATGTAGCGGCGGCGCTGCAGCTCCATTCAGGCCCAGAGCAGACCGCCAAGCGGACGAAATTCCCTCCGGTTTCCACAGCAGCAAGCCACCCGGCCGCTACAGCCGCATCGGGATTCCCCGTCCGGACAGATACCGTTTCAGATCCATGATCTCAAGCTCCTTAAAGTGGAACAGGGACGCAGCGAGGGCGGCGTCCGCCCTGCCCTCCTCAAAGGCGTCGTAAAAATGTTCTTTCGTTCCCGCGCCGCCGGAAGCGATGACCGGGATATTTACATTTTCAGAGATGATACGGGTCAGCTCCAGGTCGTAACCGGCTTTGGTGCCGTCGCAGTCCATGCTGGTAAGAAGAATCTCACCAGCTCCCAGCTTCTCCACACGCATGGCCCACTCCACGGCGTCCATCTTCATATCTATCCGGCCGCCGTTTTTAAAGATATTCCAGCCGCTGCCGTCTTCCCGCCGTTTGGCGTCGATGGCAACCACCACGCACTGGCTGCCGAACTTGTCCGCCGCCTCGCTGATCAGTTCCGGACGCATGATGGCGGAGGAATTCACGGAGACCTTGTCGGCCCCCTCCCGGAGGATGGCGCGGAAATCATCCACTGTGCGGATGCCGCCGCCCACCGTAAACGGGATAAACACCTTTTCCGCCACCCGGCGCACCATGTCCACCACAGTATTTCTCGCATCGGAGGACGCCGTAATATCCAGAAAAACCACCTCGTCGGCCCCCGCCTTATCATAGGCAGCCGCAATCTCCACCGGATCCCCGGCATCCCGGAGATTGACAAAATTCACACCTTTTACCACCCGTCCCTCGTGTACGTCAAGACAGGGAATAATTCTTTTCGTAAACATTATATCCTCCTATCTGTTTTCCAGATGAATAAAGTTATCCAGTATCTTAAGACCTACTTCACCGCTCTTTTCCGGATGGAACTGGCAGGCAAAAATATTCTCGTGCTCCACAGATGCGTGAATCTTCGTAGAATAAAACGTTGCAGCCGCCACATCCTCCTCATGTTTTGCAGACAAATAGTAAGAGTGAACGAAATACACATATGGATGTCCTTCAATTCCTTTAAATAAAGTGGCGCCTTCCCGAATATCCAGAGAATTCCATCCCATATGAGGAATCTTCAATCCTTCTCCATCCGGAATCCGCCGAATGCCCCCGGGAAGCAGCCCGAGACCTTTCACGCCCGGCGTCTCGTCACTGTCCTCAAACAAAAGCTGCAATCCCAGACAAATACCGAGAAACGGAGTTCCCTGCCGTACGGCATCCTGAATCACCGATTCCAGCCCATAACTTCTTATCTTACCCATGGCATCTCCAAAAGCTCCCACCCCCGGAAGGATGACCCGGTCGGCTGACAAAATCTCTTTTTGATCCCTTGTTATCTTTACTTTCTGACCCAGATACTCGAGCGCCTTTTCCACACTCTTAATATTGCCTGCGTCGTAATCAATGATCGCAACTGACATTATACTTATCCTTTCTCTTTTCGTTATAATTAATCCGGTTACATCAAATCATCTGTCTTCTGTCCCAGCTCTGTCACATAGATAAACTTGAATATATATTATAATCTTGTTGTTTTTATAATATTTATGCACTATTCTTCTATCTCTATTTCAGTGAGACTGCCATTTTTACCCTATTTATTCTAGTAGATTTTCATAAATTATGCAATATTAATGTATAGGATACTTACAAAAAAACGAATCCTAAATTATTTATTGATTTTTCAGCAGGATTGTAATATTATAGTGATAACAATAATATAATTTTTTAATTATTGTAGTATGAAAGGGGAATTTCAAAATGAAATCAACACTCAATGTACAGTTTGGTGGCAACACAGTTGAAAGCAAAGAAATCATCGCCGCTGCAAAAAAAGTCTGGGTAGATGAAGGCAACCAGAACCGCAAAGTAAAAGACTTATTAAAATTGGACCTCTATGTAAAACCAGAAGAAAACGCAGTATACTATGTATTTAACGATGACGAAAGCGGAAGCTTTCCTTTATATGCAGAATAAAGGCACAATGACACAACGATAAAATACCCTTCGCGGATACATTCCACGAAGGGTATTTTTTATCTCAAAAGCAGCACTGCCGCCTCACAGCTGTCCAGCGTCAAACATCCGCTGCAATCTGTCTCTTCTTTCTTCACTGTCTCTTTTCCCATATTGGACAACAGCACTTTCTCACATCCGCCTGCCAGCATGAGCGTCTGCGGCTCCTTTTCATAGTTTGCCGCCACAAGGACATCCTGCCCGGCTTCAGAAATTCTGTGAAACGCAAATACGTCACCGTTCTCCTCATAATCCGGAACAAATCTGCCATAAGTCAGCGTCTCTTTGTATTCCGGATGCTTCTTAAGGGCCGTGAGCGCCTTATAATAAGATAACAGGGAATCACTCCTGCCGGCCTGTTCCTCCACATTGATCTCCCTGTAATTTGAGTTCAGCGCCAGCCACGGCTCTCCTTCCGTGAATCCTGCATTTCTTCCGGAACTCCACTGCATCGGCGTTCTGGCATTATCCCGGCTGTTCTCAAAACAGACCTCCATAGCTCTCTCTTTCGTACATCCCGCCACGAGAGCTTCCCGGTACTGGTCTTTTGTACTGATATCGTCATATTCCGATATATCTTCTCTGCGGCAGTTTGTCATGCCAATCTCCTGTCCCTGATAAATAAAAGGAATACCATAAAGCAGAAGCGACGTGGTGGCAAGCATTTTCTTTCCCGCCTCATTTCTGGCGTGCTCCGGCAGGAAACGGCTTGCTCCTCTCGGTTCATCGTGATTCTCAATGATGTTGGCTGCAAAACCCACCTTCTGCAGCTGAAGCTGCGATGCAAAAATAGTATCTCTCCACCCTTTGAAATCAAACGTCTTATTCTCATACCAGCCCTTCTCGCCCTGCATCAGTGTGTGGGCGCTGAAATCAAACATGGTGGAGAAATGTCCGTCATCTCCGATGAACTCTGTCAGCTCATCCTCTTTCATATTAAATACCTCTGCCACGGTAAACGCATCGTATTTTGCAAATGTATTGCGTTTGATATCCTCAAAATAATCACCGACGCCACCCACTTCTTCCACCATTTTAATGCAGGAAGCAAGACCGTCCGGCCCATCTGGTTCAAAAGACGGAAAACGCAGATCCTTCTTGATATTGATAATTGCATCAATACGGAAGCCGGCGATCCCTTTTTCCAGCCACCAGTTGATCATCTTATAAATCTCCTGGCGAAGCTCCTGATTCTCCCAGTTCAGATCAGGCTGTTCCTTCGCGAAAAAATGCAGATAATACATGTCCGTTCCCGGCACCGGTTCCCAGACGCTGCCTCCAAAATAGGAACGCCAGTTATTTGGCACTCTTCCGTCTTTTCCTTTCACGAAGTGAAAATATCCGGCATATTTCCCGTAAGGATCCTTCAGTGCCTTCTGAAACCATTCATGTTTGTCAGAACAATGATTCACCACCAGATCCATGACCACATACATATCCCGCTTCTTTGTCTCCGCCAAAAGTTCATCAAAGTCCTCCATGGTGCCAAATTCTTCTCCGATATTATAATAATCTGAGATGTCATAGCCCTGATCCACAAAAGGGGACTGGTAGATGGGAGAAAGCCATATGATATCAATCCCCAGTTCTTTCAGATAATCAAGCTTTGTGATCACGCCACGAAGATCTCCGATACCATCTCCGTTAGTATCCAGAAAACTTTTCGGATAGATCTGATACGCGATCTTGTCATGCCACCATTTTTTCTTCATAAATTTTTCCTCTCTCCTCTTTTCTTTTACGCCGCCGGCCGGACGCCGACATCAGCAATACCGGTATCAGCGGCATCAACAGCATCAGTTCCCGCAGTCCAGATCAAAGTAGAAGTCCACGCCGTTTTCCTGATTGCTCACGCCGAACTTCTTACCATGGGCATTCATAGTAGCCGCCACAATGGACAAACCGATACCGCTTCCACCGTATTCCCTCGTTCTTGCCTTATCCACTTTATAAAACTTGATCCAGAGTTTTTCAAGCTCCTTCTCAGGAATCAGGCTGCCGTCATTATAAACATGAATCCGCAGATCTTTTTCCTTACGTTCAAACCAGATACGAATCTCTCCATCCTGAAAAACGTGATTCAGCGCGTTGGACAAATAATTACTGAACACCTCTTCAATCATAAACTCATCCGCCCAGACGTAGACTGGTCCCTTCTCCTCAAAAACGACCGTATTATTTTTTTTGGCAAAAAGAATCTGCGTGGATGCCAGTTTATTCCGGATCATTTGACAAATATCAAATCTCTGCATATTAAGCTGCTGGTTGCCGAATTCAATCTGATTAAGGGTCAGAAGCTTCTTCACCATGGTATTCATTTTCTGCGCTTCGTCGGCAATAACCTCACAGTAGAAATCCCTGCTCTCTTCATCATCCGTAATATTCTCCTTCAATCCTTCCGCATAGCCCTGAATGAGCGCAATCGGCGTCTTCAGCTCATGACTGACATGGGAGAGGAATTCCTTCCGCATCTCATCAATCTGCTCTTTTTTCTCAATATCCTTCTGGAGTTCAAGGTTAGCCGCCTTCAGGTCCGCAATGGTCGATTCCAGCTTCTCAGACATCTGATTCATAGAATTGCCCAAAACTTCCAGTTCATCTCCGGTATCCACATGAACTTTGGCGTCAAAATCCAGATGCGTCATCCGGTTTGCCACAACCGCCATATCCTTAATCGGTCTGGTAAATCTTGTGGAAACAAAAAAGATAATGATACTTCCGATGAGAATACCCGACATACCGGTATAAGTAAGAAATCGGCTGCTGATCTCCGCACTATCCTGAATTCCTTCCAGCGCAACCCGCATGGCAATAAGATAATTATCATCGGTGAAGCCAAAAAGATAAATTCCTTTCTGCCCGCTGGCGCGGTCTGTCAGCTGCGTCACAAAATATCCTTTTTGGATGAGCGTTACAAAATTATCCTCTTCTCCATCTGCCTGTCCCGGAAAAATCCTCTTTCTTGCCATATATTCATCAAAAACGCCTTCTTCTCTGCCGAGAATCACCTGACTTCGAATTTGATCCAGATAACCAAGAATCTCCTCATAGGTTTTGCTGCCATCGATCAGATTACTGAAAATAACCACCTGTGAAAAATAATAGTCGCTGGACTGGGCGATCATCATCTTAATATTGGTGCTGTTGGAAATCTGCTCCAGCTCTTCATTTACCATCGTCTGACTGTCACTATCCCCCAGCACATTCTTTACCTCCTGAAATGTGCTGACAATGTTCGCTTTTTCTGAAGCAATATAATACCTTTCCGCAAAGGCGTGATTCAAAAACCAGGTAAAATAAATCACAAAACCGACGATGAAAATCAAAATTGCCGTCAGCTTGAAACGTATCGAATAGTATTTCATATCATCATCCTAATCCACTTCAAATTTGTAACCCATTCCCCAGATGGTCTTAATGTATTCTCCTTTGTCACCCAGCTTGCTTCTGAGCTTCTTTACGTGGGTGTCGATGGTTCTGGCGTCGCCGAAATAATCGTAATTCCACACGTTATTCAAAATCTTCTCTCTGGAGAGGGCCACGCCCTGATTCATAACAAAATAGGTGAGGAGCTCAAATTCTTTAAAACTTAAGGAGATCGGCTTTCCATCAATCTTCACCTCATGGGCGGCGATATCGAGCTCGATGCCGCCCGCCTCCAGCACCTCGCCGGCTGCCAGAGAATTACTTCTTCGCAGGATCGCCTCCACCCGTGCCACAAGAATCTTCGGGCTGAACGGCTTGGCGATATACTCGTCCACGCCCAGGTCAAATCCATTGAGCTCATCGCTCTCCTCGCCCTTGGCCGTCAGCATGATGATCGGCACCTGAGAATACTGTCTTATCTCCTTGACTACTTCAAAGCCGTCAATCTTCGGCATCATCACATCACAGATGACAAGACTGATACTCTTGTCTTCAAAAAATATATCCAGCGCCTCCTCACCGTCGGCTGCCTCAACGACTTCGTAACCTTTCTTTTTTAAAAAGTCTCCGACCAGCTTGCGCATTCTGCTCTCATCGTCCACCACAAGTATTTTTAATTTCTCCATATATATCCTCCATCCCACAGCATATTTTACTTTAAAATTTAGTAACAATTCAGCCATGACATCCCGGAAATTCGCAGCTAACGCAGCTTACCAGACGCCTGGCTGAACTGTTACAGATATAATAGTCATCTTCTATGAAAATAATGTGAAAATATGACCGGAAATCTTATCTTTTTGTCACCCTCTTCACAACACGCCAGACTGCCAGAATAATCTCCCGGGCAACCGCGAATACCACAAACATCAGCAGAAATCCCACAAGACCGAAGATGACATCGTCCAGATCCATGGTTCCGCTGCCGGAATACCACTGACCAATCTCGATGGCAAAGGTCAGGACCAGAATCAGGGTAAATACATAAATAAATACAATGACCAGCACATGATTCCGGCTCAGTAATTTAAATAACGGATAAATGACCAGTACCAGCGCCATGCCGATGAGGCCGATCACCAGAAAATGCAGCTCCTTATCCGTAAAGCTTTTCTCATAGGTATCGTTCAGCGATAAAATATAACTGTGCGACTTCGCAATGAGAACCATCAGGCTTTCCAGAATTGATTCCATATTTCTTCCTCCTATTCTATGGCGTTCTCCGACGCACATTTTGATCCGCCGGAATAAAACCATTTTCTTTTATGTCCATGGACAAAGTGCAAATACCCGTCCGTTAAAATAAAACAGAAAAAAGCAGGTTTACACCTGCTTTCCAGTATAGTATAGATGCTTTGTCTCAGTCAAACTGTTTTATTTTCGCGAATCTGACAGTTTCTTCACACGCCGAAAAAGCTGATAGAGGAAATCAAGCAGCGCCGACATGAGACAAATTCCCACTGCCAGTCCGAGCGCGTACATGATAAGTTCCGAGCCATAGATTCGGCTCACCGCCCAATGCTTTTGTACGGCGTTGCTCATCATATAGTACAGTGAACCTCCCGGAATCAGAGGAATCAATGTGATGATCACATAGAGATTCGCCGGACAGTGCCGGATTCTCGCCAGCAGTTCCCCGTACAGCACAGAAAAAAAGCTGGCACATAATGTTGCCGAAAAGATATCTCCTGTGGAAGCCTCCAGATTATAAAAAATTATCCATCCGAACATACCTCCGGCCGCTGCCAGAAACAGATGCCTGGGCCTCATATTAAATACCATGCCAAATCCCAGAGATCCAAGAAATGCCGTTACTGTTTTAATAATCGCTAATTCATCCATAACCACGCCTCCTTACCATACGCCTGTGATCCAGACAGAAAGTACAAATCCACAGGCGATGGCGCCCGCCCAAAGTATTGATTCGACAAGACGCATGAGACCGGAGATCGTATCTCCGATCAACACATTCCTCACCGCATTGGTGAACGGCACTCCCGGTATAAGCAGCATGATGTCTCCTATCATAATCTTATCCACATGCACCGGAAGAAACCAGGACAAAACGCAGATAATCAGGCCTGCAAGAAAAGAACAAAACAGATTAAAAATCACAGTATTCATGCAAAGCGGCGCCAGCCATTTCTGCATGGCGCAAATGCATACCGCAACAATTGCTGCCATGAGCGCGTCCGTTACATTTCCTCCAAAAAAAACGGTAAGTCCTCCGGCCGCCAGTATACTGCCGCACAGAAGATAAAAACTGTTCTGCCCGCCATCTCTGATTCTGTGTACTTCCGCCCGGAGTTCCTCTACTGTTAAAGGTTCCTCACAGCACCTGCGGCTCAATGCATTCAGATCTTCGATTTTCCTGAAATCCGTGCCTCCTGACGTACGGATCCGCCTCGTTTGTGTAAGCATCTCGCCATCAGGGAAAGTCATAGTCACCACAATACTTGAAGTAATGACAAAAACATCTGTCTCTTTTGCTCCGTATGCTTTTCCCATGCGGCTTATGGTTTCCTCAACCCTTCTTATCTCGGCGCCGCTGATGAGCAGAAGTTCACCCACATGCATCAACTGATGCAGCATCCTATTCTCCGTATTCATTTCTCTTCTCCCAGATACATTTCCTGTATATTATTTATCCCACTGCGTGAGATTATATGTATTGATCACTCTGCTGAGCTGACTCACATAGGAACCGGAAGTTGCGTAGCCGCCGTTTTTTATGATCTGCAGCTGCCGCTTGTAGCTTTTTGTATCAGTCAGTCCTGCATAGCGTTTTCGGCTGCCGTTTCTGGCATTCAGCAGATAGGCGGAGTGGTCTTCGATAGAATCCTCAATGCAGGAATACTTGCGGAACTTGGCCGTAATGCTGTACCGGCCGCCGGAACCGTATTCATATGTACGTTTTTTATAATAATTCACGCCGTCCCAGGCAGAACCGCTCCAGGTATTGCCTGACAGATTCATCTTCATACCGAAGAGATTGTTGCCGTTCTGCGCCAGAGTGGACTGCCCCCATCCGCTCTCCAGAATGGCCTGCGCCATGGTGACAGAAGCAAGAATTCCTGTCCGTTTATAGTTCTCCCTGGCGATCGGTCCGATTTTTTTGATGAAAGACGACTGCGATATGTTCTTCGCCTTGGTGGCCGTTTTGGAAATGCCCGGACGAACCTGCAAAGTTACGGTTTTTGACTTTCCACTGTATGAATATTTCAGTCCGAAAAAGGAAGCCGCCTGATTCACCGGCACCAGAAGATCTCTGACGTCGCTCTTCTGGAAAGTAACAAAATACGGCTTCACTTTGAGTTTCATCTTCGTACCATTGACCTTAGCATATTTTTTATTGGCATAAAAAATGACCTTTCTGGCGCCATAGCGCAGGGTCACTTTACTGCCGTCCGCACTGTAGGAGGCGCGGATTCCATTATCGGAAAATAAAGTTTTACATGGAACATATATGGTCGAACCGATTTTCACCGAAGGGGCTTCCTGAGAATCAGAAGCCATGGATACTTCTTCGCCGCTGTATCTGATATTAACAATTGTTCCTTTCAGACTGGTTGCATTACCGTTTTTGATGACGGGAATCCTTGCCGCCGATGCAGGCACAGCCTTCCACGTCATGCTCATGGCGGCTGCAGCCAGAATTATAATTAATTTTTTCTTCACAGTATTTCTCCTCTCGACAAAATTTGTCTTATCTTTTGACACATTTTCATTATTAAAACACATTCTCCCCGGAATATATTACAAAAGTATTATATATTGGAAATATGTCCGTAATAAGTTTTTTTCAAATTTTATCGGGAGGAGTATCCTGCCTGATCAGATCAAATCAGATCTGATCCAATGCCTGAGCCAGATCTGCAATCAGATCGTCTGCGTCCTCAATGCCGCAGGAATAACGGATCAGATCCGGTTTTACTCCGCATGCCTCAAGCTCTGCGTCATTCATCTGGCGATGAGTTGCACTGGCCGGATGGAGACAGCAGGTTCTGGCATCCGCCACATGAGTCTCGATTGCTCCCAGCTGCAGATGCTTCATAAAGTTCTCCGCCGCTTTTCTTCCGCCTTTTACACCGAAGCTTACCACGCCGCAGGAACCATTCGGCAGGTATTTCTGCGCCAGATCATAATACTTATCGCCTTCCAGACCGCAGTAATTTACATATGTCACCTTCTCATGATTCTTTAAGAACTGAGCCACTGCCATGGCATTTTCACAATGACGTTTCACTCTTACATGAAGACTCTCCAGGCCCAGATTCAAAATAAAGGCATTCTGCGGAGACTGAATGGAACCGAAGTCTCTCATGAGCTGCGCTGTCGCTTTCGTGATGTACGCGCCCTCAAGGCCGAAACGTTCTGTGTAGATCACGCCATGATAACTGTCATCCGGCGTGCAGAGTCCCGGATACTTATCCGGATATTTGGTCCAGTCAAACTTGCCGCTGTCGACGATGCAGCCGCCGACTCCTGCTCCGTGTCCATCCATATATTTGGTGGTGGAATGAGTAACGATATCTGCGCCCCACTCAAACGGACGGCAGTTGATCGGCGTAGCAAAAGTATTATCCACAATCAGAGGTACGCCGTGAGCATGAGCTGCTTTTGCAAACTTCTCGATGTCCAGCACAGTGAGAGCCGGATTGGCTATGGTCTCTCCAAAAACAGCCTTTGTATTCGGGCGGAACGCTGCGTTCAGTTCTTCTTCCGTACAGTCAGGATCAACAAAAGTGAACTCAATGCCCATCCGCTTCATTGTCACGGCAAACAGATTGTAGGTTCCGCCGTAAATGGACGCGGAAGAAACCACATGGTCACCGCAGGAGGCAATATTGAACACAGAGTAGAAAGATGCTGCCTGTCCTGAAGAAGTCAGCATGGCTGCGGTTCCTCCCTCCAGTTCACAAATCTTCTTTGCCACATAATCGTTGGTCGGATTCTGCAGTCTTGTATAGAAATATCCCTCTGCTTCCAGGTCAAAAAGCTTGCCCATGTCCTCGCTGGTGGCATATTTAAAAGTCGTGCTCTGTACAATCGGAATCTGACGGGGCTCTCCGTTGCCCGGCGTATACCCTCCCTGTACACATTTGGTATTTAATGAGTATTCTTTCATGTTTTTCCTCCTTCAATGTATCGTCACTGGCAGGTACTTCCACCTGCCGCTGCCAATTATACTATCATGTTCCCGGCAAAAAATCCAGCTTCGAGAGCGGAATCCGCCGGTCTTCCTCAAAATACATATAAAAATCTGCCGGACACCAGGGCATCTTATAAATCCGCTCGAACACCGGATAGAAAATGCAGTCTTCATATACGTCAAGCTGCTCGTGAAGAAAACGGTCGTGCTCCTCATGTTCCCCGTCTCCAAAATCTGTAAATGCAAAGGAATATTTTCCTTTAAATCTTTCTGCCTGCTCCTCGTCCAGCCTTTTTAGCACCTTATAATAATTATAGAGAAGAAAAAGCTTGGACACCGGCACAAAGCGTTTCCCATTCTTCGTCATCAGAAGCTTCGGCGCGCGGCCGTCATAATGAAAGTTCTCTGTTCCGATAGCCTCCAGCTGCAGGAGTCCCTCCTCTATCTTTCCGTCCAGCAGATGTATAACGCTCTCGTAGGCGCGCCTGATATTGGCGTAGGGCAGATCATGCGGCAGATGATAATAACATTTTCTGATCATCTGCATATTCCAGCGGCTGTACTCTGAAAGCAGCCCTTTATAATCCGCAAGGCATCCCGGCCGCACCGCATACTCCCAGAGAAACGCCAGCATGTTCTCATACATGACCACATCCCGGTCGTCATAATTAAGCCGTCGCAGACAAGTATCGTAACCTTCCCGGTCAAAGTTTTTTTCTTCTGTAAAATGCACTGCCTGTTCCATAAATACCTCCTTCTCAGAAATCCCCCTCACACCGGTAACTGCCAAGAATCTTCAACTCCTGCGTCTCCTGCGAAAGCTGAAACAGCAGGGCGCGGATTTCTTTTGTGTCCATATTGGCGGACAGTTCCGCAAAAAAACGATAATTCCAGGTATCGCCCTGCCGGAACGGACGGGAATGGATCTCTGTCATATTTACGCCGTAATCAGAAATCATAGACAGAATACTGCTTAAACTTCCGCTTCTGTTCGGACAAGTAAACATGATCTTTATGCGGTTATGCTCCGGCAGAACCACAAGTTTTCCGGCAAAAATGACCATCTTGCGGCGAACGCCTGCCGCGTCTGTCTGCACGCGGCACTCTGTAATATAGAGTCCTTTATCCAGCAAAAGCTGATGCATCTCATCCGACACGCCTGCGCCGACTTCTTCTATGATGCCCATTCCGGCATCTGCCTTGCCGCTTTTTATCATTTCTCCCACGGACTCATAGGAGTCTACCGTCAGCACATCGTCTTTGGAACATGTCTCGCAGAGATAAAGTTCTTCTTTCACCATGCACAGACGTCTGGCGGCTTCAGACTCTCTCTCATAAAAAAACGGGAAACAATCTCTAAGCTCCATAGTCCGCCCATATTGATATTTGCGGCTGACTTCCATGATCCTTTTGATGAGCGCCGTATATTCTCGCACCAGCCGCGGTTCCATCCCTTCCGTCTGCTTCCTGATGATGGCGTCTTCCCGGTCCGGCTTATAAATCTCATCTTCCGTTTCCGCCTTAATACATGCCACCTGATCGGCCAAAGACATTCTTTCCACAAAAAGCTTCCGAATCTCTCCGTCCACCCTGTCAATATTTTTTCTTACTTCTGATAATTCCATCTGATACCTCACTTTTTATATTAGTGCAATTGATGCATCCATCTGCTGCTACATATAAGAAAACAGAGGCCGCATCGACAAATGCCCTCTGTCAATGGCAGCCTCTGTTTATTATATAATGTTTTTTTGAATCTGAAAACATGGAAATGCAAAACTTATATTGATGCATATCAGCTCATTGCGCTTAAAATTTCAATAGCATTTCCGTCAATCATTCTTCTTCCATGTTCCTCCAGGTACGCTTCCTCAAAACCGAGCTCACCGGCCTTTCCTCCGTATTCCTCTGCGGTGATCATAAAAGCAACCGCCTGGGCATCCGACTCACACTGGGAGAAATCCACTAACAGCACATACTCCTCATCCGCTTTGTACAGGGTAGAATACAAATGCGCTCTCTCACCCAGCAGAGAACAAAACTGAACCAGCCTGGAAAAATCTCCAAACACCAGTTTTCTCGGAGGAAAATCAGCTCCTCTCTTTTCGCCTGCATCTTTATCAGAAACGGCAGCGTCCGCTCCGCCGCCGGTCGTCGTCTCCTGCTCTTCCACATCGACTTTTCCCATGCAGACTTCCTGAAGATCTCTGGAAATCTCCTCAAAAGCCTTCTCCTTTTCTTCTCCGGAAAGGGCGTACACCTCCGCCAGTCTCTCATCCGTTATTTTTTTATTTAAAGCGGAAGTCATTTTTTTAATCTGGTCCAGGTCCCTGTCAATGGCAACATCTGGAAATGTACAGCTGATGGTCACCAACAACTGGTCTGCCGGCAGGGATCTGGCGATGTAATTCTGTATACCATTCTCCGTGTGCCAGTCAATATAATTCTGTGAGCTCTTTACAATCGCGTTGAGAAATTCTTCCATTTGCTTGCTGTCTGTACTCAACGTCTGTAAGTCAAAACCCATACTGTCGATTTCTTTCTTATGAATCAGACAGCGTATCGTTTCGTCGTCAATCTTCCAAAAAAACATCGTATCCCTCCTTCCTTCCCTTTATTATAGCAAAATTATTAGCCATGTCAACACTCGAGTGCTAATTTCTCTTTTCCTGCTTGTCCTTATAGAAATATATTTTTTTAATTATATCATAATTTATCTGATTTTGTTACCGCACATCTGTAAATTCACAAAATATTTTTTCTATTTCGCATTTTTAACTGAAAACACAAAAGACAGAGGCGGCCATACATCATATTATGACCGCCCCTGCCGGGATAGTATCTTATTTTTTGATTATTTATCCATATCTTTTTTTGATTTCTTCTGTCCATAGGAGTTGTTGAATACGTCCACCATTTTCTCCATCTCCGCATCGTCCAGAAGTACCGGTTTTCCGATCATTCTTGCTTTCACATAGACCTCTGCACAGCCTTCGATCTGTTCCGCTATGTTGAAAGCATTTAAAATATCTTTTCCTCCGGTGATGAGACCATGATTTGCCATGAGCGCGGCATTTCTGTCTTTCATGGCATCAAAAGTAATCTCTGCCAGTTCCGGTGTTCCGAAAGACACATAATCTCCGCAGCGTACATTAGGACCCCCGGCAAAAGCAACCAGATAGCTGGATGCCGGCAGTTCCTCCCGAAGAACGGCAAGTACAGTGCTGTAAACGGAGTGAGTATGTACCACAGCATTGATATCGTCACGTTTCACATAGAAAATCCTGTGCAGTTCATGCTCACTGGATGGTTTTCTTTTTCCATCTACAACCTCGCCCTTCAGATTCATTACGACCACATCTTCCGGCTCTGTCTCAAAATAATCAATTCCGCTCGGGCTGATGGCAAAGAGTCCTTCCTCGCGGTTAAAAATACTGATGTTTCCGCCGGTTCCTTTCGTCAGTCCGTGCTCTATGAGCATTTTACAATATTTTACAACATCTTCTCTTTCTTTTTGTAATAACATAATAAACTCCTTTCATCGGCAAACCGTATTTTTTTCTATTTTATCACATTTTATACTCATATAACATCGGCCTTCCCTCGATAAACCGCTGTACATCCGCCACAATCTGCTTTGTATGATTTGACAGCACATCATCGGTGGCGCCGGCGATATGCGGCGTGATGACCACATTATCAAGCTCGGTGATATATGGATGATTGCTGGCAATCGGCTCTTTTGCGTATACGTCAAATGCAGCGCCGGCAATCCGTTTTTCACGGAGAGCATCAATGAGCGCCTCTTCATCGAGGATGGCTCCTCTGGAGCTGTTGATAAAATACGCAGTCGGTTTCATGAGAGCAATCATTTCTCTGCTGATGATACCTGTGGTCTGAGGTGTAACCTTCATGTGACAGGTGATAAAATCAGAATTTTTCATCAGATCTTCCAGTTTCTCTGCTTTTTTCACGCCAACCTCTTCGATGTCGATAGGGCAGAGGAACGGATCGTAAATGAGAAGCTCCATGCCGATCGCGCGGGCAATCTTACCTACCCGGCGGCCGATACTTCCATAACCGACGATACCAAGAGTTTTACCTTTTAACTGTGTTCCCTTAAATACCACATATGGAGATCCCGGTTTCATATCCCATACCATATCCACCTTCAGTCCCTCTTTGGTCGTTTTTACCGCGTTCGGGTCCGCTGTAAACCGCCCTTCTTTGAGCGCCTTATATGCCATCGGAATTCTCCGGGCGATGGAGAGCATAAGGCCGATCGTCATCTCCGCTGTGGTATCTGAATTGCGGCCCGGCGTATAGATAACCGGGATACCTCTTTCTTTTGCCGCCTGCATATCCACGTTGACCGGTGTAGCGCGCGTACAGGCAATAAGCTTAAGATTCGGCGCGTTCTCAATAACCTTCCTGGTGATGTCATCATAGCTGGTGATGATAATGTCAGCGTCTTTGGATTTTTCCATCAGCTCTTCTTCTTCCATTTTTGCCAGTCCGACAGCCCAGCCGTCTTTTACAACCTCGCCAATCTCATACAAGTCTTTTAATTGTTCTTCATCGTATTCTGCTGTAAAAAATATTTTCATCTTATTTCCTCCCAAATGAACAGTTTCTGGTCATATCACAGACGCCGCAAATTCTGTTCACCTTTTCTTCCATATTACCGGTTTATCTTTTTCATTAATTTCGCACGGTCTGTCCACAAATCAGCCAGAGATACGCGGACTCCTTTGTATAAAGTATAGATATCTTCATAGACCGCGCTCTCTTCTTCTCTCGGACGATAGACACATTCTGCCCGGCACGCCTTCGCTGCCGCGTCATCGTAGTCTTTGTATTCACCTACGGCAATGCCAAGCATCATGGCCGCGCCCTTTGCGCCAAATTCATTTCCGGCGGAAACTACGACTTCCATGCCCAGCACATCTGCAATCATCTGTGCCCAGACAGGACTCTTTGCTCCGCCGCCGGCCAAATAGATCTTGCTGTCAGTTTTCGCATTCTGCAGACAATCCTTAATAGAAAGGCTTATGCCCTCGTAAACAGCATGAATCAAATCTGCCCGTGTTGTGTTCGCGGATATTCCAAAGAAATTGGCTTTGGCATATGGATGATAAAAAGGCGCCCTCTCTCCTGCGGCGCTTACATACGGATGGTAGATCACGCCATGACTGCCGGCCGGCACTTCAGAAATTATCTTGTCTATCTCATCAAAGTCTGAAGTTTTGGCAATTTCTTTCAGCATCCAGTCAATATTAGGCGTACCGTTCATAGTAGGCATAAGATTTACAAATAAATCTCCCACAGCATGTTTTTCATATCGTGTTCCTTCTTCTCCGAACACACATGCCTCTTTTTTCTTAAATATTTCATTGGCACAGGTGGTTCCAAGAATCACACAGATATCTTTATCTGTCACTGCACCGATTCCCACTGCGGAGGCAATGACGTCAATGGCTCCCGCCACAACCGGCGTGCCATGGGCAAGGCCCAGTTCATCTGCCACCTCGTCCAGAACATTTCCCACAATGGTATCAGACGCCACTGGCGGTGCAATGATATCAACATATTCACCCAAATCTAATTTCTTTAATAAATCCACGGCTATGGTTCCTGCTTTTGCATCCATCAGAGATGTGCCGGAATCGCTGAGATCTCCGTAAATAGTTCCGGTCAGCTTATAACGCACCCAGTCTTTACAGAAAAACATCGTCGACGCCCTGTCAAGTACGTCCTTCCTGTTATTTTTCATCCATTTCAACAGCATAAGCTGTGTTCCGGTCAGCGGAGGCGTTCCGGTAGTCTCAAAAACCATTTTCCCCAACTCCGGATTTGTCTCCGTCACATTTTCTACTTCATCAACGGCTCTTCCATCACACCACAGAATGGCATCCTGCACAGGCTGTCCTTTGTCGTCCATCAGCCAGATTCCCTCTCCCTGGGCGGTCACCCCGATTCCCAGAATGTCCTCCTTGTCTGCCGGTCCGTTCTTTACGAGATTCTTCACGCAAAGAGCAACTTTGTCCCAGAGGACATCCATGTTCTGCTCTACGTCGGTATCTCCTATGTATACCGGCTCATTTTCCAGAGATTCCACCAAAAGTTCCTGACCGCTGCAATCAAACAAAACTGCTTTCACACTGGACGTACCTGCGTCAATGCCAATAATGTACTTCATTAAATTCCTCCTCCTGTTATCGCCAGTCTGCCACAGCCATGTATTTCATTATGATATTTTGAGTGTTTTCACAATCCTTTCCGCCGACAGATCATCAATGATCAAAATGTCTACAACCCCCGAATTTAAACAGCCAATGATTGCATCTGTCTTATCCGCGCCCCCTGCGACAGCGATCACATTGGGGATATTTTTCAGAATGTCCATTCCCGCTTTGTTTAAACGATTTTCCATACAGTTATCATCCCAGCTTCCGTCCAGCCGGACATGATTCATGCATATATCTCCTACAAAACCATCTTCCTGAAGCTGGCTGATATCTTTCTCCTTCAAGAAGCCTCTCTGAAACATCGTAGACTCCTTTGTAAGCTGTCCGATACCAAATAATCCAACATCACATTGTTTCATCCATTCATAGGACTTCTGAATGGTCCGTTCCTTCATGAGCATGGTCTTTGTTTCGGGATGATCCACCACTGTCGGTGCATAGAACATATAGCATGCGCAGTCCAGCTTATTGGCCAGAGAGCGGGCTATCTCGTCCGATTTTAACATTCTGTCTCCTGTAATATTCTGCGCGCCAACCATCTGAACAACAGTGCAGTCGCTGCGCCGTTTGTAAGGCAGTCTGGAAATTACCGCCGCCAGCGTTTTCCCCCATGACACTCCTATGGTCATATCCGTCTGGAGAAAGGATTCCAGAAACTGCGCGGCACGGTCAGCCAGCGTCGGCAGGAAATCATTCTCCATATCATAGGATTCCGCAATGATTACCCGGCGGATATGAAAATACTCTTCCAGGGCACTCTCATAACTCACATGACTTGTGTTATACCCATTTACCGTAATTGACACAATTCCCTGGTCTACCAGCGAATTGATAATCCTGTTCACCTTTTGTCTGGTGAAAGACAATCGTTTCGCTATCTCATCTTGTGTCATTCCCAACGTGTAATACCAATGTGCTATTTTGATATACAAATTTTTTTCTTCCATCTGCTATATCCTCCGTTCTTTCAGGATTCATCAAATAGCGTTGCATTACATTTGGAATTTCAAATTACATTTGTATCATAACCCTTCTTGTTACATTTGTCAAGTAAAATTACATTTTCTCATTTTTTAGATTTAATTTGAAATTCCATGCAAATTTTTCTCTCTTTTGTTGAAAAAAATCCTCTGTAACACCTCTGCCATTTTGAAAAAAACTTTATTCCACACAAAAACCGCCCTACAATGCATATAAATACACTGTAAGGGCGGTTTCTGTCATTCTATGCTAGCTGTATGAAATTCGTTTCACGCTTTCCACAGACCATGCAGGTTGCAGTATGCGTATACAGCCTCAACTGTTTCTCCCTCGCACAGAGAGAAGCATGCCTGCGGCTTGTCTCCCGGATTCAGCACTTTATGCTGGAATCCCTGGGATGTCTGCACATCAATCCACTCGATATAATGTTCTTCTACCATCGGATGTTCTACAGAGCCAACCTGTACGCTGACTTTATTGTCTTTTACTTCGTAAACCGGCACATGTTTTTCAACAGCCGCATCGGTTGTTCCAGCTACAAGCTCGTTCATCTTCTGTCCACAGCACATAACCGGTACTTTGGAATCTTTTAACTTTGTGATAATGTTTCCGCAATGTTCACAGATATAGTATTTCAGTTCCATGATTCTATCCCTCCTGTTTTCTTTGTGCAGATTATGCTTCTGCCCTATGTGATATTTTGCCTGAACGCCGACTATAGTGTATGTAACTGTTCTATAATTATGCATCCCGGCAAAAGCATTATATCATATTGTCATCAAAATTTCCATCTATTCCCTTACTTTATCAAAATTTTTATGAAATCTTCAGTTTCTGCGAAAAATTTATCATAGACTCCACTGCCCCGTTGTGATTATAAAGAAATAAATCAGATAAATCACGAAAACGGCGGCTCCGTCAATCCGCCTGATTCTTCCCCGCACCATCATCGGCGTCAGCGCAATGACAGACAGCAGGATGCACACAGGCATATCAATCTGCGCCATCTGCGGCGCTACCGAAAGAGACTCTCCGGTGATCAGCGTGCATATCGGGAGAATAAAGGCCGTATCAATAACATTGGCTCCCACAATATTTCCCACTGACAAAGAGGACTCTTTTTTTACGATGGCTGTAATCGTTGTGACAAACTCTGGCAGAGAAGTTCCCATGGCCAGAATGGTAACAGAAATAATTTCCTCAGAAATGTGGAATTGCCTTGCCAGCACACATGCCGAATCAATCAAAAGTTCAGAACCGGTCACCACGCAGGCCGCCCCAAAGAAAAAGAAAAAAATCCGGCGCCGGAGTTCCTTTTTGTCAACAGGGACCGCCTCTTTTTCCAGACGTCCTGTCATAGCGTTTTTCACATTCATGATAAGGAACAAAACTCCGCCAAGCAGCAGGAAAACGCTGTCACCCGCATCGAAAATCCTGTCCCTAAAAGCAATGAACAGAAGAATCAGAGAACCAATGTACAAAATATTTTTGGTCAGATATTCCTTCCTCTGAATCACTGCAGGCAGACAAAACAGACTCACTCCGAGAATAATTCCCGTGTTGGCAGATACAGAGCCCACCGCATTGCCCATGGCCATCACTGAACTTCCCTTCAGGGCAGCCGCCACCGATACCAGTATCTCCGGCATAGTTGTGGCAAAACTGACGATCGTCGCACCAATGATGTATTTTGGAATTCCAAACGCCCTGGCAATAAAAGATGCGGCGTCCACGAACCAGTCGCCACCCCTGCAAATCAGCAGCAGGCCAACAAAAAAAGACATATAAATCATATTGCAACCTCCGTCGTATATAACTTAAATATGTCTTTCTTTCAGAAATTATACCTTTATTCATTCTCCGCGCCATAGTATACAACGCTGTTTTTTGATATCATACGGCAGACTTCGCGGCTTTACGCCTCCTCCTCCGAGTATTTCAGCTGTTCAATCCGCTTTCGGATGTCATCCATTTTGGTGTCCAGCCTGGCACTCTCGTCCGCGCACTCTTTCAAATCCTCCGTGAGCTGCTCAATCTCCAGGTTTTTCTTATATTTCAGTTTATGCTCCAGACTCGCCCAGAAATCCATGGCGATGGTCCGCAGCTGCACCTCCACCTTCATCATCCTCTTATGGGAGCCCAGAAAAATCGGCGTTTCCACAATGAGGTGCAGACTTCTGTATCCGTTTGGTTTTGGATTGGCAATATAATCCTTTTTTTCAATGAGGAACACATCATCCTGCCCCAGCAGGCAGGAGGCCAGGAAATAAATATCTTCCTGGAAAGAACAGATGACACGGATTCCTGCGATATCTGTGAGATTCGCCTCGATGCTCTCCGCCGAAAACGGAATCCCCTTCCGGTGCATTTTCTCAACAATACTGTCCACACTTTTAAGTCTTGTCTTAATGGACTCGATGGGATTACGGTCATGCTGCAGAGAGAACTCCTCGTTAAGTACCCGGAACTTCGTCTCTATCTCCATCAATGCACACTTATAATACGCCATCAGAGAATTAAATGGCTCCACCTGATTTCTGAGAAGCTCTCCGATTTCCTGATTGCTCAGCTCCTGAAACAATCTTTGTCTGACCTTTTCCCCGAAAGAAGATTTCAGCATTTCCTCCACTGCATTGAACACTTTTTTCTTCTGCTCCATATATTCTTGAAACTCCTTTTCTATTACATTTCTTTTCTGACAGTTATCCTGTCCGTCAGGCACATCTTCACTTATTTTACTACAAACTTCTTTTGATTACAAACCGCTGACCCACGGGAATTTCTTACTATTTTTTAACAAATGGACAAAAAAGCGGCGCAAAATATTTTTCCGCCTTTCCAGCCCATGGATTCTATGCTATAATACGGAGCAAATGTAACACTTTCGACATATCTTATAATAATTTCGACATATTCAGGAGGTCAGATTTTTTGAAACTATATGCTCTTTTCTTTGTCTTTTTAGGTCTTTTGTTATCTTTCCAACCGGTATATGCTTTCGAACACGGCTATACGGTCAATTCTGACGCAATTTCTGCCACAGTACGGCACGACCTGGCGGTCTGTCATTCCATGGGAGGAGACTTTAAAGAATATATTCCATCTTTCACCGGTATAACCGCCGTGCGGGTTTCCGATTCCTGGTACGAAGTCGAGTATGAGGATAATTCCGGCAGAAATTACGGATATGTGACAAGAGAGGATTTTCTCTATAACTGTCTTGTCTATGACGGACGTGAGAAACAGCTTCTGGCCGATGGAAGCTATGTGTTCCGCTATTATCACTCTGCCTCCTCCGGCGTTGCCGCCCTTCGTTTCGTAAATCAGACCAGCGGACAGACAGGCGCAGCTTTTACCTGCCGGATCACCTGCGTCGGCGACAACTGTTTTCAGATCCGCCGCAGCGATACGGGACAGTATCTTCTGTCTGACCGACTCTTCGCATCTTCCGGTTCTTCTTCCCTCTGGGGCAGCTCCGAGGGCGCCGGCACTTTCCGTTTTACCAGAAAAGGTGACTTCTACGGAATACAGGATGTATCCACCAACCGCTATTTCGGTCACAACGCCGCCGGTCTTCCGGCGTTCACCAGCCGCCCTGATATTTCCTGGCGGTTAAACCGCACCCAGAAGGCCGTGGGCAAAAACAGCCTTCGCGTCTTCACACAGTTTGACGCCGACTGGGCGGACGTTTATTACGGCAAAGGAGAGAATCCTGACCCGTCCACCAACAACTTCTGCACCTCCGGCTGCGGCGTCTTTGCGGTCATGAATTCCATCTATTCTCTGACCGGACAGTACGCCAATCCAAGACAGCTGGCCGACTACGCCGTAGATAAACATTACCGCATCGAAGGCTACGGGACCGACAGCGGTTACTTCCGGGCTGCCGCCGAAGAATTTGGCTACAAGTACGGGTTCCGCTACGATGGCAGCGGAGAGTCTCTCACACAGCTAAAAAAGAAACTGAACCAGGGCAGTACGGCTATCGCCTACGTACCCGGTCATTATGTGACTATCGTAGACTACGATCAAAAAAGCGGAACATTTCTTTTGCTCGATCCCCATTATCTGCCAAAGCGCGGCACCAGCTCTTTCGGCGACTGGGTCAGCGAAAAGGATCTGACGGAAGGTAATCTGTATGCGCAGATGTTTTATTATTATGAAGCGATGGATTACTAAAAGAAGAAACTGCCGCGATACAGATCATCTGCTTCGCGGCAGCCAAAAATGAATTACAGATTACGGCGGCACTATTTTTTCAATCTTTATAAATCAGCGCCATAAAAACGAGATCTTCTGTTTCTGACGTATTCTCAATAGAATGACATTGTCCCGGTAGTATCGTACAGACATCTCCCGGCCCTACGCTGGTACGGCTCTTATCATCATCAATAAAAACACCCTGTCCTTCCAGAATATAATAAGGTTCCGTTTCGCCCACATGCCGGTGCCATCCGACGGTGGAACCCGGCTTCAGACATACTTTGGCATACATTCTTCCGTGTCCGTACAATTCTTCTTCCGGCACAATATAGTGTACTTCGGCAGATCCTTTTCCGCCGCCCAGTCCTGTTTTGTTTATAACATTTGCTTTTCTTACCATATGCTTCCCTCCTCCAATCTGCTTCCGATCAAATATATTGTAATTAAAATATGTTTCATCTGGAGTATAATAAAGTGCAGCAAAAATGTCAATGCGTTTCCCTTTTTACCAAAAAATTCATGAAAATTCCTTGTAAAACAGTTTCCCTTGCTGTATAATTTAACTATATGTTAAGAATTTTGTAATCATCTATTGTAATGGGGGCGGCCATGAATCTGACACAGATCAATCTTCTCTGGGAAGAATACAAAGCAAAATATGACATCGACAGCGATGCAAAGATCACTGCTGTCCGATATGACACGGACAAGTATGTGGAAGGATGTTTTAATCTTCTGGAACTGATGGACGGACAGTATATCCTTCATCTGAATCCCAACGTTCATCTGTATTCAGAGAGTTATGTGAAGTTTATTCTTTTCCACGAATTCACGCATTTTTATGATTTTATCAAATGTCCGTATACAGAGAAGCTCCCGATCATCATGTGGATGAACGCATACTCGGAATATCACGCCTGCCGTGTTACCCTGGCGCGTTTTATTGAGTCGCTCACTCTCACGGCGGTACATATGGATAAGGCACAGCTGCCGGGACCGTACCGGGAGATATCCATCCGTCATCTCCTTATTGAGAGCGTATACCGCACCAAGTTTTATTTTGACGCTTTTTTTAAAGAGTATCATCTTTCTGATTTTGCCGGCGGTTTCCGCAATCTCATGTACCTGTTCGGATATCTTTCTCTTTTCCAGAACGATGACAAGATGGTGGACGAGACGCTGACGGCGCTGCATATCAACGATGAATTGTTTCATACAATGTACAAGGCACTGAAGGATATGGATTTTGACAAGGTGATCGAAATGTATCAGGCCATCACGGACAAGGCTACTCTCACCTATCTCAAAGCCATGTTCCGCCGCTATTATCCGCCGCAGATTCTCTCGGATGAAGAGATTGACGGGATCACCCTCGACAATTACCGGGATCATGTCAAGCGACTTGATCAGAAGATGCGCGAGCTGCATGTGTTCTCTCCGACTAAGGAACAGGAACAGATGCTCAGCGCAGAAGCGGCGTTGGCGCAGCTGTATTTTTAAATTAGATATATCATTTTAGAAGTTTCTTCTATTCTTTATCATCTATTTTTTCTTTTTTGAATAATCCCTTCTGAACGGCCGGAGTATTTCCGGACTGTTTCAGAGGGGATTATTTATATTCAGTTTTTTCTCCGGATAATTTTTCCATAAAATTTTGTTGACATTTAGATATCAAAATGATATCATCCAAGTATCAACATAACACTTGATGATTTTACGTTGGAGCCAGACTTTTTCTAACTAAACATACGCGGCTCTTCAAAAAGGAGGTTTTATTCATGAAAGAAAAAATCATAGGCACAAAAAAGAACGGGATGCTGATGCTGCTTCTCACACTGTTACTCTATGTATTGGCTATCTTTTACTGTGGTATCAGTATTGCAGGCTCCGCTCTCGGAGGCAATGTTGTTTTAATCACTGTCAGCATCATCTGGATTGCTCTGGGCTGGATCTTCTTCTGCGGACTGAAAGTGTTAAAGCCGCAGGAAGCACTGGTTCTCACCCTCTTCGGTAAATATGTGGGAACCTTAAAGGGCGAAGGCTTTTACTTTGTGAATCCTTTCTGCTCCAGCGTCAATCCGGCAGCGAAAACAAAACTGGGACAGAGCGGTGATGTGGACGCAGGAAACCGTAAGAGCAGTCTTTCTCTCTCTTTAAACAATGAGGGTGCTTCCGCCAACATGGATCTCGGCAGCAAAAAGATTTCTTTAAAAGTGATGACATTAAACAATGCCCGCCAGAAGATCAACGACTGTCTCGGCAATCCGGTGGAGATTGGCATCGCTGTCATGTGGAGGGTAACCGACACTGCCAAAGCAGTATTTAACGTGGATAATTACAAAGAATATCTTTCCCTGCAGTGCGACAGCGCAGTCCGGGATATTGTAAGAATCTACCCATACGATGTGGCTCCAAATGTGGATACCACCGGCGACGGACAGGCGGACGACGGCTCCCTGCGTGGTTCCAGCGAAGTAGTCGTACAGCGTATCAAAAAACAGCTTCAGGAAAAAGTTACTGACGCCGGGCTGGAGATTCTGGAAGCACGGATCACTTATCTGGCTTACGCTCCGGAAATCGCCGCAGTCATGCTGCAGAGACAGCAGGCTTCCGCCATTGTGGACGCCCGCAAGATGATCGTAGACGGCGCGGTAGGCATGGTGGAGATGGCACTGGAACATCTCAACGAGAGCCATATCGTAGATCTGGATGAAGAACGTAAAGCCGCCATGGTCTCCAATCTGCTGGTCGTTCTCTGCGGACATCATGAAGCGCAGCCTATTGTCAACGCCGGCTCTCTTTATTAATAACAGGATGTGATGATATTCTGATATGAATGAAAAAAAGAAAAAACAGGTTCCTCTCCGGCTTTCGGAAAAGCTCTACAATGATATTGCCGCCTGGGCGGAAGACGATTTTCGTTCCGTAAACGGACAGATTGAATATCTTCTTACCGAATGCGTCCGACAGCGCAAAAAAAATGGCAAATATGTTTCCGAACACCTGGATGAACCGCTGGATATTACTATCGAATGAATTTTTACAAAAAAACCAGCTCCGGCAAGGAGCTGGTTTTTTTCAATCTACTTCTATAGCATTTGGATAAATTTTTTGCAGCCGGGCGTCATCAAAATGTTCATCCATCCATTTCTGCCACTGATGTTCCGCAGGAATCTGCTCGGATCTCTGATCACTGCGGATGAGCGCCAGTCCGGACACCGACATATTGACAACAAAAAATAAAACCAGAATCCAGGTAAGCACTTTTCCGGCAGCCAACGGTATCTTCTCTATCCAGCCGGAAAATACCGGATACAATCCCTTCATCCAGACCACTGCCGCGATTCCCCAGAAAAAACAATACAACAGATTAATTCTTCCGCCCAGATTAAACATCATTTTACTGTAATCCCAGAATACTTTTCCAAACACCAGCTCGGAAAGTACGCTGCAAAGGTATTCGTAAGCTCCGCCGAGGAAAGTTCCTGCCAAAAAAAGAAATCTGTCAGATCGATCCCTGTATTTGTACAAAAGCAAGGAAGCCGCCGCAATGGCTACACCCCACACAAGGCTGAACGGTCCCCACACGAGGCTGCTTCTGCTCATCCAGACTCCCATCTTCAGCCGGCAGAAAATAGTTTCCACTATATCTCCCAGCAATGAACCGATAACGAGAAGCCAGAACAGTTTATAAAAACCACAGCCGGCAGCAAATACTCCCGCCGTTTCTTTCTCCTCTTTCTTTTTATGTATCACATTGGGATAAGCCCGTCGGATTCTCCGGTCAGTAAAGCCATAAATCACACGCCCCAGCCGGGAGCTGATTCCTGACAGCCACGAATCCACTTCCTCCCACTGCTCCATTCTCCGGCTTCGCCCTGACAATATAACCAGAGTCGCCGCGATATCGAGAATCAGCACTGCGGACAGAACACCCAGCAGTACTTTGCCAGGCAGGGATGGAATCATCCCGAACAGATCTGCGAACAGCGGATTTCCCCATTCCAGCGCAGCAACAGACAGAAGGCCCCATCCAACGGAAACCGGAAGGCTGATGTAACCATCCAGGTTCCATTTCATCTTTGAGTAGTCCCACCATCTCTCGTGATACATTTTTTCTATCAGGTGTCCTGCCGTCCACTCAATCAGCGTGGAAACAATGAAACCTGCCGCAAACAGCCAGACGCCATGCAGTTCTCCAAAAAAAATCGTGAGAACCACGGCAGATATTCCATAGATGACACAGAGAGGCGCATTGACCAGTCCCCGGTTGACAAACTTCTTCTGACGCAGCGCGGCGGAAAGAGTTTCCAGCACCCATCCCAGAAAGCTGTAGACAAAAAACAGCCAAATTATCTCGTATCCTGTATATTGCATCTCTTTTCTCCTTTGTTTTTCTCTGCTTTTCTGCCTGACATATTTGAAATTATATCCGCATTATATCGAATGCAGAAAGAGACGGACACACCGTCTCTTCCAAAATCCTCATCTTATCGTATCTGCCCGTTGCCCCGGATAATATATTTGTAGCTGCACAGCTCTTCCAGTCCCATCGGGCCTCTGGCATGAAGTTTCTGGGTGGAAATCCCCATTTCACATCCAAGTCCGAACTCTCCCCCATCTGTAAAACGGGTGGTCACATTGACATAGACAGCGGCGCTGTCCACTCTTTTTGTGAAATACTCGGCAGCATCCTCACTTTCCGTGACAATGGCTTCGCTGTGTCCGCTGGAATGAGCCGCGATATGCGCTACGGCATCTTCCACGCTGTCCACAACTTTTACCGCGAGAATGTAATCCAAAAACTCCGTATCAAAGTCTTTCTCACCAGCCGGCGTACCGTCGATGACAGCCGCAGCTCTCTCACAAAGCCGCAGCTCTACCGGCACCTTTCCCGCCGCCTCGCGGTCATCCACCAGGCGCTTTTTCAGCATCGGCAGGAATGTATCGGCAATATCTTTGTGAACCAGACACACTTCCTCAGCGTTGCAGACGCTCGGGCGGCTGGTTTTTGCATTTTCTATGATATTGAGAGCCATTTCCGGTTTTGCCGTGCTGTCCACGTATACATGACAGATTCCGGTTCCCGTCTGAATACACGGAACCTTCGCCTGATCCACGCACGCCTGAATAAGTCCGGCCCCGCCTCTTGGAATCAGCAGGTCCACATAGCCCACAGCCTTCATCAGCTCTGTTGAGCTCGCCCTTGTGGTATCCTCAATGAGACTCACACAGCTTTTTGGCAGCCCGGCTTCCTCCAGGCCTTTCTGCATGGCGTCCACCACTGCCCGGGCGCTCTTCCAGGCTTCCTTTCCGCTTCGAAGCACACAGGCGTTGCCACTCTTGATACAGAGCGCCGCCGCGTCGCTGGTCACATTCGGACGGCTCTCGTAAATAATAGCAATAACCCCCAGCGGAATAGCAGTCTTTTCTATAACCATTCCATTCGGGCGGGTAATGGACTTAAGAATTTTTCCCGCCGGATCCGGCAGATCGATCAGCTCGCGGATTCCCTGAGCCATACCGGCGATCCGGTCCTCTGTCAGAAGCAGCCGGTCCAGCATCACATCGGAAATCTTGCCCTTTGCCTGCTCCATATCTTCCTGATTTGCAGAGAGAATCTGCTCCGCCGACGCTTCCAGATGTTCTGCCATCAGCTCCAGCGCACGATTTTTTGTCTGTTCATCCGCAGCATTGATGGCGCTCTTCGCTTTTTTTGCCTGCTCCAATATTTCTTTTGTTGTCATAATGTATTACCTCCCCTTATGACTCCATGCGTATTTCTATTTTTTTCCACGGAACTTTGTTCCGACCTTCTCCCCGTCAAGGATGCGATACAGATTCTCCGGATGCTTTCCATTGGCTATGATCATATCAATCCCTGCCTCCATGGCAATCTCCGCCGCCTTTATTTTTGTCACCATGCCGCCGGTGCCGAGCTTCGTGCCTTTTGTTCCCGCCAGCTCATAGATTTCCGGCGTTATGGAAAATACCACATCAATAATATCTGCATCCGGATCTTCTCTCGGATTAGCCGTATAGAGTCCGTCAATATCGCTGAGTACGATCAGAAGATCTGCATCTGCCTGTTTGGCCACAATAGCCGCCAATGTATCATTATCTCCCACGGAGATCTCATCGGTGACAATGGAATCGTTCTCATTAATGACCGGCATCACATTGAGCTCCAGAAGTCGGTTTATAGTATTTTTGATATTACTGCTGCTGGTCTCATTCTCAAAATCTGCGCCGGTGAGCAAAATCTGCGCCACGATATGATTATACTCCAGAAATTTTTTGTCATACAAATACATCAGCTCACACTGGCCGATGGCTGCAGCCGCCTGTTTTGTAGGCATATCCTCCGGTTTTTCCTTGAGATTCAGTTTGCCGACTCCCAGTCCGATCGCTCCCGAAGAGACCAGTACCAGCTCATGTCCGGCATTCTTTATGTCACTCAATATTTTGCATAATGCCTCAATTCTCCGGATATTAATCCGCCCGCTTTCATGGGTCAGTGTGGATGTGCCCAGTTTTACTACGATTCGCATATGTTCCTCCTGCAAAAAGGGCTGCGCAAAATATTTACACATATTCCGCTGCAGCCCCTACTCCATTCATTTCTATAACACTTTACTCAAAAAGCTCTGTGTTCTCTCATTCTGCGGATGGTCCATGACCTCCTCCGGTGTTCCCTGTTCCATGATCACGCCCTGATCGATAAAGAATACCCGGTCAGCAACGTCGTGGGCAAATCCCATCTCGTGGGTTACCACAACCATGGTCATACCTTCTGCCGCCAGTTCTTTCATAACGTCAAGAACTTCGCAGACCATTTCAGGGTCCAGAGCAGAAGTCGGCTCATCAAAAAGCATGATATCCGGCTCCATGGCAAGGGCGCGCGCAATAGCCACACGCTGCTGCTGTCCGCCGGAAAGCTCCTTCGGTTTCGCGTCCGCCTTATCAGCCAGACCGACTCTCTGAAGAAGTTCCATGGCTTTTTTCTCCGCTTCTTCTTTGGTTTTAATCTTAAGCTCTACCGGAGCCAGCATAATGTTCTCTTTTACCGTGTAATGCGGGAAAAGATTAAACTGCTGAAATACCATTCCGATGTGACGGCGGATCTTGTCAATATCGCTGTTCTTTCCGGTAATGCTCTCGCCATCCACCAGGATCTCTCCTTCCGTAGCCTCCTCCAGACGGTTCAGGCAGCGAAGGAACGTAGATTTACCCGAACCTGACGGTCCGATAACGCAGATTACTTCACCGGTGGTGATCTCCGCGTCAATTCCCTTTAATACATGAAGAGAACCAAAACTTTTCTTCAGTCCTTTTACTTTAATTTTAATATTGTTCTCCATTATGCATTAATCCTCCTTTCAACGGCTCTTGAGATAAACGACAGAATCGTAACAATCAGGAGGAAGAAAATAGCTACCCACGTATAGGTCGCAAAAGACTCCATGGTTCTTCCTACATAAATCTTTGCGTTGTACATAATCTCCGACAAACCGATGGCATAAAGAATCGTGGAATCCTTCAGCGTGATGATAAACTGGTTTACCAGAGACGGAAGACAAATGCGCACCGCCTGCGGAAGAATGATCTTCTGCATGGACTTGGCATAATTTAATCCCAGACTTCTCGCAGCCTCCATCTGCCCTTTATTGACAGACTCGATGGAACCACGGAAAATCTCGGAAATATACGCCCCCGCATTGAGCGTCAGGGTTACAAGACTGGCGGTAAATACCGTAATTCTGAACTGAGAGCCGGTGATGGACTGAATCAGCTGCGGCATGGCAAAGTAAAAATAAAAAGCCTGCACCAGCATTGGAGTTCCACGGATCAGCCAGATATAAAACTTGGCAATGCCGCGCAAAACGACATTGTGGGAAATATTCATCAAACATACAAAAATGCCCAGCACCATGGCGATGAGCAAAGACAATACTGTAATCTGGACAGTCATACCCAACCCGTTGAGAAGGGTTGGGTAGACTTCACTAAAAACCTGAAATAAATTCATTATGAATCATCCTTTTCATTATTCAGCGGAAGTATATTTTGCAATAATCTCGTCGTAAGTTCCGTTTTCTTTGATGTTGGCAAGACCTGCGTTGAACATCTCAAGCAGCTCTGCGTTCTGTCCTTTCAGAACAGCGAAACCATATGGTGTGGAGAAGTTCTCTTTCTCTTCTGCCACGATCTTAAGACCGTTGCCCTGGGAGATACCATACGCCATAACCGGCTGATCTTCGAAACATGCCACAGTGTTGCCTGTGATAACATCCTGATACATCAGGGAAGACTCATCAAAGTACTGGATATCGAAACCATACTCTTCTTTTAATGTCTCCGCACATTCAGCGCCCTGTGTTCCTGTCTTTGCTGCCACAGTCTGGCCTCTCAGGTCTTCCAGTCCCTGGATATCGCTGTTTTCTGCCGCTGCGATTGCAACGTAAGAATCATAGTAAGTATCGGAGAAATCGTATTTCTGCTGTCTCTCCTCTGTGATAGACATACCCGCGATAACGCCGTCACTCTGTCCGGACTCCAGAGATGCCACTGCCGCATCGAATCCAAGAGGGGTCAGTTCATATTTAAATCCCTGGTCTTCCGCGATGGCTGCGAGAATATCCACGTCAATTCCGACGAATTCATTATTCTCATCAGAAAATTCAAACGGTGCAAAAACGGTATCTGTTGCAATTACGTAGGTTTTATCTGATGATGCGCTGTCGGATCCTGTGCTGTCTGCCTCATTGTTTGCATTACTTCCACATGCAGCCAGTGATAACGTCATCGCTGCAATCAAAGCCATTGATAAGAATTTTTTCATGTGAATTCCTTCCTTTCTAATCTTTCTTTTTTCACATTACTTTTCTATTATATCTATTTCGCATATAAAATGCAAGAAACTTTCAAAAAACATACATTTTGCCCTCATATCTGCTTAAAGACCACAGCTCCGGCATAGACCAGCGAACTGTCTCTCTGAAAAAAAATCCGTCCTTTTTTTGGCGCGGTGATCTCTTCGGAGACCTCGCCGTTATAAGGGTCAATGATTTCTGCCAGCAGTTCCCCTTTCTCCACCATGTTCCCGGTCTTCACAAAGGTCCTGAGCAGCCCAGCCTGCCGGCATTGAATCACAGACAATTCTCTCTCCCATAAAATGCAGGATTTTTCCTGAAAACTGCCGGCGTTACGTAGAATTCCCTGCTCTGTCATAAAAGCGAGAACCGCCTCCACTCCTTTCTCCGCCGATACATAGTCAATACGTTCAGTTCCTCCTGTATATACAGAAAATGCCGCTGTCTCCCATATCTGCCAGTTATAATTCAGCGTCGTTGTGTCATAAGGTTTCGGTTCGCGAATGATTACATAAGGGAGACCAAATTCCCGGGCTAAAGAAATATCTTCAAAACCTGTATGCATGATCCTCACATGAGGAAGATAATTTCCTTTTGTATATGAGCTGCAGAAATGTATTCCGTATTTATAATGACGTATCGGCTCAAAAATTCCCGCGGCAATCCGCTGCGTTGTCTCCCCCAGCGCATAACCGGGAAACATGCGGTTGATATCCGTATTATCTGACGGCCAGAATCTCTTTCCCACGTTGATAGAATATAGATTCGCAGCAGGAATAACAAGGATTTCCTTTCCCGGACATATCCTGCCCTCCCTCTCCATTTGTTTCAATCGTTTGTTCAATTGAGAACAAATATAGAGCTGCTGAATCTCATCTCCCCGAAGCGCGCCCATAATACACAGAGCAGGTTCTCCTTTTCCATAAAAATATCCGGTCACCTTCATATTATCCCTGTACAGGGAATTAAGCTGGTAGATAGTCTGCTTTCTCATGATCTTCCTTCTTTCTTTAATATTCTGGCGATTAGCGATCCTTCATTTACCACTGGATATTCCCGTATGGTGAACAGGATGCCTTCATCCGGTGAATGCAGTTCTGCCCGCACGCTTCCGTCAAGGGGATTCACGATCTTCCCTATGACCTCATCCTTTTTCACATTTTTTCAATGGGCAGCTTCCGGCAGAAAAATCCCCGCTGCCGGCGCATTGATAAATATAATCGTCATCCACCCACCGGTCATTGGTCGGGTCTATCTCATACCATGTTCCCGTACTCTGGTCGCATACGCTGACCCAGGCGTGAGAGGCACCCTCTCCCATCATGTAGCCGGCCACGTAGGCCGCCGGAATCCCCATTCTCCGGCAAAACGCGATCATGATATGCGCATAGTCCTGGCACACCCCTTTTTTCATGGCAAAAGCGCTGCCAGCCGTGGTGGTGACTGTCGTGGCGGACGGTACGTATTCCATATGGCAGAAAACAGCCTCCATTAAATTTTTCATGCTTTTTCGAAAAGAAAGCGACTGTTGTTCTGCCCTCAATTTTGAAGGCATCAAAGCAGCTTCTTTCATTTCCGGCCATCGCTTCCAGAAATTCATCAGAAATCGTTCCATCTCCTCCGTACAGATCGTGAGCGCTGTCGGGAAACGATACAGCATTTCTCTGGCCGCTTCTTTTTTATATCCTGCTCCGCTGCTTACCCGGGCAGTCCCTTCCACTTCCACAGAAAACGCAGTGTGCGGTGCAGAGATTCTTCCATATATATACTGGTTCCCAGCCGCATCCTTTCCCGAAGCAGTCCAGTCGCCGGACACTTTCCCGGCAGCGATACGCTTATAAAAAATCATAACATCCTGCGTTGATTCTGATGAGGGAATACATTTCAGCGTAAAAGAATGATCTGTGATGGGATCCGAAAAAAGAGAAGACATGCGATAATAAAAATGTAATTGTTTCATCCATCCACCAGCGTCTCCAGCACCGAGATCATTCTGCGGCGCAATTCCTCCTCGTCCGTCTCCGGATGATCTTCTTTTTCACACTGCAGAAGATACGCAAAACGGACAAAAGCCAATCTGTGATAATCGATTCCTGATCTGTCAATTCTCCCGCTCAGTTTCTGATATTCTGACAGAAGCTCTCTTTTTCCAATACCCAGACGCAGATACAGATCAATTCTCTCAATACTTCTTCCGGTTTTTATGAGGTTCCTCGTCTCTGATTCCACCACATAGTCATCGGCACAGGCCCAGAAAGCCAGAAGCATATCAAGCACTCCCTGCAGTTCCATCAGAGGCGCAGCCTGATGCATAGTCTTCTCCATAGTGGAAAGACCCAGCTGCAGGTACGCCATCGTCTCTGTTCCTATTTCATCCCTGAGTACAACAGCGTTATCATATGCCCGCAAAAGATTGGAGAGTACGGAATCCGGGTTTGTGCTGTCGTAGAGATAACGGCTGATAAAATCCTCATTCGACGTATAAATAACAGGAATATTTAGTTTGGAGCAGAAATCAGAAAATTCATCTGTCTCACTTTCAATCATCTTATCAAATTGCAGATAAAACATCCGCAGTTAATAAATTTATTAAAAATCTGAAAAACATTATTAAAAAAGTTTTTAGATTTGTATATTGAAAAAAGGATTGACAAAAATTGCATTATCGCATATAGTGAACTGGATTTCACCGAGCGAAAAGAAAGACATTTTTAAGAAAAGGAGAACACAAAGATGAAAACTTTTACCGTGAAATTTGATACTGTTGACAACGCAGCATCTTTTGTAAAAGCAATCGAAGATTTCCACAGCCATTTTGATTTAATCTATGGAAAGTACGTGGTTGACGCACAGTCGCTCCTGGGCGTGATGACCATGAATCTCCGGGAGGCAGTTGATCTGCGTATCATGGAACGCGATGGAGAGATGGAAAGAATCATGGCTGCCATTGCGCCGTATATCGCCGCCTGAATTTCAGAATATCACAAGCATAATTTTCATTAAACCATTTATATTGACGTTTTTTTAACAATTATTTATTGCTATCTACTATGAATTATGCTATATTAATGAGGTGTCCTGTGCATGTGCATTGGGCACTTTTCCTGTTTTTTAGGGATTTTTTGATTTTCCAATTGTTTTAAACTCAAAATATATAGGAGGACAATATTATGTGGTTTGACGAAGCAGTAGTTTATCAGATTTATCCCCTGGGTTTGTGTGATGCCCTTGACAAAAAAGATTCCGATCATCGGATCCTACGGATCCTTGACTGGGTAGATCACATTAAAAAGACCGGCGCTACCTGCGTTCTTTTCAACCCTCTCATGGAGAGCGACTACCACGGCTACGACACCAGAGATTACCTGATTCCTGACCACCGTCTTGGCACAGAAGAGGACCTGCAGAAAGTCTGCAAGGCAATCCATGACGCCGGCCTCAAGATCATGTTCGACGGCGTTTTCAACCATGTGGGACGGGGATTCTGGGCTTTCCGGGATGTGCAGGAGAAGAAATGGGATAGCCCTTACTGCGGCTGGTTCCATATCAATTTTGACGGCAATACCAATTACAACGACGGTTTCTGGTACGAAGGCTGGGAAGGTCATAACGAACTCGTCAAATTGAATCTGGATAATCCGGAAGTGCGGCAGCATCATTTTGACGTTATCAAAAAATGGGTGGAACTCTATGACATTGACGGTCTTCGTCTGGACGTGGCTTATTGTTTAAGCGACTTTTATCTTCGCGAACTCAGAAATTTCACCAATCAGGTAAAACCGGATTTTGTGCTGATGGGCGAAACTCTCCACGGAGATTATAATATGTGGATGAGTGATGAAAAATGTCATTCTGTGACTAACTATGAATGTTACAAAGGTCTTTATTCCAGTTTCAACAGCGCCAACATGCATGAGATCAGCTACAGTCTGAACCGTCAGTTTGGCTATGAGAACTGGTGCATCTACCGTGGAAAACATCTGCTGAGTTTTGTGGATAACCATGATGTGGAACGAATCGCCAGCATCCTCACCGATAAAAAGAATCTCCCTGTCATCTATGGTCTCCTCTTCGGCATGCCGGGCGTTCCATCCATCTATTATGGCAGCGAATGGGGCATGGAAGGCTGCAAAAAGGACGGCGACGAAGTCCTTCGTCCGGCCCTTGAACGACCGGAATGGAACGACCTGACCGACGCCATCGCATCATACGCAAAACTCCACACCGGGCATCCGGCACTCTATGACGGCGGTTACCGTAACCTTCATGTGTGGAACAAGCAGCTTGTCTTTGAGCGTGCCTGCGACAGCGAAAGAGTTCTTGTGGCAGTAAACATTGATGATGAACCGTACTTTGCGCCATTCGACGCCCAGGCGGCAAATGGCACCGACCTGCTCACCGAAGAAACTGTCACCTTTGACGGAGGACGGGAGCTGCCTCCGCACAGTGTGGCTTTCTGGAAAGTCTGAAATCATTTTTTTATTGACTTCTGTCTTTATCTCTATATAATGAAGACAGAAGTCAATTTTATTGCCATTTATCAGAACAACAATCTTTGGTTCTTCATCACTACAGGGAGGGCTCTCCTTTATCATTATCGTTCTGGAGGATAGATATGGTCACTTTAACCCCGGCGGAACTGGAAGAAATTCATGCTCATCTTCATAATTACATGCACACAGAAGAAGCCCAATCCATGAAAGGTTTCTGTCAGCACGGCGCAGTGAGTACCTATGACCATGTGATGAACGTGGTCAGACTGAGCTATTATCTTAACAAACGATTCAGGCTGGGCGCCGACATGCGTTCTCTTGTTGTGGGTTCCTTTCTTCATGACTTTTATCTGTATGACTGGCATGATAATGACGGCACCCACCGTCTGCACGGATTCACCCATCCGCAGCGGGCCCTTTCCAACGCCAGCCGCCTTTTTGCACTCAACGAAAAAGAGCAGGCAATCATCCGCCAGCATATGTGGCCCCTGACCTTCCGGGCGATTCCGTCCTGCCGGGAATCGATGATTGTCTGCCTGTCCGATAAAATCAGCTCTGCAATAGAGACTCTATTTCATCGCAAATAATCTTTTTACTTTTTTATTCTGTCTTTTGCGAGATTCCCATGGCAAAGTCCGGCTCTCATCCCGGGATATCTCCCACACCATTTAACACCAGTCGCGGACGGTACGGATACCGTTCGATGATGTCCGGCGTCGTAACTCCGGAGAGAACGAGAACCGTATCAAGACCGGTCTCAATGCCGGAAATAATATCGGTATCCATTCGGTCTCCGATAATAGCCGCATTGGCAGAGTGGACATTTAACAGGCGAAGTCCTGTGCGCATCATCAGAGGATTTGGTTTACCGATAAAATACGCCTTTTTCTCTGTTGCCAGCTCGATAGGAGCAATCAGCGCACGACAAGCCGGTGCGATCCCGGTTTCCGTCGGCCCGGTCAGATCCGAATTAGTTCCAATCAGTTTGGCTCCGGCATTGACCAGACGGATTGCCTTCGTAATCTGCTCCAGATTATAACAGGAGGATTCGCCCACCACCACATAATCCGGATCCACATCATTATACATAATGCCCTTGTCATAAAGAGCATTCAGGATACCATGTTCTCCTACCACATAAGCGCTGCAGCCCGGGGACTGTGTGTCCAGAAAGCAGGCTGTCGCCAGCGCGCTGGTGTAAAAGTGCGTCTCATCCACGTCCAGCCCCATCCTTGCCAGCTTATTCTGCAGCTCTCTCGGAGTATACTGGCTGGAATTGGTCAGAAACAGAAAATTCTTTTTATTCTCTGTCAGCCAGTTCACGAACTCTTTCACTCCCGGCAGAAGACGGTTGCCGTGATAAATCACGCCGTCCATATCGCAGATGAACCCTTCTTTATTTCGTAATGTTTCCATATATGGCATCCTCCTGTATCGCGTCTTTTTATATTCTGTCCTTTTTAGTTTCTTCTCTATGATACCCGATATTTCTGCATTTCATTAAAATGTACGTCATCTTAAATGTACCGTAGCTTTCCGTCACACTTCCGGGTAACACCGTAATCATAACAGACGCCGGATCGTCCTGCAATCCTGCCAGTGTAAAGTTTCGGTATTCTCTGCGTAAACCGTTACCGTTCACGCAGCCAGTGCGCGGCCCGGGCCTGAAATTAAATATTCGGCATCTTCGCCGTCGGCATCATAAGTACCTTCCCGGTTCCCCGATATACGTTTACCAGCCCTTCTCCTGAAGCGGCGGAACCGATCAGCGACTTGCCGGAACGCTCCACTGTAAAATCCAGACTGCCGCTCCAGGCAATGGCATAGTTCCCGTCAATCTTCAGCACATCATTTTCCAGGGTGATCTCCACCAATTCCTCCATCGGACACTGTGACTCAATACAGAAAACTCCGGAACCGTTCAAACTCAAATTAAACAGACCTTCTCCTCCGGCCACAGCAGAAGAAATATTAGAACGCATTACAGCCTTATGTTTCAGCCTGGAATCACATGCCAGAAACAGTCCGTCATCCAGCACAACAGAACCGCCCCAGTCCGCGGCATCCATGAGAATCAGATGTTTGTAGGTCGGCTCCAGAACCAGCAGTCCGCTTCCCGTATATTCCGGCTTAATAGCAGACTCACCGCTGGCCTTGCCCCGTACTGCTTTTCCAAAGAAATCTCCAACGCCTTTAATTCCCGTGGTAGCATTCACATCTCCCAGCATCCACTGCATAGCCCCTGCCTGCAGTGTAATCTGCGCTTTGCTCAGATCGCAGATGACCTGACGCTTGCGGACATTCATCTCAGCACAATAATACGCAATAATGGCAGAATCCGGCGCAATACTTAAATCTCTCTGATATTCGATAACTGTAAAGGCTCCTTTCTGATCGAGAATCTTCACATCATCATTGTCTGTAAAATTCTTTACCTGAAACATCGTTTCCCTCCCTCTTTTCACAGTGGCAGCCGGCAGACCGGCCGCAAATCTGTCAGTAAAATCAAAAATTTTTCTAAAATGTACAGAAAAATCTTTCTATTTTACTATATCACAGTCGTGAAAAGTTCACAACATAAGATACGGCAAAGAATCCCCCCGCCATCTGCGCCGGGCAGAGGAAACTTTCCCGCACTCATATACATTTCTCCTCACCGGTCCACGGCCACCAGATCGTATACCTTTTGCAGTAAAATCGTTTCTTCACCGATCCGCAGTCTCCCGAAAGCATCCACTCCCGAAAATACTCCGGTCAATGTCCGGTATTCTCCCTGCGCATAATATAAAACCTCTGCCCTGTCGCCGGGCTCCAGCTCCATAAGCTTCCGGTTCAGCTCCTCCAGTGCTTCCTCCGACAGCTCCCGCCGGGGAAGCGGTTTTTTCTCTCTTCTCGCCAGCGCTTCAGGATATCCTTTCAGCGCCCCAAAGGGCATAAACTGTTTGGCTCTCTCTTCCCTGCTCATCTTAGGCGCCACTCCTATGACCTCCTATCTGACTGTTGCGTTCTATGGTTGTCGCACCATCCTGAAAATCCATTCCTCTCAGCACAGCATTTTTCCCGAATCGATGCTTGATATCCAAAACTGCCTTCTGCAGCCGTCTTTCTTTTTCAACCTTTGACGGACTGGAAAAAATATCATACTGACAGTACATTTCCGGTTCCACATGATTATAAGAAAGGGAAACCCTCCGGATCCCCGTTTTCGCATCCACGATCCGCCGGTACAAAACTTCCGCATGCTCCATAATCCGGCGGGACATGTCCGTAGCTGCCGGAAGACGAATAGTTCCGTGGGCAGACTTCTTCCCTGCGCTTCTCTCATAGCTCACATGCAGGGTGATGGAGTCAGTGACCAGACTTTTATCCACCAGTTCCTGACAAAGAACGTCCGCCATCTCCTTGACGATCAGGACTCCCTCTTCATAGCCATACGCTCTGGGCAGAACCTGCCCATTGGAAATGGAGTGCATTTTCGGGCGGTAAGCCTTAATATCTGCCATGGTAACCGGCTCTCTGCCCCACGCATGGTCGATCAGCAGCTCCGCGTCTACACCAAAAGCCTTATACAGTGCCCTCTCATCAGCCGACGCCACCTGCTCCATAGTACTGATGCCCATACGCGCGAGCCTCCGGACTGTCCCTTCTCCGATACGCCAGAAATCTGTCAGCGGACGGTGTCTCCACAAAATCCGCCTGTAACTCTCCTCATTAAGGACACCGATAAAATCTGCCGCCTTCTTTGCGATGATATCCAGGGCAATCTTCGCCAGATAGAGATTCGTTCCCACTCCGGCTGCCGCAGGGATTCCTGTACGCTCCCGAATATCCCGGACAATGACCGACGCCAGATCGCGGGCGCTCATGTGATACAAACGGAGATAATCAGTCACATCCATAAAAACCTCATCAATGGAATATACATGAATATCTTCACTGGAAACATACCGGAGATAAATGTCATAAATCTCCGCTGAATAATCAATATAAAGCTGCATCCTCGGCGTCGCCATGATATAGCGGATACCCGGCGGTATCTCAAACACCCTGCACCGCCCCGGGACGCCCTTCGCTTTCATGGACGGGGAAACAGCCAGACAGATCGTCTTCTCTGTCCGCTCCGAATCAGCCACCACCAGATTCGTCGTCATGGGGTCAAGTCCCCGTTCCACGCATTCCACCGACGCATAAAAAGATTTTAGATCGATACAAATATACTGCCTGTCTCTTTTCACTGCTTTCGCCTCTTTTCCTGCATATCTTCCATGCTGCACATTCTGCACATGAAACTGCCCGTATTACGCCGATATCGCGGGGCAAAAAACAAACGTTTGTTCTTTTTTTATTTTATCAGAACAAACGTTTGTTTTCAATGGTAATTTATTCCGGCAGATACCGGATTTTGAGAGACCGGATATTTTTTATTCCGGCAGTTTTGTATCAAACTTTCTGTCATAAAGCAGTGCGGCAATCAGCACGACAAAACAGGAGCCCGCATTATGCACCAGCGCTCCGGTAGTCGGGGTCAGCACTTCCATGAGCGACAATACGATCGCCGCAAAGTTAATGCACATGGACAGCGTAATGCTGACTTTAATGGTATGGACAGTCGCATTGGACAGCCTTTTCAAATACGTGATCTTTGAAATATCTTCGCTCATCAGGGCAACATCTGCCGCTTCCACCGCTATATCGCTTCCCATACTTCCCATTGCCACGCTTACATCGGCCGTTTTCAGGGCCGGCGCATCGTTGACGCCATCGCCGATCATACAAACCTTATGATTTTCTGCCTGCAGATTTTCAATACTTTTCACTTTTTCTTCCGGCAGCAATTCTGCCCGGACATCAGAGATTCCTGCCTGCTGTGCAAAATAACCGGCTGTTTTTTGATTATCGCCAGTGAGCAGAACAGTTCGGGTATTCATGTCTGAAAGACGGGAAATCATCTCTTTTGCTTCCGGGCGAAGCACATCGGAAAGCGCGATGACGCCAATACATTTTTGGTCAGCGGCCACAAGTATCGAAGCCTTTCCCTCTGTTCGCAGGCGTTCCAGTTCAGATCGTACGCCGCTATCAATGACAATCCTGTTCTCAGCGAAAAATTTTTCATTCCCGCAAAGCAGCCGGAATCCTCCTGTCTCTGCGGAAATTCCTTTGCCCGCAGTCATTCTGAAGGCGTTTGCCTCGATCAGAAGAACTCCCTTTGTCTTTGCGTACGCCACAATTGCTTTTCCCAGCGGATGTTCGCTTCTGGCTTCAGCCGAAGCCGCCAGAGAAAGTAATTTTACTTCAGAGATAGTTTTGTCAAATGAAATGATGTCGCTGACATCTAAACAGCCATAGGTTAAAGTCCCGGTCTTATCGAAAGCAATCGTATCTACTTTTCCCATTTTTTCAAGAGCTTCTCCGGACTTGATGATCACGCCATGCTTTGTCGCCTGACCAATCGCCGCCATAATAGCCGTAGGGGTTGCCAGCACGAGAGCACAGGGGCAAAACACAACTAACACTGTTACGGCTGTAACGATATTTCCCGTGAATACATAAGACAAAATTGCGATGAGCAGAGCAACCGGCACCAGCCAGCTTGCCACTCTGTCGGCAATTCTCTGCATGGGCGCCTGTTTATTTTCCGCTTCCTGTACCATGCGGATCAGTTTTTGCAGAGAACTGTCCTCTCCCACTTTTGTCGCTGAAATATCAATCGAACCAAAGCGGTTGATGGTACCGCAAAAAACCTCTTCTCCTGTCTCTTTATCCACCGGCAGGGATTCTCCCGTCATGACAGACTGGTCAACCGATGTTTCTCCCCTTACAATTATGCCGTCAACCGGAATAGTCTCTCCCGGCAGAATACGCAAAAGATCTCCCTGCCGTATTTCCTCTGCCGGTATCATTTCTTCTTTTCCATCGGTTAATCTGCGACCTTTCGCCGGAGCAAGGTTAATAAGCTTTTTCAGTCCTTTTTTGGCGCGGTCGGTGGTAGCCTCCTCCAAAAGCGCACCGACCGCCATGATAAACACAACCTCTCCCGCCGCAAACAAATCTCCGACCGCAACAGCGGCGAACATCGCAATACAGATTAAAAGTGCGGACGATATTTTACTGATTCCCGGATTATAAATAATTCTCCATATCGCCAGATATAACAGCGGAAGACCGCTGATAACGATCGCTGCCCATGCGGGATCAAACGGCAGAAAAGCAAGCCTCACCGGTTCTCTTCCAAATTCCTCCGCCAGGTGAGGGATTAAATCCAACAGCAGAAATACGCCGGCCACAATTGTCATGGGAAGTCCGGCCAAAAAATCATTGATCTTCTTTAACATAATGAATCCTCCAATCCGCACGATATTCCAAACAGATTTGTCCTTGACACTCATTTGCACTTTCCGTACAATAAATTTGATAACAAACACTTTGTTCTTTTTATTGTAAGAAGTAAACAAACGAAATGCAATGGATAATACCGTCTCCATGTTCCGTATGGAACACTTTTGAAAAATTGTACGAAAGGAGTTATCATGGACAGACGACAACAGAAAACAAGGGCAGCCATTTTTGCTGCATTCAGCACTCTCCTGGCCGAAAAAAGCTATGACAAAATTACAGTACAGGAAATTATCGATACCGCAAATGTGGGACGAACAACATTTTATGCTCATTTTGAGGCCAAAGACGATCTGCTGAAAACTTTATGCGAAGAACTTTTCGGACACATCATCAGCAGCACCTTGGATTGTACCCACACTCACGGATTATATTCTGAAAAAAACGCGCCGGAATCCGTATTTTGCCACTTACTGCAGCATCTGCAGGAAGATGAAAATAATATTCTTGAATTACTTTCCTGTGAGAGCAGCGAACTGTTTCTGCGATATTTCAAGAACAGCTTAAATGAATTGGTACAAAACCAATTTGTCACTCAAAACAGAAAAAATAACACTGATATTCCTCAGGATTTTTTAGTAAACCATATTTCCGGCAGTTTTGTGGAAATGGTATTATGGTGGATCAAAAGCCGAATGAAACAAACGCCGGAAGAATTAGACCGGTATTTCCGGGCGGTCATTGAACCGATTCTGTAGGACCCGGACCACCCGGCCGGAAAGACAAATCTTATTTATCATTCTTTATAACTTTCAAAAGCGTTTTCATACTCCTGCCATTTTTCATACCAGAACAGACAGGCTTCCGTATACTGCTGCTCCAGTGCTTCGTATTCTTCCTGCCAGCGGCGGCGGGCCTGTATCCGGGCGGTGAGAATCTCCATGGAGGTATCATGTTTTGATAATTCTTCACCGAACGGCAGCTGTTCTCCCAGAAAATGTTCCACTGCTGCGGCGGCTTTTGCCAGCTGTTCTCCCGCCAGCGTAAGCTGCCAGTCAGTATAAGACTGTTCTGTGGAAAAACGGGCGCTCTGCATCCGGGTTTTCTCCGGCACTTCTTTAAGCCCTTCGATGAGGCGGGTATTCTCCACAGCGACGGCCTCCGCGCCTGCCCAGCCGTATTCCTGTTTTTTGCGCAGATGCTCCACGTAATGTCCGTAGCCAAATGGATAATAAGATACCCCGTTCTCTCCGAAGATCAACAGCGCATCCGCCACTTCTTTTATAAAATACCTGTCATGGGATATGAACAGCATGGTGCCGGTGTACGCCTGAAAGGCGGATTCCAGCGTTTCCTTCGCCGGAATATCCATATGGTTGGTGGGCTCGTCCAGTATCAGCAGGTTGGGACGGCTTTCCAGAATCTCCGCCAGCACCAGACGGCTTTTTTCTCCGCCGGAGAGCTCGCTGACCTTCTTCCCTGTGTCTGCATCCCGGAACAGATAATGTCCCAGGATGGTTTTCACCTCTTTGATAGTGAGCGCCGGGTGCCGGTCGTGAAAATAATCAAACACCCTTTTTTCCGACTGCAGTTCACCGCTGTGCTGGTCAAAATATCCGATTTCCACATTGTTGCCCATCTGCATTTTGCCGGACAGCGCCGGAATCTGTCCCGATAAGGTTCTTAAAAATGTAGTTTTGCCTGTTCCGTTGGCTCCGATAATGCCGATCTTCTGCCCGCGACGGATACGCAGGGTGATCTCCTGCAGGCAGATTTCATCCGAAGGTGTTTTTTCAGATATATTGTCCGTTATCTGTTGTCTCCCGAAATCTCCTTTTTCTGTTCCCGGCACACTTCCTGCCTGACCGTGATACCCGATGCGCAGCTTATCGGCGTCCAGCACCCATTTGCTACCCGGCGCCCTCGGCGTAATAGCCTCCGTGAAGATATGCGCGCCTTCTTCGGAGGGCCGCTCGATTTTTTCCATCCGCTCCAGCACCTTTTTCTTGGAGCGGGCCATGGCCGCCTTTCTGGGCTTGTGTTTGAACTTCTCAATGAGAGCGGTGAGACGCTCAATCTCCTGCTGCTGTGCCTGATAACTCTTCATCTGACTCTGCCGCCGCTTCTCCCGCTGCCTCCGGTACTCCGTGTAATTGCCCGCATAACGGGTCAGCCGTCCGTTTTCCAGCTCATAAACCACGTCGGCCACCGAATCCAGAAAAAACCGGTCGTGGGATACGATGACCACCGCCCGGCCGTACTCCCTGATATAATCCTCCAGCCATTCCACCGCCTGCACATCCAGATGGTTGGTCGGCTCATCTAAAAGCAGAATATCCGGTTTCGTGAGCAGAAGCCTTATCATGGCAATCTTCGTCTGCTCTCCGCCGGAAAACTCCCGCAGTTTTTTCTTCTTTTCTTCTCTCCGAAATCCCAGACCGGTAAATATCCGGTCATATTCCTGCTCAAAATCGTATCTCTCTCTGGAATACGGATCGTCGGCAGGACAGATCTCCAGAAGCAGCTCTTCCACCGTCCGCTCTTTTTCCTCCTGCGCCACAGTCTGTCGAAGCATCCCCACGGTGGTATTTCCTGCCAGGAAAATGCCGGGCTCAAACCGTTTGTCGTCTCTGTCCAGGGACAGTTCCCCTGCAATCAGGCGAAGGAGCGTCGTCTTGCCCGCGCCGTTTTTCCCAACCAGGGCAATCTTTTCATTGCCCCGGATCTCAAAGTCTATATGATCAAGTACCGTCTCGCCCTGCAGGGAGACGGTACCGTTTTTTATCTGATATCGCATGGTGTCACAAATACTCCTTTTCATTTACTGAGGCTGCTGCCGTATGTTTTTGCTATTGTACCTGTTTTTTGATTTCCATGTTCTCATGACATAAGTATAATACAAACCGCCATTTTTGGCTACATTAACCCTCTGCCTGCAGTCAGCCTTCTGCTCACAGATTTTCAGTTCCACATCGTCCACATAATTTCTCCACGGCATCTGTTTACTCTTCTACAATCAAATTGTATAATAAAAGTATAAAAAATCGTATGCAGCGCAGGGTTGCAACTGCCCGTTGCGGAAAAGAAACCGCATTTTGGTGGTATGCCGTCGGCAAATATTGTATGCTGACAGCGAAAGGAGGAGCACAACAATGACCTTTGGAGAAAAAATCCAAAAGCTGAGAAAGGAAGCCGGACTATCCCAGGAGGAGCTTTCTTATCAGTTAGGAGTATCCAGACAAGCCGTCAGCAAATGGGAGCGCGATAACGGATACCCCGAAACCGAAAAAATCGTCCGAATCAGTAAATTGTTTCAGGTATCTTTGGACTATCTTCTTAACGACGAAGATGCGGAAAAACCGGAAATGCGCCCGGATGAAAACGGCCTCTATGTCAGCCGGGAAATGGCGGATGGTTTTCTGGCTTACCAAAAAAGAAAAATGCTGAAAATCGGCGTTGCCGTCGGCCTGCTCGTCGGCAGCTTATCTCTTTCTTTTTGGAACGCCGAGATCAGTATGCTGCTATTCATGATCATCGTCATTGCAGGGATCATTCTTTTGCTCTCTGTAAAGCTGGCAGACAATCCGTATCGCAGGCTTTGGAAAGAAAATTTATCCTTTGACAAGACGGTGAAATCCGAATTGGCCTCTGCTTATTCCGACAAAAAGAAAGCGGCGCACATTCTTAATCTCACCGGAGCTGCCCTGATTGCCATTGGATTTTTCCTTTTCCCGATAATCGTCTCTGCAGAAATGTATGTCTTAGACAACATTATCTTTGCCTGCGGAATGATATTGGCCGGCGCAGGAGCCTTCCTGTGTGTATACGTGTCCGGAATCGTCCGGGCATACCGGTTACTGATTATGAATGAAGAATATCACGAAAAAAGGAAGTGAACTTATTTATGAAAAGAATTTTTTTGATAATAACAGCAATTTTGACGCTTCTCCTTGGCGGCTGCCAGGCGAAGGACGAAACAGATATCTCTGCTTACAGCGACGATATTGCAAAAGCACAGGAAATCTCGGTAGTTTCCGCTGCTTCATCAGAAGTCCTTGAAACGATTTCTTCCAAAGATGATATAGAACATTTTATTCAGACACTGGATCTGGAAAAATGGAAATTTACAACATTGCCTGACAATGCAGCAGAGATTGGCTCTTTCCGTTTCGCACAGGAGGAAACAATCAAATATACACAGACGGATACCGACGGAGAACTTCATACCGTTGCCACTATTACCCTGTATGACGGCTCTTACATCGGTTTTGAGACTGGCAATTTGAATATGACTTTTAAAGTGAGCGAAGCTGCCGCAGAGTATCTGAATGGGTATTTTGTGTAGTTTTCTTCTCACTTTCTCGCGCACTCTCCATCGCGTCCCGTGAGAATCCGGATGCCGTGATCCAGCTGGTCGAGCACCAGGTCGAGGCACTCTTTCACAGCCTTCGGGCTGCCCGGCAGGTTGACGATGAGAGTTTTGTGGCGGATGACAGATGCTTCCCGGGAGAGCATGGCCCGCCTTGTAATCTGCATGGAACCGGCGCGGATAGCCTCGGCGATGCCCGGGGCGTTCCGTGTAGCCACCGCCAGGGTAGCTTCCGGTGTGCAGTCCCTCTCGGAAAATCCGGTACCGCCGGTGGTGAGGATCAGGTTCACCTGGCGCTGGTCGGAAAGACGGATGAGCTGCGCTTTTATCTTTGTCACATCGTCAGGCAGAAGCAGTGTTTCGATTACTTTATAGCCTGCCTTTTGCAGTTCTTCCACAATGACCGGGCCGCTCTTATCTTCCCTCTGTCCGGCAGCTCCCTTATCACTCAGGGTAATGACCGCCGCAGTGAGAGGCCGCTCCGGGTCTTCCGGCAGGAGAATGACCTCGTCACCCACCCGGATGTGGCCGGGCTTTCGCACCTCGGCAAAGACGCCTTCCCGGGGCATGATGCAGTCGCCCATGGTCTGGTAGATGGCGCAGTGGCTGTGACATTCCTTGCCGATCTGGGTCATCTCAAGTTCCGCTTCCCCAATCTGAAAACGGCTGCCCACCGGTAAACTGGAGAAATCAAATCCTTCCACGATGAGGTTTTCTCCAAAAGCGCCAAAGTTCACATCGGCGCCTTTCTCCCGAAATGCTTCTATTTTTTCCAGGGAAAGAAGGCTCACCTGGCGATGCCAGTTTCCGCCGTGGGCGTCTCCCTCAATGCCCCAGTTCACTTTTAAATCCGCCTCCGGCACCTCAGTTTTCTGAGTCCCACGGCGTTCGCTGATACATATTCCTCTGATAATTCCCATATTTTCCTCCGATACTTTCTCTGTCAGCCGCCAATAGATATCATCTTTTTATTTTCCGTAATCTCGTCGGCACGCTCAAAACAGTGAGCCTGCGGCTTCTGGTAGATGGCTTCCGCCAGCAGATTCTTCAGTTCTGCCGGCGGCTGCGTCCCCTGTTGCAGCCGCGAAGGCTGTCCCGCCGCAAATTCCTTCCGCAGCGCCCGGCGCAGGTCCACGGAGGTTCCGTAGCACAGACAGGGCTTGATCTCTCCCTGGGCGCTCATGCGGATGCGGTTACAGTGATTGCAGAACTTTCCATGCATGGCGCTGATAAAACCGATGCCGCCCGCAAATCCCGGGATGGAGTAATAGCAGGCCGGGCCGTTGCCGTGAATAGAAATGTCTTCTTTTAAGGCAGGATATTTTTCCCGGATGCGGCGAAGAAGTTTTTCGTTGGAGACACCGGAGTAGGTCTTTCCCGCTCCAATCGGCATGATCTCGATGAACCGCACATCCACCGGATGGCTGCGGGCGTAAGAAATCATCTGCTCCCAGCCGTCTTCATTGACTCCTTTCAGGAGAACCGTGTTGATTTTTACCTGAAGTCCGGCGTCCACCGCCGCCTCAATACTTTCCATAACCTGCGGGAAAGCGTCCTGCCCGGTTATCTGCCTGTAAAGCGTCCGGTCCATGGTATCAAGGCTCACATTAACGCTTTTTAAGCCGTTTGCCAGAAGATCCGGCAGATACTTTTTCAGCAGAACTCCGTTGGTGGTCAGCGTCACGCTGTCGATGCCGGGGATATCCCGGAGCATGCCGATGAGCGCCGGGGCTCCCCGCCGCACCAGCGGCTCCCCGCCGGTCACCTTGATCTTACGGATGCCAAGTTCCGCCGCTGCGGTGCAGACCTGCACCATCTCCTCAAAGGTCAGAAGATGAGACATGGGAACGATCTCCACACCCTCCGGCATACAGTACCGGCACCGGAGATTACATTTATCCGTAATAGAAATGCGCATATAGTCAATCTCTCTGCCATACTGGTCTTTCATACCTTCGCCCCCCTGCCTGTCAATCTTCTCATTTCCTCTTCTGCTCTCAGAACGAAAAATCCCCGCTCTTGCCGCCGGTCTTCGTACACAGATGAATACTGTGCATTTCCATCCGCTTGTCGATGGCCTTGCACATGTCATAGATAGTCAGGAGAGCCACCTGCACGCCGGTGAGCGCCTCCATCTCCACGCCGGTCTTCCCGGTAGTTTTTACCCGGCAGAAGGCCGTGATCTCGTTTTTGTTCCCGTCGCTCTCAAAATCTATCTTTACGCTGGTCAGCTGCAGCAGGTGGCAGAGAGGAATCAATTCGGAAGTCTTTTTGGCTCCCATGATTCCGGCAATGCGCGCCGTCCCGAGGACGTCGCCCTTCGCCATATGCCCTTCCATCACTTTCCGGAAGCACTCTCTGCTCATGCGGATAACTCCCTGGGCCACTGCCTCCCGCTCTGTCTCTTTTTTGCCGCTCACGTCAACCATCACCGCGTTGCCGTCGGCGTCAAAATGACTGAATTCCATATCTGTTTCTGTCCTTTCTCAATTTTTCTCCGGCCGCCCTGCTCATTTTCCAAATCCGCAATTAGGAAATGTACAGACATCACAGTTCAGGCACAGGCCGCCCTGTCCAAGCGCCGCCAGCTCGTCCGCCGTCACCGGATCGTCCGCCATAAGCCTTGGCAGAATCAGGTCAAAAATCGTCCGTTTCGCGTACATGACGCAGCCCGGCAGTCCCACCACAGGAATCGTTCCGTTATAGTAGCTTAACAGGAACATGGCTCCCGGCAGCACCGGCGCACCGTAAGAAACAATGCGTGCTCCTGTGTTTTTGATGGCCAGCGGCGTCCGGTCGTCCGGATCCACGCTCATGCCGCCAGTGCAGATTACCATGTCGGCACCGTTTTCAATGTGCGTGAGAATGGCCGCTGTGATCTTTTCGTGGTCGTCGTCGCAGAGAATCTGCCCGATGACCTCCGTATCAAACTCTGCCAGTTTATCAAGGATGACCGGGGTAAATTCGTCTTTGATTCTGTGGTGATAGACTTCGCTTCCGGTGGTCACAATGCCCACTTTTTTATGAACAAAGGGCAGGAGCTGGAAGATTGGCTCATCCCCGCACATTTCCTTTACCTTTTCCATTTTTTCTTTTTCAATGACCAGCGGGATAATGCGGGTGCCCGCCAGCTTATCCCCTCTGTGTACTATAAAATCACCGTGGCGGGAGGCGATCATCATCTGTCCGAAACCGTTGACAAGACGCATTTTCGTATCGTCCACCTTTAAAAGTCCGTCGATATCCGCCACCAGCTCAATTTTTCCCTCTTTCACCGGAGTCGGGTGCATATGATTCCCTTTACATATCTCGTAAAGCACCTGCGCCGCGTCATTTTCATGCAGCATATTTTCGTCGTTTTCCCAGATATAGACGTTCTCCTTACCCACGCTCAGCAGCACCGGGATATCTTCCTCCCGGATCACATGTCCTTTGCGAAATACGGCGTCTTTGGTCACGCCCTTGATGATCTGTGTTATATCGTGGCACAGAACCTGTCCCACCGCGTCTTCTGTCCGCATCAATTTCATTCTATCCACTTCCTGTCTGTTATCATTATATTTTATCCGAGGCCGCACTCCGCGCCCAGATCCTCGATCAACACATCCATATTTCCACCGCATGCCATACCGTCCCTGGCCGCCACGTCGGCGTCCATCACAAAATGGTACAGACAGGATCTTCCCGTACCTGCTATGTCCGCCGCCCGCCGGATGACCTGGCTTTCTCCCAGTCCTCCGCCGATGGTGCCGCGGATGCTGCCATCGGCAAAGACCAGCATTTTAGCGCCTTCTTTTCTCGGCGTGGAGCCGGAGGCGCGAATGATGGTCGCCACCGCCGCCGGTTCCAGGCAGGAAGCAATCTCTTCCACGATGGACGGTTCCAGATCGGTCTGGATACTATCTTCTCTCCGGTCGATACGTTTGACCAGAATCAGCTCTGCCAGAATGGAAACAGCGATCTCCTCCGGCGTGACCGCCTTAATATCAAGACCGATGGGCGTATGGACAAAGTCCAGCCGTTCCTGGGGCACGCCCTCTTTCCGGAACATGGCAAACTGCGCCTGCACCCGCCTTCTTGATCCGATCATTCCAAGATACCCCGGCAGTTCCCGTTCAAGAAGATAACGCAGACAGTCTCCGTCACAGCTGTGTCCTCTGGTTACGATGACCACGTAATCACAGCTCGCCACCTGCACGCCGGCTAGCGCTTGCATAAAGGGTGCACATATGACTTTCTCCGCGTCCGGAAACCTTGACGTGTTGGCAAACTCTTCTCTCTCATCAATGACCCACGGTGTAAAACCTGTTTTTGCCGCGAAGGAACAGAGTTCTTTTGAAATATGCCCGCCGCCTAAAATGATCAGCCGGGCCTTTGGTCCCGCCGGCTCACAAATCCGGATCTCCGACTCATTTTCCTCCATAACGGGAACAAGGGAGAAAGACGCATCTTTCCCCCTGAGAATGTATTTATCGCAAACTGCCTGTTGTTCCGGTCTGTTTTTGCCAAGTACTGTCATCAGCCGGCACGTTTCACCTGCGCGAAGCGCCGACGCCAGTTCTTTATAACAATCTTTTACCATAGTTCTCCTTATCATTTTACCTGAAAATACATTGTATCACAGCCGTTCCATATCATACCTGGTAATTATTGTACTTCTTTCGGCAGTTCCCGTCAAATATATATTTCTTCTGATTTTCTTTATTTCTGAATCATCTCTCCTGCCATGGCAAGCATTTCCTGTGGACTGACATCTGTATCAAAGCCCTGAATCATATAGGAGACTCCATCTTTTTCCCACTGTACAGACGAAGACTCCCGTACCTCCACCTTATCATTTCCATAGGAAATGTAATAATTGCCGGCTGCTTCCAGATTCTTATCTTCTGCAGTGGCCTGATAATCTGCCGGCACAAATTTATAGGTGGATTGGAAAAATTCCACTGTAATACCGTCATATTCCGCTGTCAGATCTGCCGCCCTGTCGTCTGCCATACGCTCATCTGCCGCATGAATACTGCAGTTTAATTCTTTTCCTGACGCATTTTTATAAATGACGCCCAGTTCTTTTACTTTAAATATCTTATTTCCGTCTTCATCCAAAGCATTAAAAGCGTCGGTATTAAGTTCCGTATACCGGTAGCCGTTGGAAAAGCTCTCTACTGCGTCGGTCTCGATTCCTACTTTCTTTTCCATGCTGTCCAGATCATTCCAGTCTGTGGAAGTCTTATAATCTGCTATATTGGTTGTGGATACGTAGCTGACAGCTGTGCCTCCCGCAAAGATTCCCGCCGGAACCAGCAGACAGATGCATGCCGCCGCTGCTATATATTTTTTAAAATGTGATCTCTTTTTCATGGTTGATTCCTCCTGTCTCGCCGTTATCTCCATATCAATTCTTGTTTTCAAAAAATCTGAAACTCCGATGTGCTCGGTTTCCCTTTTTAATTCTTTTCGGAGCAGACTGTCAAATCTATCCTCTTTCATAAATTATCCTCCCTGTCTCTTCCTCTCCGGCATCAGATAGCATTTTTTTCAACTGCCTTCTGGCAAAATGCAGCCGGGACTTCACGGTTCCTTCCAGACAGCCGGTGATCTTTGCAATCTCATGTACACTCAGCTCATCATAATAATAAAGAACAATGACCAGCCGATGTTTTTCCGAAAGCCGGCGTACCGCCTTCGTGAGCTCTCCTGAGAATTCTCTGGCAATAGCTTCTTCCAGCGGTTCTCCAGATGTTTTTCCGGAAAATGTACTTTCCAGATACCGTTCTCTCTCCAGATGCAGCTCCATCTGTTCTTCCGGCATCTCTTTTTTCTGCTTCTTCATCAGTTTCCATCCGGTACGGACCAGACATTTTAACATCCACGGCCGGAACCGACTCTCATCCTTCAGCTCCTGAATGTGAAAATAACACTGTACGAAGGTCTCCTGCACAATATCCTCACTGTCCGCCAGATTATGACAAAGAAGCCACGCCGTCCGCATTGCCGTCTGCCTGTACCGCTCATACATAGCGCTAAAGGCGTCCTCATCGCCCTCTTTCCATTTTCTGATCAATTCAACGTCTGTCTCCATGCTTACCACCTCCCTGTGTCTTTTTGACGCGTCTATCTATAAGAGCACAGTTCTTCTGTTTTGGTTCAAATAATTTAAAAAAATCTGCAAGCTGCTTTTCCGGTTTTCTGTCGGCCACTGCTTTGTCGGCCGCCGTATTCTCTCCCTGGACGTAAAAACAGCCGGCCGCTTTTTTAAGCCGACCGGCTGTTTCTGTACTGTATCCTTCTTATTCAAATATATTCCCGTATTACGTCCGCAATCCTCTTATGTTCTTCATAAAGCTTGCTGACCTGGCCGTCCAGGCCGTCGAGCCCTTCCGGCTGTTTGTCTCTGGTGCTCTCCACGATGGGTACGTCAAGCTCATACAGCTGCCTCATGCCAAGATTGGTATATACGCCTTTGAGCGTGTGAGAATGGAAAAATACGTCCTCCACATTATGCTTCCGGAAAGCGTCAACAAGCTTGTCTATCTGGGTATCTTCCGCAAACAGACCGAGAAGTTCCACGTACAGCTCTTCCATGTTCATACATCGTGTCAGGGCATCCTTCACATCGCATTGTTCTTTTTCCATCGCCTTAATGATTCTGTTCATACTGTATTCCATTCGCTTTCTTTTTAATCGCCTGAATTTCCTTTATTTACATAGAAGTATATCAAAAAATTTTGAAAAAACAAAGGTTTTTCGACAAAAAAGTACTTCCATATTTTTACAGAGAACAAAAATGTCTCAGAAAATGCATTAGCCATCTTCCGGATTGTGGAAACCGCCGCCATGTCAAAGGATTGTCCGCTCTATCTACAGCAGCCGCTCCAGATGAGGGAACACTTCCACGCTTCTCTTCAGGATTCCATGCATGTGGGCGATGGCGATACCGTAGTTAGTGATCGGTACCTTCTGATCTTTGGCACATTTCATCCTGTACCGGACCTCCCGTTCATTCAGCATGCAGCCTCCGCAGTGGATGACCAGCGCATAGGAGGAGAGGTCTTCCGGAAAACTCTGCCCGGAACAGGTGGCAATGGTGAGATTCTTCCCGGTATGTTTTTTCAGCCAGTTTGGAATCTTCACCGTTCCGATATCATCGCACTGACGGTGGTGGGTACATCCCTCAGCAATGAGGACAGTATCGCCGTCTTTTAGATCGTCAATGGCAGCCACGCCTTCCACCGCCGTATCAAGAAGGCCCTTATATCTTGCCATCAGAATTGAAAATGAAGTCAATAAAATATCCTCCGGCACATCAGCGGATACTTTTCCGAAAGCCTGGCTGTCCGTTATGACCATGGCAGGTTTTTCTGAAAGCTTCGGAAGAATTTCCGGCAGTTCCGTCTCCTTTACACAGATCGCCGCCCCGCCGGCTTCCAGAATATCCCGGATCACCTGCTGCTGCGGGAGAATAAGCCTCCCCTTAGGCGCTGCGCTGTCGATTGGAATCACTAAAACCACCAAGTCTCCAACTTTGATCAGGTCGCTGGCCAGTGGGCGCTCCGTACCGGCGTTTTTTCCGATTTGCGCGATTTTCTCTTTTAATTCATAAATGCCCTTCCCCTCCAGAGCGCTGACAAATATTTCATTGTCTTTGGCCGCCGGCACAGTTTCCAGAAGGTCTTTCTTATTATATACTGCCACATAAGGAATCTCCTTCTCCTCAAATAAGGAGATCAGCTCCCGGTCGCAGTCGGTGCAGCCTTCCGCCGCGTCCACTACCAGCACCGCCACATCTGTGCGGTTTAAAATCTGTCTTGTTTTCTGTACTCTTTTTTCTCCCAGAGTTCCTTCATCGTCGTATCCCGGCGTATCGATGATCATGACCGGACCGATGGGAAGAAGCTCCATGGCCTTTTTCACCGGATCGGTAGTGGTTCCCTTTGTCTCGGAGACCACCGCCATATCCTGTCCGGTCACAGCGTTCACAAGACTGGACTTTCCTGCGTTCCTTCTTCCAAAAAATCCGATATGTACTCTCTCTCCGGACGGCGTATCATTTAATCCCATAATATTTTCACTTCTTTCTTTCCATTATTGTCATCGTACAGGCCGCATAGTTTTTGATAGTTCTGTTACTTTACGGCCCGCGCGGATTTTCTCCGTTTATTATAAGGAAGCTCCCTTCTTTTTTCAAGGCTGAGGGAAAAAGAGCTGAGAAAAGAAAGTGAACAAACCTGTCAGCTGAACAAAAAAAGGCGGCTGTTCTGATACAGCAGACTTTTACCGCCCGCAGCATCAGAACATGCCGTCCAGTTTTTTACAGACTCTCCTGCTTCTCACAGGATCGTACAAATATATTTTTTATTTTCTGATCATCAATGTAGCCACAGGCCTTGAGACCTTTTTCCACCACATTACGCCACTTTTCATCGCTGAGCTGGCAGATTTTATTGTCATCAAGTTCTACAGTGCAGACATTTCCAGCCCCATAGGGGTTATCACAGGAAACACGATACATATTTCTCCGGCTGATAGCGCCGATTTCTTCCAGCGTGTTGATCATCCGGTAGACGGTGGCTGAGCCAATGCCGCTGTCTTCTTCCAGGGCTTTGTAATATATTTCCTTGCAGCAGGAACAGTCTTCTTTCAGAATAATATCCAAAAGCATTTTCCGCTGCTTTGTGATCCGGCAGCCATTTTCCCGTAATCTTTCTATGATAATTTCTTTCTGCATTTGTGTCCGCTGATAACAATCATCAGAAGATAACTTTTTATCGCGCATTTGCCATGCCTTTCATATTTACGCCAAGAGTTTTACTTTCTTTGTACGGCCGGAAGAGCAGGTAAACGAAGCCGATGATCAGAATCACCGCCACTACCGTTCCGATTCCGAATCCGCCGCCTGCCACGAGGGTTCCGATCTGGTAAATGCAGAGGGAAACTACATAAGCAAGCAAAGTCTGATATCCTATGGCGATAAAGAACCATTTAATGTTGTTCATCTCTCTCTTGATGGCACCCATGGCAGCAAAACAAGGTGCGCAGAGAAGGTTAAACACAAGGAAGGAATACGCTGCCACCGCCGTCATACTGCCGGCAAGCTGCCCCCAGATCTCCGCTCCATCTTCCGCGACTTCCGCGAATCCGAAGAGAATACCAAAAGTACCTACTACATTCTCTTTTGCGATCAGTCCGGTAACCGCTGCCACTGCCATTTTCCAGTCGCCCCATCCAAGCGGTGCAAAAATCGGTGCAATCACGTTACCGATGGCTGCAAGAATACTGCTGTCAAGCTGCTCTGCTTCCAGCATGGTAAACCGTCCGTCCACCCATCCGAAGCCCTGCAGGAACCAAAGTACAATGGTTGATAAAAGAATGATCGTTCCAGCTTTTTTAATGAAGGAATACCCGCGCTCCCACATGCTCCGCAGTACATTTCCCACGGTCGGCAGATGGTAAGCCGGAAGCTCCATGACAAACGGAGCAGGGTCGCCTGCAAACAGCTTTGTTTTCTTTAAAATGATACCGGAGCAGATGATGGCCGCGATACCTACAAAGTATGCGCTCGGAGCCACCCACCATGCGCCGTCAAACAGCGCGCCGGCGATCAGCGCGATAATCGGCAGTTTTGCGCCGCAAGGCACAAAAGTTGTCGTCATAATCGTCATCTTGCGGTCTCTGTCATTTTCAATGGTACGGGAAGCCATGATTCCCGGAACACCGCAGCCGCTTCCAATGAGCATCGGAATGAAAGACTTTCCGGAAAGACCGAATTTACGGAAAATACGGTCCATGATGAAAGCCACACGCGCCATATATCCGCATCCTTCCAGGAATGCCAGGAAAATAAACAGTACGAGCATCTGAGGAACAAAGCCGAGAACGGCTCCTACACCGGCTACAATACCATCCAGAATAAGACTCTGCAGCCATCCGGCACAGCCGATGGCGTTCAGTCCGCCTTCAATAATCGCCGGGATGCTTGGCACGAAAATGGACTCGATGCCAAAAAGATGCCAGCCGTCTGCAAACACGCCGTCGTTAACCCAGTCTGTCGCCCATGTTCCCACGGTTGTCACAGATACGTAGTATACGATGAACATGACCGCCGCAAAAATCGGCAACGCCAGAAACCTGTTAGTTACGATCTTATCAATTTTATCTGAAGTTGTTAATTTTTCACCTTTTGCCTTTGTGACACAGTCATGGATAATGGATGAAATGTATGTATATCTCTCGTTGGTTATAATACTTTCCGTGTCGTCATCGAATTTGTCTTCCAGCATTTTAATCTGTGCGGAAACATCCGGAACTCTGGAAAGCTGCTCTCCTATTTTATCATCTTTCTCCAGAAGCTTTATGGCAAAGAAACGTTTCTGTTCTTCCGGCACCTGACTGCCCAGCAGAGCAGCTACATCTTCGATGATGTTCTCCACTTCGGAGTCAAAACTGTGTACCGGCATTGCCGCCTGTTTCTTCTGAGCCAGATGGACAGCTTTCTCGGACAGTGTTTTTATTCCGGTTCCTTTCAGCGCAGAAATCTCAACAACCTCACAGCCCAGCTTGTCAGCCAGCTTATTGGTATAGATCTTATCTCCGCTTTTTTCCAGAATATCTATCATGTTTACCGCCATGATCACCGGAATCCCCAGTTCCATCAATTGCGTGGAGAGATACAGGTTACGCTCAATATTGGTACCGTCGATAATATTGATGATGGCATCCGGTCTCTCGCCGATGAGATAATTACGGGCCACCACTTCCTCCAGCGTATATGGGGATAAAGAATATATTCCCGGTAAATCCATGATCACAACATCTTTATGTCCTTTTAATTTTCCTTCTTTTTTCTCCACTGTAACGCCCGGCCAGTTTCCTACAAACTGATTGGAACCAGTCAGCGCGTTAAACAATGTCGTTTTTCCGCAGTTAGGATTACCTGCTAACGCAATTTTCAATGACATTTTCATGCTCCCTTTCTCGATAGATTATTCATACTTAGAATAGATTGTTCATACTTTAATTAGTATATTCTAACCTCTGCGTCAAAAAAAATCAGCCAATCAAAATCATATCGGCGTCAGCTTTCCGCAAAGACAGCTCATATCCGCGGACGGTTATTTCTACCGGATCTCCAAGCGGCGCAACCTTACGGACATATATGTCCACACCTTTTGTAATTCCCATATCCATAATTCTCCGCTTTACCGGCCCGTCGCCTGTCAGCTTTATCACTTTGACCGTCTGCCCTATTTTTGCGTTACGCAAAGTTTTCATTCCAACATTCTTTTCCATTCATCCAGTCTCCTATCCAGTAATTAAGTTCCAGAGAATCTTATTCCGCCACAGCTATATCATAATTTTTGTGGCCATATCTTTTCCAATGGCAACTCTGGAATCTTTCACATTGACAATGACATTTCCTCCCACTCGTGAAACAAGAGTGATGGTTCCTCCCGTCACAAATCCAAGATTTTCCAGAAACTTGCGGGTTTCTTCCTTCCCGCCCACACGTTTGATTGTAATTGGTTTGCCGACATCGGCCATAGTCAGTGGCATCATCTCATCCTCTTTCTTTTCTGCATTTTATCTGCAGTTGCTTTTTCTCACAAAGTTAGTATATGCTAATCGAAATAAGTTGTCAATAACATAATTGAGAAAAATTATCAACAAACCGCAGACTACATCTGAGCCATCTGTTTTCCGAGAGATTTCAGTTCGTCAACGGCCGCATCATCCGGCATCTCCTGGCAGATAAAGCCTTCTCCGTTAACAAGCTCCGCGCCGGCGCCGCTCATTCTCTCTTCCCAGTCTCTCATCCACTGTCCATCTCCCCATCCGTAGGAACCAAACAAAAGGATCTTCTTTCCGGAAGCAAATCCTTCCACCTCTTCCACGAACGGCTCCATTTCCATTTCCTCAAGAACCTCCGCTCCCATGGCCGGGCAGCCCAGCGCAAATACCTTTGCTTCTTTCAGATCATCCATGGATGCGCTTCCCACTTCCACAACAGCCGCTTCTTTGCCCGCCTCGCTGATGCCCTCGCCGATGGCCTCTGCCATGGCCTGTGTATTTCCTGTCTGAGACCAGTAAACAACATATAATTTTTCCATTAATTCATCCTCCTGCTACCTGTATTAATTCCTGAATTTCCTTTCCATCAAAGATGGCGCGAATCAGACGCTCCCTGGCCAGTTCAAACTTCTGAAACAGACTTAATTTAGCCGCAGGATCCGCGTATACCTGCCAGTATCCCGTACAGAGGTAGTTTCTTCCCTTATTCTCCATGTATCCCTGAACATCTTCCGCCGGATAGCCCAGAAGTAATCCCAGTTCATGGGGGAAATCTCCCTTTTTCCCTATATAAGAACGATATTTCTCTTTGACGGAATGGAGCACTTCATAAAATCCTTTTCCTTCATAACCCAATACGCAAAGAAGGCGGATTACTTCTTCGCTGGCCAGATATTCTTTCAGCCACCTCTCATGATAAATGAGCATGGTTGTTTTTTTATCCATACGCGCCAGGCGGACACAGGATATTCTGGTTCCATTGAGAATCTTTCTGGCGTCCTCCTCATTCTCGCTGGCAATAATCAGCAGATTCGACGCCTTCAGCCCGGCGATCATCGGCGCGCATTGAAGGAGAAGCTGAACCTCCAGAGATTCCCGGTCTAATTTCTGTACGATTTTTAAAGTCTCTCTGTTCATATGTTTTCCTCCTGGTTAGGTATTTCTAACTCAAATTAAATATACCTAATCAAAGAGAATTCGTCAATACCTGTTGTTGAGAGTTTTTTTCAGAAAAGGGCAGATCAGCAGGAAAGAGAGAGCGTATCTGAGAATCTGACGGATTCGCGCGCTTTTGCCCGCACCAAAATTGGTGGAGATAACTTTTCTCCCTCTCAAAAAATTTTCTTTGCACCAGTCAGAGCAACAAAAAAAGCCGGATAAAGTACGGACGTCTCAGTCCGTGCCTTTATCCAGCTCCTCATTTCCAGCGAATGATTCACCCTCCGGGCAAGTGCTACTATTCTAGCATATCATTATTTTTGTGTCAATTTCATATATTTCCGGTTAAATTCCTCCCGCGGAATCGGCCGGCTGTAATAATAGCCCTGCCCCAGATCACAGCCCATGTCCAGACACAGCTTCTCATTTTCCACAGTCTCGACACCTTCCACCACCGTGGAAATCTTCAGCCGTCTGGTCAGCTGTACGATCTGTTCCATGATCACGCGGGAGCGGGCGTTCTTTCCGTCGCTGACCTCCAGAAGGAAGCCCCGGTCCAGTTTCAGTTCGTCGATATGCAGGTTTCCAAGGATATTCAGCGAGGAATAGCCGCTTCCAAAATCATCCATGGAAATACGGAATCCCAGTTTCTGCAGCAGAGAAATCTTCTGATTCAGCTCGTCCACATGATCCGCTGCCAGCCCCTCCAATATCTCAAGGGTCAGCAGGTTGCCCGGAACATCATATTTCTCAATGAGAGCGGTCAGCGTCTCTATATAATCATTCTCATAAAACAAAATCTTAGACTGATTAACAGAAATACCAATGGGTTCTGTACCTGCATCCAGCCATTCGCGAATCTGACGGCAGGCGCATTCCACCATATAGAGATCAAGCTTTGCACAGAATCCGTTTCTCTCAAACAACGGAATAAATTCATCAGGATAGATCATGGATCCATCCGACTTCATCCAGCGGACCAGCGCCTCAGCGCCCTTAAGCCTCCCCGTCTGCAGATCCATTTTCGGCTGCAGATAGAACTTAAACTCTCCGTCCCTGAGAGCCTGATGCATATGGCTCTCCACATAATTCTCCGTCTTTTCTTTCTCATGCAGCTTCGAATCATAAAACCAGACGTTATTCTTATAAGAACCCTTTGCCGTGGTCAGCGCGAACATCACATGGGTCATCAGCGGCGTCACATCCTTATTGCCCTCCTCGTTGGCTGCCACGCCGCAGTAAAGAAGAATCTGGTAATTATTATGATGATGACTGGAAATCTTGACCACAGAATCCATGATATTCTGAAGTCTCGTCAATATCTTCTGCCTGTCTGTTTCCAGCAGGCAAAGATAGAACAGATCCGCCTTATCCCGCGCAAAAAATTCTCCCGTCTGCATTTTATAGTCCAGCACGTCTTTCACCTCAACGAGCAGCGTATCCCCATATTCTCTTCCAAAAATCTCATTGATAAACTTGAACTGGTGAATATTCAGCGCCACCACCGACAGAGCTCTTCCCTGCTCCAGAAGCTTGGACAGCTCCTGATTAAAAAAGGAGAGATTCTTTGCTCCGGTCAACGGATCATGATAGGCATGACGCCAGAGCTCCCGGTTATTTTTCTGCACCAGACGAAAACCATATATAAGCAGAAAGAGAATGATCAGAGCCACTCCGGCAAGTCCGATTCCCATGATCGCAAGCACCGGATAGAGAGATTGATTGCTCTCCTGCAATGTATTGACGCACATCAGATACCATCCGTTTAATCCCACAGGATCAAGAAGCACCTGATATGTTTCATCCTCATACGTAAAGGAAGAGAACACGCTCTCCTGCCTGTTCATCTTTTCCTTTAGCACCGGAACTTCTTCCGGGTCAAAATACGGCCCGTCAAAGATATTCTGCATTTCTTCCTTCACTATGGCGTTCTGAGAGCGAATCAGAAAATCCCCTTCCGTTCCTACCATGTGCAGATAACCATTACCACCGAGCACTGTGTTGCCATCAAAAATATCAGAAAAAATCTCCAGCTGATCGCTGGCCATCAGAGCGCCCGCCAGCTCATCGTTGATATATACAGGAACTGCATAGGCAAACACACTTTCTTCCATGGCTTCGCTGTAAAACAGGCGGGATACACTTTTCTCCCCCTGAAGAGCCTTTTCAACGACAGGATGCACGGCCTTGTTCAGATCCGTATACTCTATATCTGTGCTGACGCCGGCTCCCGTGATGGAAACAATACCGTCTCCTTCTTTATAGAAAAACGCCATGGTCTGAAAATTATTCTGCTCATTTGAAATATTCAGTCTTTCGGCAAATGTCTCTCTGTCCTCCAGAAGCTCGCTGGTAAAAAAACTCGCCAGCGTATCCAGGCTCTGGAAATCCGCATTAATCTGCCGGTAAATCCTGCCTTTATATTCTTCCGTCTCGACCGTCATCTGTTTTCTTGCAGAATCGTTCATGGTCTGCATCAGAAAATATATGAGAAATACGGCAATGGCTACCAGTAAAAGGACAACGCCGGCAGTCAGGCGCACCATCCTTTTTATCTGTAAACGTGTCATTTTCTCATTCATGTTTATCGCCCCTCATCCAGTGGTTTTATACATTTTTTGTATTTATTATACACGAAATCCCTCTGGTTTCCATGTGCAATCTATGATTTTTATTTATCAAAATACCATGCCCAGAGATGCAGCAGGACATACAGCGCCGGCTGATGCAGCAGATACAGCAGAAGACTGCGCTGCCCGATCCACCGGAGTGCCGGCGCTCTCCCTCTTTTAAGAAAATGTAAAGGTTCCTCCTTCTGTGGGCACATTACACACCGGTACAGAAAATATCCGCTCAAAAACAAAAATAGCCACGGAATCAATGAAAAATAGTCCGTGGAATAGAAATCTCCCGGCGGAAATCCCAGAAATGCGGTTACGAAATTGTCATACAGCCCTTCCGGCAGCTTCAGAAGACGCCATTCTTCAAAGCCAAGAAATCCCACGTTGACATTTCTTGTAAACACAAAAAGAATGATGCTTGCAATCAGTCCCGGCGCCGGCCGGCACCGGGAAAGAAGCGGCTGCAGCAAAGTTGTGAGAAACGCCGCCGTTCCAAGAAAGGTAAGCACGCCGAACACTACTCTGTCCTCCGGCAGGAACAGGCAAGTCACCAGCGTTACAAGAACCCCCGCGCCAAATACCAGGCCCGCATGTCTGTATTTATTCCGTCCAAACGCCCAGCAGAATCCGGACAGCAGGATAAAGCACCAGCAGATACTCTGCTGCCACACATACCCGGCTGTTCCCTCGTACCACGCTATCTCATATCCAAACATGTAGACCAGATCCCACATACCATGGTACAGTACCATGCTGATAAATACCAGTCCCCGCAGTTCATCCAGGGCAAGATATCTCCCCCGTCTTCTATTTCTGTCCTCCATCGCGCTTTCCTTTCCAGCTGCCGCTCTCCTCTTTTATGTCTCTAATATCCTGTCTCTATCGCCGGTTTCTTCCTCTTCACCCGCTGCTGGAAAGCATCTTTCCATAGGGATGGATGAAACAGAATCAGAAGCGGGAACAATTCCAGTCTGCCCGCCAGCATATCGAACATCAGCACAATTTTTGACAAATTCGACAGATGCGCAAAATTTGACATTGGTCCGACCCCGGCAAGCCCCGGCCCAACATTGTTTATCGTTGTGGCGACAGCCGTAAAGGTAGTCACCAGATCCTGTCCTTCCAGAGAAACAATAAAAATTGAAGTCACAAACAATATCATAAATGTAATAAAATATACATTGGTGGACCGAACCACCTCATGCTCCACCGGCTTACTGTCTATTTTTATCTTTTTGATGCTCTTAGGATGAATATAAGAGTTCAGTTCTTTTTTCACCGTTTTCAGCAGCAGAACAAATCTTGAAACTTTGATTCCGCCGCCGGTGCTTCCGGCACAGGCTCCTATGAACATCAAAAGTACCAGTATTACCTGACAGCTTCCTGACCAGAGATTAAAATCCGTGGTGGCAAATCCGGTTGTCGTGATAATGGACGCCACCTGAAAAGCGGCGTGTTTTAACGCCTCGGCAAATCCCATGGCCGTACTGCATAAAGACCAGGTGATGAATGCCGTCGCCGCGATGATCACGAGAAAATAATAACGTACTTCTTCCATGGCCGCCGCCTTTTTAAACTTCCGGAAGAGTATCAGATAGTAGGCGTTAAAGTTCACGCCAAACAGTATCATAAATATGGTGATCACCCACTGGAGATACGATGAGTATCCCGCTATGCTGTCGCCTTTGATGGCGAAACCTCCGGTACCCGCCGTTCCAAAAGTAATGGTCAGCGCGTCATACAGCGGCATGCTTCCTATGAGAAGCAGCACGATCTGCACCAGCGTCATTCCAATATAGATAATATAAAGGATTCTTGCCGTATATTTTATCTTTGGAACCAGTTTGCCCACAGAAGGTCCCGGACTTTCCGCTCTCATCAGATTGATATGAGATCCCCCGCTTAAAGGAATGACAGCCAGAAGGAAAACCAGAACGCCCATACCGCCAATCCAGTGGGTAAAACATCTCCAGAAATTGACCGATCTCGACATTGCTTCCACATCAGTCAAAATACTGGATCCCGTTGTGGTAAATCCGGATATGGTCTCAAACATGGCGTCCACAAAAGAAGGAATCTCTCCGGTCAGATAAAACGGAAGACACCCGAACACGCTCATGACAATCCAGCTCAGCGCCGTTGCCACACAGCCTTCTTTTAAATAAAACACCTGGCTTTTGGGTTTACGGATGGTTCCTGCTGTCCCGAGAAAAAAGCATAAAGCCGCCACTCCCAGGATGACAAATCCTTCTTTTTCCTGATAAATAACCGCCACAATACAGGGCAGGAGCATCAAAAGTCCCTCGATTCTGAGAACCTGTCCCAAAATATATCGAATCATTGCATTATTCATGACACCCTCCGCTATAATAAAATATCCTGTATATCGTCAAATCCCGTATTGGTTGTAACCACCATCACCGAATCCCCTTCACGGATGCAATCCTGCCCGCTCGGAATCAAAATCTTTCCTTCACGGAAAATACAGGAAACCAGCAAATCTTTCTTGAGCGAAAGATTCATAAGCGGCACATCCGTCACCGCCGACGGCGCATCCACCCTGAACTCAATGGCCTCCACTTTTGAATCATACATGTGATACAGTGTTTCTATGTTGCTGTCCACAGAATTTTTCTTGGCACGAACATAGGCAATGATCGCTTCCGATGTGATGTATCTTGGATAAATCACGCTGCCCAGATCCAGTCCGTTAATGACATCCTTAAAAGTGATGCGGTTAATTTTTGTGATGACCTTCGCATTGGATACCTGCCTTGCATACAGGGTCAGCAGAATATTTTCTTCATCAATTCCCGTCAGCGGCACAAAAGATTCCACCCAGGAAATACCCTCTTCTTCCAGAAGCTCCTGATCTGTCCCGTCTCCATTTATGATCACGGCCTCCGGCAGAAGAACGCTCAATTCCTCGCAGCGCGCTTTATTCTGTTCAATTATTTTCACGGAAATCCCCACGGAAATCAGCTGCTTCGCAAGATAAAACGCCGCCTTTCCGCCGCCGATAATCAGCGTGTTGGCCACCTGGTTTGTCTGAAAACCGATCTGTTTTAAGAATGGCTTCGTAGTTTTTCTCGACGCCACAAAAGAGAGTACATCCCCTTTCATGATCTGAAAACTGCCATCAGGTATATACACTTTTTTCCCTCGCTCCACTGCGCAGACCAGCACCTCTGTCGCCAGCTTCTCGCCCATCTGAGCAATGGTCATCCCGTCGAGAATATTATTCTCCGGAACAGCAAATTTGATGAGCTCCGCCTGTCCCCGCGCAAAAGAATGTGCCTCCAGAGCCGATGGCAGGAACAAAATACGCGCCGCTTCTCTGGCCGCCTCCAACTCCGGATTGATGATCATAGCCAGTCCAAGCTTTTCTCTCAGATAGGCTGCTTCCTGACTGTAGTCAGGCGTACGCACTCTGGCAATGGCAGCGCAGTCTCCCACCTGCTTTGCCATAGTACAGCATAGGAGATTCAGCTCATCGGATTCCGTCACGGCGATGATCAAATCTGCCTCCTCAATCCCCGCTTCCATCAGCACACTGTAGCTGGCGCCGTTCCCTGCCAGCCCCATAATATCAAAGAAATTGGCAATCTCCTGTATCTTTTCCGCATTTTTATCTACGATTGTGATATCATGTCCTTCCTTTGACAGCTGCTCCACCAGCGTCACGCCGACCTTTCCGCAGCCAACAATGATAATCTTAAGTCCCCTCTTTACAGAAGTTTTCTTTCCGAACATTCTGTAATCCTCCTGTATTTTTATTTCTCTGAGATTATACAATGAATGATAAAAATACTCAATGCCAAAAGAAGCCGCATATAACAGGACGACCATCGCTCATTTTCATATTTCTTGTGAAAATTGTCCTTAAATGGCACAAAAAAACGGAGAATCCGTAAAAGAACCCTCCGTTTTTTTCATAATCTTTATGTAATCTGTATAAATTGTTCTTTTATTGCCTTTTAGCAAAACATCCGGTGTTTTCAGACAGATTCTGCGGCCGGCAGCTCAGCAAACCTTTGTGGTTCCCTGCTCAATCATCCCAGTCATCGTCATCGTCGTGCCGGTCATCCCAGTCATGATCGTCGTCATCGTCGTCGTCGTGCCGGTCATCCCGGTCATCATCATAACGGTCGTCGCGATCATCCCAGTCGTCGTCATACCGGTCATCGTCATATCTGTCGTCATAGTCATCCCAGTCATCGTCATCGTCGTCATCCCAGTCGTCGTCATCCCAGTCGTCGTCATCGCCCCAGTCATCCCAGTCATCTTCCCAGTCGAACCGGTCCTCCAGATAATCTTCTACATCTTCCAGATAATCTTCCACACGATCGATGGCGTCGTCCATTCTCTCGGCAGTTCTTCCCCAGCGGTCATCCCAGCGGTCATTCATTCTGTCCAGCTTATTGTCAATAACGTTAAGCTGTCTTGCGAAAGAATAATACTGGCTTCTGCGCTGGCTGGCCGAAACATTCCATCCGGTATTCTTGATCTGTTTATGGATCTTCTTGATCTGCTTCCGGTATTTTTCCAGCTTATTTGAATCAGAACTGCTTCCCTTGGATGTATTCCATTTTTGTGATGCGCCTGAAGTCTTTTTAACTTTCAGCTTCATGGTCGCTTTCAGGTTTGTTCCCTTCACCCGCACCGTAATCTTGGCGGTTCCGGCTTTCTTCGCTTTAATCCGGGTGTCGTCTCCCCGCTTATGAATAACTTTAGCCACAGAAGGCTTGCTGCTCTTCCAGATAATATTGCTGTCTCTCACATAATCGTCATCAATGACGCCATCAGCATCCAGCTCAATGGTTCTTCCCACCCAGGCGGTTCTGGAACCATCAATGTATATTTTTCCGGACGCCGCTTCTGTTTTCACTCCGGCGGCCATCATCACAGCCGCCGCTCCCGCGAACATCAATGCCCCTGCCAGCACTCTTTTTTTCATAATTTTTCCTCCCTCTTATCGCCTCTTGTTTCAATCTGAGATGATCAGACGCCGGTTACCTGTCAGTCATCCCAGTCATTATCGTACCTGTCGTCATCATAACGATCGTCATCGTAACGGTCATCGTCCCAGTCAAATCTGTGTTCCAGATAATTCTCCACGCTCTCCAGATAATTTTCCACGCTCTCAACGGCTCTCTCCATAGAACGGGCGGTACTTCCCCAGCGGTCATCCCAGCGGTCGTTGATCACATCAATCTTACGGTCTATCTTGTTTAATTTTCTTTCGAAACTCTGATAAATCGTCCGGCGGGAAGCTGCATCTCCCGGTACAGCCGTATTTGCGATCTGTTTTCTTATTTTTTTGATTTTCTTTCTGTATTTTTTTAATTTGTTTTTATCGGAAGCGGACTCCGAAGAAGCAGACACGCTTTTCTTTACCGTAATGGTCTTTGTCGCTTTGATGTTTGTTCCTTTAATTTTAACAACCACCTTGGCTTTTCCTGCTTTCAGACCCTTAATTCTCGTATCGTCGCCTCTCTTATTGAGAACCTTTACAACAGAAGGATTTTTGCTTTTCCATACAATATTCCAGCTGCTTACCAGATCGTCGTCGGGATAAATATCCGTATCCAATTCGATCGTTTTGCCTACCCGAACAGAACCTGCACCTTCGATTCTGACTCCCTGCGGCGAAACTGCCGCGTTGGCCGGAACTGCCGCTGTCAGTAATACCGAAGCTGCCAGCGTTGTTGTCAATAAACCTGCAAAAACTTTTTTCTTACTCATAATTTTTCCTCCTTGACATTTTCTTATCTGTTTTACTTACCGAGCCTTAGTATGCTCTCTTATCTTGTTCTGATGATGCCATTATATAGTCCTCTGTTCAACTTCCGATAAAGGAAAAATAAACTTTTCATAAATTCCATCTGATTTATAGGAATTATTTTTTTCCTCTACCTTTATGGATACTGCGTTTTCTTACTATAAATAACAGATTTCACACGAAAAATAACAGATTTCACACGAACAACTTTACATTTAAACAAATATGCTGCGTCAAGGATACTTCGTTTTATCTCCTCCTTCCCGGCTCCTCCAGCGGATGAAGGTCATTCTTTTCCCTGTTGTTTACCATTTGATGGCAACATACTACAAAGTATCCTTCAACTATTCGTAAAGAAAATTTAAACTTTTTCTAAACTATACTGTTTTCCTAGGAAATGTAAAATCTCTGTCAAGCTGTGTAAAATTTATGTTATTTCAAGTAAGTTTTGTGTAAAATATATGTGTGTTTATTTCTGACGGAAACGATATCCGGCTCCCCATACGGTTTCAATGAGTTTCAGGATTTCTTCGTCAGGTCCGATCTTTTCGCGTATGCGATTGATGTGCACTGCCACGGTAGCCGTGTCGCCAATGGCGTCCATACCCCAGATCCGGTCGAAGAGGGTATCTTTGGAAAAAACGATATTCGGATTGGAAGCCAGAAAATAGAGAAGTTCAAATTCTTTATTTGCCAGTTCCACTTCCCGTTCTCCCACAAAGACCTGCCTCGACAACGGTAATATTTTGAGCTTTCCTGCCTGGATGCTTCCCTCTTCAAAGGCTTTTTTGTCCGGCATCTGACAGTTTCTCTTCAATCTCTCATGAATATTGATATGCGCTTTGACTCTGGCTACAAGTTCGCTTGGACTGAAAGGCTTTACAATATAGTCATCTGCTCCCAGACCAAGCCCTCTGATTTTATCCAGATCCTCTTTTTTAGCCGTCACCATGATTACCGCAACATCCTTTTGCTTGCGTATTTCCCTGCAGATAGTAAATCCATTCACTCCCGGCAGCATGACATCCAGCAAAATCAGATCATATTCATTGTCCAGAGCGAGCTTCAGTCCCTCCTGCCCATCCTGACAGATGGTCACCTCAAAATCTTCAATCTCCAGATAATCTCTTTCGATCTCCGCTATTAAAATATCATCTTCCACAATCAAAATCTTTCTCATGAGGCACCTCTTTCTTTTCCTTCTTTATTTAATATTATATAACTTCGCTGTCCGCGCTGTTTTCCTTTCTGACGACAGGAAACTCCAGAACAAATTTCAGTCCTTTTCCTCCAACGCCTTCTTCCGCCCAGATACGCCCGCCGTGGCCTTTCATGATTTCTCTCACAATGGAAAGCCCCAGACCGCTTCCGTTTCCCGGATTCTGCCGGGCCTTATCTCCCCGGAAAAAGGTATCAAAAATCTTCTCCCGCTCTTCTTCCGGCACACCCGGTCCATCATCGGACAACTCCAGCCGGAGTGTATCGCCGAAGGTGTACAGGGCGGCCGTCATAATTGTTTCCGGCTTTTCCCTGTATTTAAACGTATTATCAACCAGATTACCGAGCACTCTCTTCAACTGCTGCCTGTCCCCCTGGATACATATGCCGTTTTCCTCCCAGACCGTCCGCACCAGCGTCAGATGGTTATTTTTAAATTCAATTTCATGCTCTTTGAAAAAGGAGTTTACAAACACTCCAAAATCAATTTTCTCCATAGAATAATGATACTCTCCCCGGTCAAATCTTGAGAACAGAGAAAGGTTATCAATGAGATCTTCCAGATCTCTGGTTCTTATTTTCAGCGCGTCATAGTAACGCTGTTTTTTCTCTTCTGTATTGGCAATACCATCCCGCAGTCCTTCCACATACGCTTTAATGGACGTCAGCGGCGTCCTGAGATCATGGGAAATCCCTGCCAGAAGCTGTTTTTTTGCCTCCTCATATTTTTCTCTTTCCTTTACGGAATTTTCCAGATACTCGGTCATCTCATCAAACTCCTGACATGCCTTTCCAAGCTCGTCCTTTTTCCTGCTGTGAATACGGTATGCAAAATTGCCGTCCTGCACCTGTCGCACACCTTCCGACAACTGTTCCAGGGACTTGTTCATACCGCCGCTCAGCCAGCGGGTCAGGATAAATATGCTGATGGCGATAGCCACCGCGAGAGCTCCCACAAAAATCCCGAGGATTGAAATAAAATCCCGGATTACCTGGGAATCTGAGGAATTGCTCACATAATCCTCGCAGAAAGCGAGGATACTCAGGGTGGTATTTTCCGCCGCATAAGAACGTTTTACTGCGGAGCTGCTCCCATCCGTGACTGCAAAGCTGGCAAGATTTTTGTACTCAGTTCCGGCAATGGCCGCGATCTTCTCCTCCGAACCTTCCGGCAGATTAGACGCGATGAGCTGATCGCCGTAATATATCTCATAATAGTATCCAATATTGCTCAATTCCCTTATCACTGTTCCAAAGGCGTTATTCTGCCGCCGGATTTCTTCTTCCAGCAGCGCCTCGCTGTCAACGCTCCCGCTCTGACCTTCGTCGTCTTCATCTTCGTCCCAGTCATCATCATCCCACTCGTCATCGTCCCACTCGTCGTCTTCGTCGGTATAACCGGACGGATTATACACTTCTTCCACAGGCTGATAAGTCAGAATCTGATTTTGATAATTATATAATATCGTCTGCACATTTAACAGACCGTTATCGTTATTGTATAAAGCTTCCAGCCGGTTCAGCGTCCCGCTTCCGTGAAAAAAAAGTACGACGACACTGAAAAAACAAGCCACCACGATGGGGATTAAGATCATTAAGATGCTGGCCAGCGCTATTTTTTTACGTAAATTCAAATGGCTCCCCCCCTTTTTATAGTTATGTCCCTGCAATTTATTACACATTTTAAGCATTTAGGCATTATTAGTTTAAATTGTACCATGTATTTTTAAATAAAAAATAAATTTATCCTCAACTTTTATCGGTTTTTACGGGTCGCCGGCGCCGCGGCATAAAAATGGCGGCGAGACGGGAACATTCTTTAAAGAACATTTTTCCCGCGTCGCCGCCGTTTATTTTTGTTTTATATATTATTTTCCGAATATCTTCGCTGCTTCCGCCATATTTTCCATGATCGGTACCTCGAACGGACAACGGGTCTCACATCCGCCGCAGCGGATGCATTCTCCTGCATGATGCGGAAGGACTTCGTAGTGCTCCCGCACCGTCTCCGGCACTTCTCCCTGTGCCTTCGCCAAATTGAGAAATTTGGTGACGGAGGCCACGTCGATCTTCTCCGGACACGGAGCGCAATGACTGCAGTACATACAGTGTCCCTTCCAGCTGATATTCGGAAAGGAAGCCAGCGCCATCGCATAATCTTTCTCTTCTTCCGGTGCGTCTTCATAGGCAAGACTCTCATGAAGCTGCTCCACGGTACGCGCGCCGGCAAGCACCGTCGCCACCGCCGGCCGTGTCAGCGCGTAATGCAGGCACTGCGGTACGGTCAGAGCTTTTGCCGCCGGTGAGAGCGTCTCATCCAGCAGATCTCCTCCGCCGAAAGCCTTCATGACGGTGATTCCCACACCCATCTCCTGACAGACTTCGTACAGTCTTTGTCTCTCCGGATCCATATTAATCAGATGACGGGCATAGTTTTCCTCCCGCCACAAATCTTCCACGTCTTCTGTGGACGGCTGCAGATCATAGCACGGATTGACGCTGAACATAAGAACCTCTATCTCCCCGCTGCAAACGGCGGCCAGAGCCACCTGCGCGTTATGACTGCTCAGACCGATATGATGAATGACTTCTTTCGCTTTTAATTCCCGCGCATACTCCATCACAGGACCATTTACAATCTCTTCCCAGTCTTTCATGGAATCCACATAATGAATCATTCCCACATCAATATAGTCTGTCTGCAGAAGAGAAAGCATTTCCTCAAAACCATTTTTCACTTCCTCTATGTTCCGGCTTCTTTTATACTGCCCGTCCTTCCAGATGGAACAAAGATGCGACTGGATGATGAACTTCTCCCGTCTTCCCTTTAACGCCTGTCCTACGCTGGCGCGTACTTCCGGATTCGATGTATACAAGTCAAAGTAGTTGATGCCGTTCTTCTCAGCTATATCAAAAAACAGCTGCGTATTTTTACAGTCATTTTCTGCAAAACCCTCACAGCCCATGGCGATTTCGCTTACTTTTAATCCTGTTCTGCCAAGATTACGATACTGCACCCTGATCCCTTCTTTCCATAATTATTTCTTTTATCATACTACACCGACCGGGACCGGACCGTCAAATGCTTCTTTTCTATTTATTAAAATAGTTGACAGACATTTCTCTTTACATGACAAAGTCCGCCGCCGACTTTCCTTTTATCGGCCGAGATATACGTCAAGTACTTCTTTATCTTTCTGTACCACATAGCCGCTGCCGCCCAGTCCTTTTACATTTTCCACCATGCTGACCAGAAGAATCGGTTTTTCCAGATTTTTTTCTGTGGTAAAGACGGAGAACCAGCCGATCTCCGTGCCGTCGGTATCGTCTTTGGAATCTTTCAGCTCGGCAGTACCTGTCTTTCCCGCCAGGGCGGCCGAAACACTGTGGGCGGCGTACCCGGTCCCGTCCGGATGGTTGACCACACCGGAAAGACCTTCCATAATCTGATCCACCGCCTCTTCGGAGAACGCCTGCGGCAGCCAGATGTCTGCCTGCGATTTCTCTCCCAGGCTCAGGCGGGGTGCCAGCACATTTCCATCGTTCAGAAAGGCGGTGTAGAGTGCCGCCAGGTGCAGGGGATTCATGAGAATCTGTCCCTGTCCGTAGCCGCTGTCGGCCAGCTGAATCTCGTTTTCGATGGCATCTGTGTTGGAATATTGGGACTTCGCCATGAGAATCTCAAAAGGGAGCTGTTTACCAAATCCCAGACGGTCCAGATTCTCGGTCAGGCGGTCCGCGCCGATACGCAGAGCCAGCTTCGCAAAGTAAATGTTGTCGGAATAGATGAGGGCGTTTTTGAGATTCGCCGGGTAGCCTGAATGAAGGGTCGTCACCTCGTACGCTCCCCAGGATTCGTCCTTCTGCCAGGAAAGTCCCTCATTGCCAAAGTCCTCTCCGGCGTCAAGTACGCCGGTATCAAGCCCGATGGCCGCCGTCACCGGCTTAAAGGAGGAACCCGGACACCAGACCTGCCGGAACCGGTTATAAAGCGGGCGGCTCTCGTCTTCATTGAGTCCGGTCCACTGCTCCTCCGACATTCCAGAAATAAAGTCATTGTTATCATAGGAGGGCGTGCTGACAAGGGCGAGCACCTCGCCGGTATAAGGGTTCATCGCCACAGAGCAGCCCGGGTCTTCCCGGAACTGTTCGTATAACTGCTCCTGCAGGGAGGCGTCGATGGTGAGAGTTATATCTTGTCCGTCTTCTTTTTCCACGGAGGCTATCGTCTCCGCAATCTCGCCGTTCTCATCCACTATCGTGATCTCACAGCCGTCCTGCCCTTTCAGTTCTTTTTCGTACAGGCTTTCCATGCCGCTGCGCCCGATGACGCTGCCGGCGCTGTAACCTTCACCTGCATGTTCTTCCAGATCTTCCGCCGTCACCTCCTGCACATAGCCGACCAGATGCGCGGCCGCCTCCGCCAGCGGATAGGTCCGGACCGTGATATCCGAGAGCATGACGCCGGGGATATTTAATAATTCTTTCTGGCGCTCCTGTTCTTTAAACGCCTCCCCGGCAGTCTCTCCTTCCATCAGCGCCCGCTGCTGTACTTTGGGGATCGTGGACACGGGAACAAAGGAATCATCCTGTACCCAGGCAGCCGACAGCTTATTTTCAATGGTCTCCGCGTCTGTGCCCAGAAGCTCCGCAATCTGTTCGAGCGACTTTTCTCTGTCCTCCAGCTTGCCCGGAACGATTCCCACAGAGACTGCCGTTCCCTCTCCAGCCAGCATTCGGCCGTTCCGGTCGAGAATCTTTCCCCTGTCCGCATCATCGACAGACACCTGTACCTTGTCGGTGGAACGGAGCGAAGGGTAGATCAGGTCGTGATTCCAGCGAAGCCGGCAGGCGTCTCCGTCTTTTACGAACACTGCCGTGTTGGCAAATGTGACGGCTCCTGCCACGGTGTCAAATGACATATCATAGGATACGGAAACCTCCCCGTGTTTTACCTTTCCCACCTTCACATTACTGATTTTTATTTTATCAGTTTCCATCCCCTCATAAATGCGGGAATTTCTCTCGATGAAGTCTCCACGGCTGATGCTGCCTGAGTCAGCCGCCTCCGTCATGTCGTACATTTCTTTGTATTCCTGTTTCTCAATATGCGCCATGTACTCCCGCAGGCACTCCTCCGCCTGCACCCGGAAACGAATCCGGCTGCCCTGAAGCGTCCAGACAGCGGCGCCGGCCGCCGCCAGCAAGAGAAGAAGAAGTATGACGAGTCCTGCCCGCCTTTTTCCCTTGCGCATACCTCTTTTCTGCCTTTTCATTTTTCGCCCTCCTTTTTCTTTGCAGAATTGTCTTTGTTAAATCTTACATATGTAATATTTAATATTATGCGCCACAGGTTTCTATTTGTCAATTGTTTCAATTATTTTCTCTTGATTGACCTTTTCCTCTCCCTGTCGTATAATAACCTTAGTTTTTCCTACATAAGTAAGAATAAGTGAAAAGACAGGAGGATTCGACTATGGGGCAATTACCGCAGATATCTGAGGCGGAATACGAAATCATGAAAATTCTCTGGGAAGAATATCCCCTCAGTACCAACGAGATCTGTGAGCGGGCGCAGCAAACGCACAGCTGGAATCAGAAGACCATTCACACACTGCTGTCCAGACTCAACAACAAGCGGGTGATCTCCTATGAGAAGCGGGGACGTATGTACTATTATTTTCCGATCATCTCCCAGAATAAGTATCTGGAACAGGAGAATCACCATTTTCTTGACCGGTTCTATGACGGAAAGGCGGCGCCGATGCTCTCCGCCCTTTTGTCCAACGAGACGCTTACTGATTCTGATCTGCAGGAAATGTACGACATGATTCAGTCAAAAATAAAGGGGGATGATGGCGAATGATCTCACCGGTTCATTTTCTGATGTGCAATGTGCTTCTCAGCATGTTTCTGGGAATCGTACTGCTCGTCCGCAAAATCAGCAGCCGGCATCTGACGATCCCTGTACGCTACCGTCTGTGGCATCTGTTTACCGCGGCTTTATTTCTGCCGTTTCTGCCATGGCGGCAGCTCTCTCCTCAGGAGTTTCTCTTTTGGATACAGGATCTGCTGACCCAGGACGCCACAGCTTCGGCGGTCACTCACACAGCGGAGAATGCTGTGCAGAGCAGCTCTTCCGGCACCGTGATCCGGGATTTTTCCACGGCGGTGACTGCTTCCGGCATATCGCTCTCCCGGATACTCGGCATTATCTGGATCGTCGGTATGACAGCCGTGACGCTCTATTTTGCCGTCACTTTGCTGAGCATCCATAAAATAAAACGGAACGCATTTCTTGTCACCGCGGAATCGGAGCCGGACCTGTACCGGCAGTTTTCCTCCTGCGTCCGCGAGCTGTCGCTCCGGCAGAAGGTGAAGCTTTATGCTTCCTGCGACATTCAGAATCCGGTGTCCTGCGGCTGGCTGCGTCCTGCCGTTATCATTCCGCAGGATCTGGATATCGTGTCCTCGGAAGAAGAGCTTCGGTTCATCTTTCTCCATGAGCTTCAGCACTGCAGGCATAAGGACGCTCTCCTTAATCTGCTGGTCTGCGTTCTGGAAATTCTGTACTGGTTCAATCCGCTGATCTGGTACGGTTTCCGGCAGCTTCAGAAAGACCGGGAAATCGCCTGCGACCATGCGGTCATCGACCATGTAGGTATCAGCGAACGGATGAATTACGGACTGACCATTCTCCGGTTTGCCCGGCATGCAGGACAGGGAGTGTTCGCTTCTCCGCTTTCCGGCATCAGCAGCAGCGCGTCCACCACAAAGCAGCGTATCATGGAGATCACGGAATACCGGCCGGCAACCGCCTTGCAGCGGCTTAAAAGCGCAGGTATCTTTCTTTTGATCTTCCTGCTTCTTTTTGGCACAAGCCCTCTCCTGTCCGCCTACGCCTCCGGTTCCCCGGTCTTTCATCTGACGGACGAGGCATGGACGGAAGCTGACGTGGCTGAAAGCTTCGGCGGCCGGGACGGTTCCTTCGTGTTATATGATATGCAGACAGAAAATTATTACATTTACAATAAAGAAAAAAGCGAGGAAAGGATCTCCCCCGCTTCCACCTATAAAATATGCAGCTCCCTCTTTGCTCTGGAAGAAGGGCTCATCACCCCGGAATCTTCCACACAGCAGTGGGACGGCTCCGAGCAGCCTTTCCCTGAATGGATGCACGACCAGACGCTCACATCCGCCATGCAGGATTCCGTCAACTGGTATTTCCAGAATCTTGACAGACAGATGGGGCTGCCCGCCCTTGCTTCCTATTACAGCCGGATCGGCTATGGCAACTGTGATCTGAGCGGCGGCGCCGGGAACTACTGGTCAAACTCCCTTGCCATATCCCCTCTGGAACAGGTACGGCTCCTGTCCGAACTTCTTTCCAACACCTGGGACTTTGCTTCGGAAAATATCCTCGCCGTCAAAGACGCCATGCTTCTGTCAGAGCACTCTGTTTCCGGCGGAAGACTTTACGGCAAGACCGGAACCAGCAATCCGGACGGCGGCACCCAGAGCGGATGGTTCGTGGGATTCCTGGAAACCGGCGAGACCACCTACTGTTTCGCCGTCAACCTGCAGGGCGAAGGATGCGACGGCAGCACCGCCGCAGATGTGGCGCTGCAATCACTGACAACGATGTTATCCCGGACGGAATGATTCGCCCGGGATTTTGTTTTCTCTTGCTCTTTTCTGTGGGCATATGAGAATCTTATTTATTTCCCGCTCTTTTCATTTCCATTATGGAAGTATGCGGAGAGAATCTCTCTGCCGCAGGCCACAGCGTTCTCTGATGTATAACCGTTGACAATCCGGACTGCGAGAGATATCTCCGGTTCATCCGCCGGGGCATAGCCGATAAAAAGGCCGTGGTCCGGTCTTGTTCTGCTCTCCTGGGCGGTTCCTGATTTACCCGCCACCGGAATGTCGAATCCTTCAAATACTCCCGTACTCTCCACATACATCTCCATCCCCCGGTGTACGCTGCTCCAGGTACTCTCCGACAGCTCGATGTGACTTTCCGGCTGTACATCCGTTTCGCCGGAAGAGCCAGCCTCAGCGTCTCCCTCCTTCCCAATGGTTTTGATGAGGGTGAGGTTGTAGCAGTCGCCTTCGTTGGCGAGAGTATTCACGTAACGGCCCAGCTGCACGGTGGCAAAGTTGTTGGTTCCCTGACCGATGGCGGACGGGATAGCGTAGGCGTCCGTCACCTGCGGGCTGCTCTCGGTGAGTTCGATACCGCTCTTTTCATCCAGATGGAACAATTTGGCGTATTTTTGCAGATAGTTCAGGGCCTGGGCGTCGGAAAACTCCCGGTTTCCTTTCATTCCAAGCCGGTAAGACACCTCGCAGAGATAATCATTGCAGGAATGACGCAGGGCGGCGGACACGGAAGTCACACGGCCGTGTCCGGCATGGTTCCAGCACCGGAGCGCCGGAGAAACTTTATCAAAAACACCGTCGCAGACCACCGTGGTATCTGTATCAATGACGCCTTCTTCCAGCCCGGCGATGATGGTAACCGGCTTAAAGGTGGAACCGGGCGCCGAGAGCTGCTGGGTCGCCCTGTTGTAAAGCGGCAGCGACGCATTCTGGGACAGGCTGTAATAATAGGCGTTGTCCATATTGTTGGCGAGGCGGTTGTTATCGTAGCCCGGATAGCTGACGCAGGCCAGCACCTCTCCGGTATCCGCATCTGTCACCACCGCAGAGCCGGAACACGGGTCCAGCGCCAGATCCGCGGGGGTGATCTCAAGACTTTCTATCTTGGCGCGGACAAATGTATAGGTAGACATTTCCCCCGACTTCCAGGCCTGATAGGTATCATCTTTTTTCTTCAACACTCCCTGATCGTAAAGAAGCTGCACGATCTCCTCCGGAGAGATCCGATCGCTCATGACCATATCCTCGTAGACTGCCGTATCAAAATCGCCGTCTTTCTGTACCGCGCCGGTTATGTAATCCACCACGCTTTCGTACATTTCCTCCTGCGTCAGATACTCGCTGTCTCCCTCGAAGATCTCATCCCGCACCCAGCCTTCGGATATCACCGCATTCAGGTAATCTCTCAGCGTATAACTGCCGTCCTGCCATTTTTCATACAGGGCGTCGGCTTCTTTCTCATACTCATCATACAGTAAATCCACATTGTCAAGGATAAATTCTTCGTATTCCCGCATCCCGGACTCCTCGTCTTCCTGTCCGTAATTTTTTCCGTCTCCCATGAGATGATCCGCAATTTTCTGACAGATATCTTCTTTTCGTTTTTCATATCTCTGATGCATCTTCTTTTCCAGACTGCTGGCGTCATTTTCCGCAAAATGTTCCGTATCCAGCACGTGATTGCTAAACAGAGCACAGTACACATCATATATGGGAATCCGTATTTCTGTTGTGTCAGAAACCGCTTCTTTATCAAATGTTCTGGCGTCAATGATATTTTCCAGCAGAATTTCCGAGATTTTTTTCTCCAGCGTATCATAGACCTCCTGCTGCAGTTCAAGGTCAATGGTCAGATAGACGTCTTCGCCGGTCTGCGGCTGTTCCGTCTGTCCGGTCCCGGTGAGGATGCGGCCCATATTGTCCACCAGCACTTCTGTCTGTCCGTCTTCCCCGTGAAGATATTCCTCCAGATATTGCTCCATACCAGCCTTTCCCACAATAGAATTGCTGCTGTATCCCTCCTCCTCCAATTCTTCCAGCTCATTGGAAGAAATCTGTCCGGTATATCCTATGATCGAAGCGCAGGCTTCTCCCCCGTCATATACCCGCATGGTATCTTCCTCAATGGCAACCTCTGTGAGCTCCGCCTTATTTTCTTCAACGGCAGCTACCGTCGCTTCCGAAACATTTTCCGCCACGATGACAGAAAGATACTTCTGGTAAGCCTGCAGGGAGAGCGCATATCGGATACCGAGAATACCCAGGATGTCTTCCTTTGACAGTTCTTCCGGGAGACCATACTGCGCTTTTTCTTCAGCGGTATACGGCTTGCCGTTCTGTGAAAAGAGACAGAACCGTTCTTCGCCGCTGAGATAGTCAATGATTGCTTCCACATCCGCGTTACTTTCTTTTTCCGTCAGATCGTCAATGTTGGCCTCGCCGTATACATCGGCCCGGAACCTGTCCAGCGCCGTTCCTTCTACGGAAAACTGATACTCTCCCTGATCATTGATATGAATTTCCAGATATTCTGACGGCGTATCTCCGTTCTGCTCCAGAATCTTAAGCAGACGGTAAATCTTGCCGTTTAAGGCAAGCTGCCGCTCCCGGCTGGTGTCATAAGTCTGGCTGTCACTGAGCGTCACCGAATACACCAGCTCGTTTCTTGCCAGAGACTTGCCATTCCTGTCGTAAATATTTCCCCTGACGCCCTTCAGCTGAATCTCCCTCTTTGTCTTCAAAACAAAATTCTCTGCATACTCTTCTCCATGAAGAATCTGAAGCTGATAGAGCCGGCCCACCAGAGCCGCTCCCATACAGAACATCACTCCTCCCAGTATCGTGATTCTGGACAGTTTTATATTTCTTATTTTTTCCGGTATACTTATCATGTTTTCATCCCCTACATATGTAATATTTATATCTTACATATGTAGGGGATAGATGTCAACCCTATTATCAGAAAAATCTCCCGCAATGTGATCCTGGCGGAGCGTTTTTTATATGGATCTGTATTCCCTGCATCATAAACAAACGGCATGCCCGCAGCCGAAGCCGCGGACATGCCGCATGTCTTTTATGTCATATAGGGTATGTTTAATGCGATTACGCACGAATCGTCGCAAGTTCCTGTCCGATATTCAGGACATGGTCACCGATTCGTTCAAAGTCTGTCAGCATCTCTGAATACAGAATACCAGCCTCTCCCTCACAGGTCTCCATACGCATTCTTTCCATCTGATTCTGACGATATTCTTCTGTCATCTGGTCAATCTGCTGCTCAATGCCGGAAATTTCTGACAAGGCTTCTTCTGACAAGGCATCCAGGTTGTTCAGATGGTCAATGGCCGAGAGACTGATACTGCGCATGTTCTCAATCTCTTTTTTTGCCTCCCTGGAGAAGGTAATCTTTTTTTCATCCATCATCTGCGTGTACTCGCAGATATTCATGGCATGATCGCCGATCCGTTCCAGATTACTGCATATTCTGAAAAAGGAACTGAAGTTGGAAGAATCCTTTCGGTTTGTCTCATGGACAAGGATACGGGAAATATATTTGGAGATCTCTTTGTTGAGATAATCAATATATTCCTCATTTTCTTCCACCTTGGAAAACCTTGCCGAGCTGCCTTCCATAACAGCCGTAAAGCTTTCCTCCACATTTTCTCTGGTCATCTTCTCCATACGTCTCAATTCATTCCAGATACCGTTAAAGGCAATGGCCGCATTTCCCATCTGATACTCAGCGCCAGCCTCCAGAGGCTTGATATACATAAGTCCCTGTGTATCCGGCTCTTCTCCCTCTCGCTCCGGCAGAATCCGCACCGCCAGCTTCGCCAGCTTCCTGCCAAACGGCAAGAGAAGCAATGTGGTGACCACATTAAACAGCGTGTGCATATTGGCGATCTGTGCCGCCGGATTGTCCGGCGTGAAGTTCTGCACCACTGTAGTAAGCGGCGTGAGAATACAGACGATGGTAAAGATTATCGTACCGATGATATTAAAGGTCAGATGGATAATGGTTGTCCGCTTGGCATTTCTGCTTGTTCCGATGGACGCCAGAACAGCGGTGATGCAGGTACCGATATTCTGACCAAACAGTACGAACACCGCATTCGGCAGGTCGATGAGACCGCCGATGGCCAAAGTCTGCAGAATACCTACAGAGGCAGAGGAAGACTGGATGATAGCGGTAAATACCGCGCCCACCAGTATTCCGATCACCGGATTACCAAACTGGGTCATCAGACTGATAAATGTTTCTGAATCCCGCAGCGGCGACATGGCACTGCTCATCATCTCCATACCGAGAAAAAGTATACCAAGCCCCGCCACGATCTGGCCATAGTGCTGTACCGTCTGCTTTTTGCTGAATGTAACGACAGCCACGCCGGCAAAGGCCAGCAACGGCGCGATCGCTCCCACGTCAAGAGCGATCAGCTGTCCGGTTATGGTCGTTCCGATATTGGCTCCCATGATAATCCAGACCGCCTGCTGCAGACTCAGCATTCCGGAATTGACAAAACCGACAACCATCACGGTAGTTGCAGAGGAAGACTGAATAACAGCTGTAATACCCGCTCCGACGATCACACCCAGTATCGGATTGGATGTCAGTTTCTCCAGTATCCCTTTCATTCGGTTCCCGGCTGCCGCCTCCAGGCCGGAACTCATCATCTGCATACCGTAAAGGAACAGGGCGAGACCGCCCAGAAGTCCTAATACGATGCTAATACTCATACCTTTATTTTTCCTCCATTTTCTCTCTCAACCTGTTTTCACAAAGACAGGCGGCCGCTCTGCGCTGTCTGCTTCGGATAACGGATTCTTTTCCGTCTTCCGCAGGCCAAAACAGGCTTTCTCCTGATTCATTCTGTCATTCTCAGGAATTTTTTTCTTTCTCGATCCAGTCTGTAAGGTGGAGCATTCCCTCCTCACTTCCCGAGATATACAGAATATCATTTTGTCTCAGTTCATATTCCGGGCGAACGTCTTCCATAACAGACTCTTTATTTTCAATGGCAATGATATTTACGCCAAGTTTGGAGCGAAGATTCAGGCTCTTGATGGACTGACCCACCATACTGTCCGGAACAGCCACCTTTGTGATGTTGATTTTCTTGCTCAGCTGCACAAAATCAAGAATTCTCGAAGATTCCAGACGAAGGGCAAGGCGGACAGCCATATCTCTCTCCGGATAAACCACTTCCGCTCCCAGTCTCTCAAGAATCTCTCCATGCTCGGCGCTGTTCGCCTTGGCGATCACCGTAGGAACGCCGATGCTCACCAGGTGAAGCGTCGTAAGAATGGAGGTTCCCATCTGCTCGCCGATGCAGACCACCGCCACATCACAGTTTTTAATTCCTGTTTCAAGCAGAGACTTTTTGTCAAGATTTTTGACCACATAAGCATTTTCCGTGACATCGCGGAGTTCCCGCACCTTTTCCTCATCCCGGTCGATGACCAGAAGTTCCGCGCCTGCTTCCGCAAGCTCTGAGGCCAGAGCATATCCAAATCTTCCAAGGCCTATGATACCATATGTTCTGCTGTCTTTTTTCTGTTTTCCAAACATAATATCCTCCTGCGTTATCCAATTGCAATATTTCCTTCCGGATAGCTGACCCTGTCACCTCTCGTAAAGTACCAGAGAGAAGCGATCGTCAGAGGTCCCAGCCTGCCAATATACATAATAATGATCGACAATAACTTACTTCCGTCACATAAATCCGCCGTGATTCCTGTGGAGAGTCCCACCGTGCCAAAAGCACTGGTAACCTCAAACAGCAGGTCAATAAGCGGAGTGTCCGGCTCCATGATCGTCATCAGATAGGTTCCCACAATTACGACGCCCAGCGCCAGAATAGCTATGACCGCCGCCTTGCGGAAGGCATTTTTAGGAATCGCATATCGAAATGCCTTTTCGTCTTTATTGGTTGCCGCCGATTTGATTCCCTGCAGCAAAACAAAAAATGTGCTGGTTTTGATACCGCCGCCGGTGGAACCCGGAGATGCTCCAATGAACATCAGTACCGTCAGTACCAAAAGTCCCGACTGAGAAAATGTTCCCAGCGGATAAGTGGAAAAACCTGCTGTTCTGGCGGAAACACTGTGGAAAAAGGCTGCCATCCAGGTAATGTCTTCCGTAAGCTTGAGCATCACGGCTCCCACCACGATAAGGATGGCGCTCATGGAAATCACGACCTTCGCATGCATAGAAAACTTTTTCCATCGGAATCGCTTGGAGCAGACTTCCCGGATAACAAGAAAACCAATACCACCCAGGATAATCAGTGCACAGGTCACCACATTCAGCAGCACATCGTGCCGATATGGAATCAGATTCTGGAAATTACCCAGAATATCGAATCCGGAGTTATTAAAAGCGGCGACGGAATGGAATAAACTGATTCCGATCGCCCGGATCGGCGGATAATCCTGTACAAACACCAGAAAGCTTAATACTGCACCAGAAAGCTCAATAATAACCGTTGTAATAAAAATATCCCGCACAAAAATGACCAGCCCTCTTCCGGAGTCCAGATTCATGGCCTCCCGGATGAGATTGCGTCCTTTCATGTTTACCCTCTTGCCGATGGCAATGATCACGCCGGCTCCCACCGCCGTCACGCCAAGACCTCCTACCTGAATCAGCATGGCAAGGAAGGTCTGTCCGAGAGGAGTAAATGTATCCCCCGCGTCAACCGCGATCAGCCCTGTCACGCACACCGCGCTGGTAGACGTATACAAAGCGTCGATATACCTTAAAGTCACGCCGTCTTTTACGCTGCATGGCAGCATGAGAAGTACGGAACCAATCAAAATCACAGAAAGAAATCCCAGAGCGATGATACGTCCCGGAGATTGTCTTTTTAGTAACCTAAACATTGTAATATCCTCTTTCTTCTTTCAAGTCTCCTTATGCTTCGTCCTGCATTCGATATCCAACGCCCAGCTCATTGACAATATAATTCTTCTCTCCCGGTCTTGAGCCCAATTTTTTTCGGATATTTGCCATATTCACCTGCAGCTTTTTAATACTTCCCGCGTCGGAGCTTCCCCATACGGCCTGAATAATGGACGCATAAGTCAGTACTCTTCCCGCGTGCTGTGAAAGCAGGGCTACTATATTATACTCCGTCTGCGTTAATTTAATCTCTTTTTCCCGCACACGGACCAGACGTCTGGCATAATCAATCTCCAGATCCTTGAATCTGTATCCGCCATTTACGTCTTCTCCACCCTGAATTCCTTCATAGCGTCTGTTACGCAAAGCTGCCCGTACCCGTGCCAGTAACTCTGCTGTCCCAAAAGGTTTTGTGATATAGTCGTTGGCGCCGGCATCCAGCGCCGTCACTTTATCGTTCTCCTGCGTTCTCGCGGAGAGTACGATGATCGGCGTGGAATCAGACCGGCGTATCTTACTGATAAAAGACATCCCGTCTTCATCCGGCAGTCCCAGATCCAGAAGCACCAGATCCGGATGATGGGAAGAATATACAAGCATCCCCTGCCGTAAGCTTCCCGCTGTCAGAACCTGATAACCGTTGGTATCCAGAATTGTTTTTACAAAACTGCGGATGTTGGTCTCATCTTCAATTACCAGCAGTTTATATTTATTATTCATTCATTTCCTCCATTTCCAATGAGAAACTGAAACGCGCCCCTCCTTCTCTGCGATTTTCAGCCTTGATGTTTCCACCGTGTGCCCTGATAATGGTCGCACAGACGGAAAGGCCGATACTCATATTGTTTCTCTTCCCATCCGTAAGTTCACCGGCTCTCTCCTGATATCCGTCGAAGATTCTGTCGAGTTCTTCCGCCGGTATTCCGCAGCCGTCATCCGCAATCTCAAAGACGGCCTGTCTGCCGGATGTTCTCACTGTGAAGGCAAGCGTTGTCATTCCTTCCGCATGCAGCACCGCATTTTCCAGCAGATTGATAAGAACCTGCTCGATCAGCAGCGGATCCACCGGAATACTGATAAATTCTTCCGGAATCTGCACAACTACTTTCTGGTTTGGATAACGCTTGTGAAACTTGATCAGGGTATCGTCGATCAACTCTTCCAGCACTGTGGGAGTCTTGATGACCTGCACCTTCTTACTGCCGATTTTTGTCACGGACAGCAGATTCTCCACCATCCGGATCAGCCATTCCGCATCCTCTCTGATCTCCCCGAGCAGCTTAATCTTCTGCTCTTTCCTGAGAGAATCATAATTCTCTATAATCGCGGAACAGGAGCCGTAAATGGTAGTGAGCGGCGTGCGCAGATCATGGGAAATCGCCCTCAGCAGATTGGCCCGTACCCTCTCTTTTTCATTTTCTGTCTTTGTTCTTTCCTGTTCCTTTATCTTTGTGGTCAGCGCGCTGGTCAGCACAGCTACGATCAGCATGATCACTGCCGAGAACAGACTCTCCACAGCTGCAAAGTCAAGAACAAAGTATGGAAATGTAAAAGCAAAGCTTTCCACCAGCACGCTGACAAGCGATGCCAGGATTCCCCATAAATACCCTTCTGTTTTCAGAGATATCAGGAATACCCCTAAAATAAAAACATCCGAAGAAAATGACTGCGTTTTAAATATGTTCTGCAGGACCAGATTAATAAGAAAGGTTACGCCCAGAACAATTACAGTAAGAAACATGTCCCGTATATAAATTTTGTATTTGTTCATCTTTTCTGTAACCTCCGCTAACGACTATATCACTTTTCTGGCTAAGATGTAGTAAAGATTAAGGGACAGCCCGTTTTTCACAACTGGCTGTCCCTATTATATACCTTTTTTCTTTATTTTGTTATGCCTAATGTAAAATTTGTCAAATAAATGTAAATTTTCTTGTGTTTTCAGTAAAATTTCTGTAAATCCGTTACATTTCCGCAGCCTTATTGATGCAGGAAACGGTGTTTAAGCTTCTCGGATATCCAATATATGGAAGACACTGGGACACAACCCTCATAAGAAAAGCTTTGTCATTTCCAAGATTCATGTTTCCTTTGGCGTGAGAAGTCAGCTGCGGCTCGCATCCGCCCTGGGCTGCCAGGAAACAGAAAGTGATCATTTCCCGCTGTTTCAGGTCAAGACCGGTTCTCGTATAGTAATCGCCGAAACAGTTGTCCGCCAGCCAGCGGTTGATGTGTCCGCCCTTCCAGGCTTCCCGCATCTGCTCGCCGAAGATCTCTGCCTGTGCATCCACGCCTTTCTCAAGACGGTTCTCCATGGTCGTGGTGGCCTGGCCCGGCAGCGGCAGTTCTACGCCCCGCTCTGTGAGCACCTCATTGACCGCATGAAGAAACGGCAGCACCCGTCCCATGCCGAGGTAATCCACCGCCTGATAAACCATTTCCTTAACCATTACCGGCGTAAGTCCGGCGTCAAGGGCCTTCGGCAGAACCTCCTTAAATGTATCCACACCCTGGCATCCGGTGAGGGTTGCCAGAATCGCCAGATATCTGGTGGAATCGTCCAGCTGCTGTCCCGGCTCGTTGACTACCTCATCCAGCGCAAAGTGATCATATCGTTCCATAAATTCCGGATCGGTTTCATATAAACTCATTGCAACGCACCTCTTTTTCTATGATTTCTTCTAAATTATACACAATCACAAAGGCACAGCCCAGGAGTTTTGCTGTGCCCTTTTTTATTCAATTATTCCGGCAGTTTTGCGTACTCTTCGTCGGACACCGGCTCGCACCACTCGTTGGATGTCTCTTCACCCGGCACTTCCACAGCGATGTGGCTGAACCAGGAATCCTTTTTGGCTCCATGCCAGTGTTTTACTTCCGCAGGAATGTTGATGACCGTTCCCGGCGTAAGGCTGACCGCCTCTTTTCCTTCCTCCTGATACCAGCCCTCTCCGGCTGTACAGATCAGCATCTGACCGCCGCCGCTTTTCGCATGATGGATATGCCAGTTATTGCGGCATCCCGGCGCAAAGTTCACATTGGCAAGACCAACTACAGACTCACCCGGTTTGGTCAGCGGATTCAGAAAGGAATCCCCGATAAAAAACTGTGCGAACGCCTCATTTGGCTGTCCCATACCAAACATGTTCTGTTTTTCAAATTCTTCTCTGCTGCTGATTTTCATAACTCTATATCCTCCATTCTCATACTTCGGCACTGCCGCCGATGTACTGTCTCTTCTTCTGTATCCATGAAACATTCTTTCATTTCGATACCAGAAACTCATTTCCTGAGATAATAGTAGCCCCCGGACTAAAAAAAGTAAAATGCCTAGTTGGAATGAGAGATAATGCCCCTGCTGCATGAAAAGTCCACCGAACGCCTTTTACTCTCCGGGCAACGTCTGCACCCCGGCATACTCCCAGGTAACGCCCGCGTCCGCTGATGTAAAGAGCAGCGCATAAGTTCCCACGTCCGCCGCGCTGGTGGACACCCGCACATGAAGCACTCCGCCTTCTTCATATGGAGTCTCTGTATAATCCATATCGCCGGTGGTAAAGGAGAACTCGTTGCCTTCCATATCCTCCGCCGCTTCATCCACCAGAAGAGTCACCTGCTGAAAATTCGTTCCTCCATCGTTGGTGTAATACATGGATGACGAATCCTGAGAGGCATAAGTCAGCAGAATAAATCCTTTCCGGGCATCCATGAAATATATGCCCTCAGCCGTGCCGATGTTTCCATCAAAAGGATCCGTATTATGAATGTCTCCATTATAAAACTCATAGAAACGGCTGCCGGCAGCGGCGTCTGTCACCTCCAGTCTCATGGAATTGTCCGCGTCCAGATAGAACGTCATGCTGCCGTCCTGATCCGTGAGCAGCGTCTTTCCTTCTTCCTGCGCTGCGGCGATATCTTCTTCGGCCTCACTTTTTTCTTCTGCCTGCTGCTGTGTCTCCATGGTCCCCTCGCCGCAGAAAATGGCTGCGATTTCTGCGCCCTCCGAGGAAATGTTCAGGAAAAAAGCATCCTTGTTTTCGCCATAATTGTTCCAGAAATAAGAAGCCAGGTCTCCTTCCCCTGTCAGCTGATACCAGTTGCTCCCACAGACTTCCGTGGTGTAACCGCTGTAACTCATGGTCCAGGAACTTCGCCCGCTGGAGATTTCCGGCAGCCCCTGTTCCCGCAGAGCGTCAGCCATGGCAAACATCGGCGACAGCCGCTCCTGCTCCCGGTAATCCGTATTTACAGCGCCGTTTAAACGAACCGTCATTTTCTTATCGGCAGACGAATCGTAACTGATCAGCCAGCTCTGTTCCTGATTTCCTTCTTCTGTCCCATTTTCATCTATTCTATCTTCTTCAGTTCCATTTTCTTCTGCTCCAAAGGAATACAGATAACCGTCGACCCTCTCAATCATACCATCGGCAGAAATGGTCACGGAAAATGTATTGGCCGTATACAGTTCACTGTCTTTCGACAGCCCCGCCCCTTCTTCCAGGGCCGTCACGATTCCATCCAGGCCATACTGTGAAAAATCCCGCTGTTCAAAATCAATTTTTCTGGTATTTCTTAAATCATCCAGCACCCAGGACAGTTTTCCGTTATAAGGCTGAGCGCTGTGATAGATCTGTCTGCCGTAAAATCCCGTGAGAATCACGAAAACGATCAGTTCTGCCAGCAAAGCAGGCAGTACAAAGTTGTCCTTCATCACTTTTCTCTTCTTCCGACGGAAATAAACAATGGTCCAGATGATAAACCACAGAATCCCCGCGCCGCCAAGCAGAGCGATCAGCGGAAGCCGGCGGGCGACGCCGCCCCACTGAAAGAACCGGGACAACGTGCGAAGTCCCAGGGCGTAAACCAACAGAAACAAAGGATTCAGTAAAATAAGCCAGTAATGTTTTTTATTCATGCCGCACCTCCTGTCAGAAAAAGGCTGTGAGGATACATTTTCTCCCCACAGCCGATTTTTCATTTTTTCCTCTTTTCTGACGCACTTGCTGCGTCAATAATGGTAGATTTGGGATCGTCTTCTACACAATATTCAGTCCCTTTGCCACGATCATGATAAAGTCCTGTACATTTGTGACAATGGTTGTCGCCGCCAGGCTGCCTCTGTCCAGAAGCTTATTGACCACGAACTCGTCGGCGTCCACCGTATATAGGAAGACCGGACGCACGGTTCCATCCTCCAATACGCGGTAGGACGGGGTCATATTGCCGGTGGCGATGGTGTGAAGCATGGTCGCCAGACAGACGACGGTTGTAGCTTTCTTTACCATGTTCCGCATGGCGGTCTGTCCCTCGTAGGCGTCGCCTATGACTTCCGGCAGCGGGCCGTCGTCACGGATGGAACTGGTGAGCACAAACGGTACATTTTCTTTCACACAACTGTACATGATGCCGTTGTCAATCTTGTAGTCTTCAATAAATTGCGGAATGGAGCCGCTCTTTCTCACACGGTTGATCACATCCAGATGATTATAATGTCCGTTCGGATGTGACCTCTGGGTATAAATGTCCTGTCCCAGGGCGGTGTGGAACATAGCGCCTTCCAGATCGTGGGTAGCCAGCGCATTTCCCGCCATCAGACCGTCCACATAGCCGTTTTCCACCATGGCCTGCATGGCTCTCCTGGCGTCGGCATCAAAGGAAAACGCCGGCCCCATGACCCAGAGAATATTGCCGTGGTCTCTCTCATATTTTAACAGTTCAAAAAGATGGTCGTAGTCTCTGGCATAAGAAGTCTCCCGGCTTCTGCCCTGACGGAACACAAATCGATCTCCTTCTTCTTCCTCCGGATTCTCAAAGCCTCTGCTGTGCAGATAAATTCCCTCTTCCGCATTTTCGGTTCTTCCGAGAATCACTCTGTCGCCAATCTGCAGATTACGGTTCTCCACCACCCGGAGTTCCCCGTCTTCTCCGAGAACTACGCTGGAATCCATGCGGCTCTCTTTGGCAAGCTTCCACTGGCCGTTGATCTTAAAGTATTCCGGGTACATGGATGTACTGTGGTAGTTCTCCGGCGCCACCCCTTGAATGGACACCTTCTCCCACACGGCGTCAGGCGCGTTTACAAATATATCCTGTGTAAAATCCGGTTCTCTGTATTTTGGTAAATGAAACATATTCTTTCCTCTTTTCTTCTAAAATTAATCTCGCTATTACTCTCGCTGGTACACACATTTTCCATCCACATAAGTCTCCGCCACCCGCACTTGATCAATATCGTCTGCCGGAATCTCCAGAATATCCCGGTCAAGCACTGCAAAATCTGCGTGATATCCCGGAGCAAGCATTCCGATATCCGGGAAGCCTGCTGCTTCCGCCGCGCCTTTTGTGTATAGAGTAACGGCCGTCCTGATATCCACCGCCTGCTCTTTTCCACAATCTGTTCCATCGGCGGCGACCCTCGTCACTGCCTGTTTCAGTCCCGGAAACGGATCAGAAGGCACCGCCCAGAAAGTAGCCGGCGCATCGGCAGAAAAACCGGTCGCCACTCCCTCTTCCAGCAATGTTTTTACCGGATAGCACCGCCGCATCCATTCCACACCGAGATTTTTCCGGTAGCTGGCCGATTCCGCGTACATGAAGATTGGCTGCGTCACAAAAGAAATACCGTGAGCCGCCGCTTTTTTTATGCTGTCCATGGAAGGGTCCGTCACATGCTCCACACGCACGTAAGGGATACCCGCCGGGGTCCACGGTTCTTCCACTGCCGCCCGGTCCACCATCCGCCGGATGGTTCTTCCTCCCATGGCGTGCATGGAAAGCTGGCAGTGATGCTCCTTACAAAATGCAATGGCAGCCTCCATAAGCGCATCACTGCACACAGAAATTCCGTACTCATCTGTGGAACCCTGATACGGCCGGTCCATCCAGGCAGTCCTGCCGGAAATACTGCCGTCCCCAATGAGCTTTAAGCCTGCGGCAAAAATCTGCTGATTCCGGTTCAGCTCCTCATTTGTCAGATCAAAGTCTGCGTCATCCGCAAAATAATCCCACATATAGTAGACGCCTACTTTCTGACAAAAGCCTTTCCGGGCCGCCGCCCGGTAAATCGGAATATTATCGGTGTTGTCCAGATTACCCATATCACAGATTGCCGTGATTCCCTGGGAAGTGAGCAGCCTGCCCAGTTCCAGCAAATTCTCCACTTTATTCCCCTCAGATTCCACTGGCAGAAGCGGCGTCAGCAGATTTCGCGCATTCTCTTTGAGAACGCCGGTCGGCTCTCCGTTTTCATCTCTCTCAATCTCCCCTCCCGGCGGATCCGGCGTGTTTTTGTCAATGCCCGCCATGGAAAGCGCCATACTGTTGACACAGCGGATATGGGCGCAGGTACGCATCAGAGATACCGGCGCATCGCTGCATACTTCATCAAGATCATACCGGTTGGGCGACCGTTTCTCCGCGAAACCTTCCTCATCGTATCCCCAGCCTTCAACCCACTGTCCCGGGCCCTGCAGCCGACGTCTCCGGCGAACCGCCTCCTTTAATTCCTCAATGGAAGTGATCTCGGGCGGCATGATCGTGATCTTCTTCTGAAAATCCGCCAGCATGACCGGATGCATATGAGCGTCCACAAAACCAGGAATCACTCTCCTGCCCTTCAGATCGATCACCGCGCCGCTGCCCGGATTCATCATATCTTCTTTTCTGCCAATCCAGCAGATACGCCCATTCTCCACTGCCATGGCATCGGCGCAGGGCATTTCCGTGTTGGCCGTAAATATCTTTCCATTTACAAAAAATGTTTTTTCTGTCATGTTCATTTTCCTCTACGCTCCTTTATGTACTATAATAGCAGAATAGGAGATATTTGTCAGGAAGTTTTGTATAAAATGTTGCAAATTGTGTAAAAAAGTGATAACATAATTATTAATATGTTTTAATATTTATGACATAATATGACTCCGAGGCTGGAAAGATAATTGTCCGGGGTCTTTTCTTTTTATCAGGAAATGTGCTGTTCACGGCACTCAAATGATAAAAGACGGAAAGGAGACGACATATCATGACAACGTCCACAGGTCAGATCCAGAAAATGGCGCAAAATATCCGGGAACAGATCATTAAAGACCGGCGCTTTCTTCATCAGATACCGGAAATCGGAACCGATTTGCCCGAAACCAGCGCCTATATCAAAAAACGCCTTGATGAGATGGGCATCGCCTGGAAAGACTGCGGCGGTCCGCTCCCTGCAGCAATGACAGAAGATTACATAGCCGCGGGATTTCCCCGCATGGAAAAGGAAACCGGCGTCGTTGCCACCATCGGCCGCGGCAGCCCATGTTTCCTGCTTCGCGCCGACATAGACGCCCTGCCGGTCCGTGAAGACAACGATCTGGATTTTAAATCCACCAACGGTTTCGGACATATGTGCGGCCATGACGCCCACGCCGCCATGCTTCTTGACGCCGCACAGATTTTAAAAGAATTAGAAGAACAGATCCCCGGCACAGTCAAACTCATGTTTCAGCCCGGTGAAGAAACCGGCGCCGGCGCACGGCTTATGGTGGAGGACGGTCTGCTGAATGGCCCTGAACCAGACGCTGCATTTGCCATCCATGTGCAGCCCGGAGATACCACAGGGCACGCCGGATATGCCGTCGGCGTCAACTCTGCTTCTCTTGATACATTTATTCTGAAAATCAAGGGAAAGGGGGGACACAGTTCTCAGCCGCAGTTTTGTACGGATCCGCTGATGGTCATGAATCAGGTATACCAGGCCGTTAACCTTCTTGTGGGCCGGGAGACAGACCCGGCTGCCATGGTTGCTCTGACCTGCGGCGTAGCGAAAGGCGGCGCCGCCGTCAACATTATTCCTGACGAGGCGGAACTGCACATCGGCGTTCGCACATTAAATGTGGAGGCCGCGGAACATTTGAAAAAACGGATTCCGGAGCTCATCGACCATTATGTCAAAGCGTGGAACGCCGAATATTCTCTGACCACCTTCCATACGCCTTGCACGCTGACCAATGAACTGCTATGCCAGGAACTGGTACCCTGCCTGAGAGAAGTGCTGGGAGGCAGCAATATCCACCAGATTCCCGCCATGTCCGGCACGGAAGATTTTGGATACGTCACAGAAAAAGTACCCGGTATGTTCGTATTTTTAGGAGCCGGCGCGCCGGGCAATGCACCGCTGCACAGTCCGCAGATGGTTCTTGACGAGAATGTGCTGCCTCTGGGAGCCGCTCTTCACGCCAGTGCGGCCATGTCCTGGCTCACAACTCATAAAATAAAATGAATCAGAAAGGAAACTCAAATATGGACACTCAAGCCAATGCAAAAAAGGGCTTTCGCATGCCGCATGTTTTTATTATTCTGCTTCTGATCATGCTTTTTGTTGTGGTTCTTTCTTATATAATACCAAGCGGAAGCTATGAGCGGATAGAAGACAGCGCGGGCATCACCGTCATTAACCCGGATACCTTCCAGTATGTGGAAAACGAAACGCCCATTACTTTTATGGATTATTTTGAAGCCATCTACACCGGCTTTGTCAACGGCGCCACCATCATGGGTACGCTGTTTATCAGCTCCGGCGTCATTTACCTGCTGGAAGTAAGCGGCGCCTTCGGGGCGGGTATCAACCTGATCTTACAGAAAACCAGGGGAAAGGAATTTTCTGTGGTATGTATTTTCTACACCATTTTCGTCATTTTCGGAGTATTGGGATACGGTGAAGCCGCCTACCCGTTCTATCCCCTTGCCGTGACCATCGGTTTTGCCCTGGGCTATGACCGGATGGTGGGCACCGGCCTTGCCATCATCGGCAGCACCGTGGGCTTCACTTCCGGCCTCATGAACACATTCACCACCGGCGTGGCCCAGCAGATTGTGGGTCTGCCGCTGTTTTCCGGCATCGGTTTCCGTGCCGCCGGTCTTGTGGTCTTTTATATTATCGGTCTCGCTGGTCTCTACGCTTACTGCCGCAAAATCAAAAAGAATCCGGAAGCGAGCCTTATGAGCGATGAGTACTTAAATCAGAATAAAGAAGACCATGTGTCCGGCATGGAAGAAATGACGCTGCCACGGATTCTGGGACTGCTGGTATTTCTCTGTATTATCATCATCCAGGGGATCGGCTGCATCCGCTTTGGCTGGAGTTTCCCGCAGATTGCCGCCATTTACGTGATCATGGGCATCCTCCTGACCATCATCTTCCGTTTCGAGCCGAGCAGGGCCTGTCAGCTTTTCTGCCAGGGCGCCGTGCGGGTATTCGCCGCCGCCTTCGCCGTGGGTCTGGCCCAGTCCGTGGTTGTTCTCATGAACCAGGCATGTATCATGGACACCATCGTCCACGCCATGTCCGTGCTGCTGGAAAACAAGAGCGCCATCCTTGCGCTGCTGATCATCTTTGTCTTCGTGACGCTGTTTAACTTCCTGGTAGTATCCGGCAGCGGCAAAGCGGTCATCATCATGCCGATCTTACAGCCACTGGGCGAGATTCTCCACATCAACCAGCAGGTGCTGGTACTGACCTACCAGTACGGTGACGGAATCACCAACAGCTTCTGGCCTGGCAGCTCACTGGTACAGCTTTCCATGTGCGGGGTGGACTACGGCTCCTGGATCAAGTTCTGCTGGAAAATCTATCTGGGCTTCATCGTCAGCGCGTTCATCCTTGTAATGATCGCCCACAGTATCGGATACGGGCCGTTTTAAAAGAATGATGGAATCGACATAAAAATACTCCCCTTCAAGACGAACGGGGAGTATTTTTATGTTGATCCGGAAAAGAATTTCCACTATCCTTTATGAAGAGACTGCTGGTACTCCACATCCGCCAGAAGATGTTCGCTGGCTATCTCTCTTGCGGCGGAAGCGTCTCCGTGCTTTAGTGCGATCCAAAGTTCTTCATGCTGTTTCAATTCCAAGGCCGCAGGAACTTTCCTTCAGTGTCTTCGGGAAAGGTTAGAAGACGAATGAGAAAGAAGCTTTTGATAAATAGAATAGTCTTTCTCTTTGAATACATTAAAGATTATCCGAATATCTGTTTCCTGTTCACTCAGAAAGGAAGTCACCGTTTCCACCGCAATCTCCGCCGCTTTTTTGTTGGGAAAATGAAATTCTCCTGTAGAGATACAGCAAAAAGCGATACTATGCAGCCCGTTTTTCACGGCAAGCGCAAGACAGGAACGATAGCAGCCGACAAGCTGGCGGCAGTGTTCTCTGGTCAGAGTCCCTGTTACGATCGGACCGACCGTGTGAATTACATAACGTGCCGGCAGGTTATACGCCGCCGTGATCTTTGCATGTCCGGCCGGCTCATCGTATCCCTGCTCATTCATGATCGCATCGCAGGCCAGACGAAGCTGTATACCGCTGACGCTGTGTATCATGTTGTCCACACAGGAATGACAGGGTACAAAGCACCCTCTCAGGGCGCTGTTGGCAGCGTTGACGATGGCGTCAGCTTTCAGGCTTGTGATGTCTCCGCGCCATAACACAAGTCGGGGATCTCTGGCGGAGGATGGCAGCGTTTCACTGTCTGTAATCCCCTTTCTTTTCACTTCTTCGCTCAGGTATTCATCCTGCACCTTGAGAAAATCTTCTCCGGCAGGGCGGGGCGGACGAATATTCATCAGGCTCCGAAGCAGATTTTTCTGCCTCTCCTCATCCTCCGGTATTTTCATGTCACTGTATTGCGGAAGCTCTGACAGCAGCTCTTTTATAAGATATTCCCGCTTTTCATCGTGGGTCATATTTCTCACTCCTCCTTTATCCCAGCATCTTCTGCAACACTTTTCCGATATCCTCGTTGATGCAGATGGATCGATCTTTTATCTCATCCGGCGCCCACGCCTCGCCTAAATTAATGCAGCCGTACCATGCTGCCGGTCTCTCATAAGTCATGCGCCAGAAATTAAATTTTATGATAGAAGGCGTGTTCATGCCGGTGCCAAGCTCCAGAAATAATGTTTTTACATTTCTATGTCTGCGGAGGAATTCACTGCAGCGCTCTGCCGCTCGGTGCCAGCCTTCGTCTTCCACAAATGTATGATCCGAGCGAAGGTTCATGCTCATGGGCCGCCCGCACCGTGGACAGTGGGGGATAAGCTCCGCAGGAATGCTCATTTTCGCCGTCCGCCCCTCCGGCAGGACGAGCCCGCCCCCGCCGTCTCTTTCCAAAAGGAATCCCTGAGACTTCAGCATCTCCTCTATCTGTTTCTGATTATCATACGTTTTCTGATGGCACGGTCCGGAACACTGCAGCAAACCATAATCTCCCTGCGTGTAGAACAGCCGCTTTTTGTCAAATCCTGCTTTCTGGAAGCAGTGATCCACGTTGGTGGTAAGGACAAAATAGTCTTTATCTTTCACAAGCTCCAGGAGACCCTCATAAACCGGTCTGGGCGTATCCATGTAGCGATTGACGTAAATGTACCGGCTCCAGTACGCCCAGTGTTCTTCCAGCGTATCAAAGGGATAAAATCCGCCGGAGTACATATCCTGAAATCCATATTTTGATGCAAAATCTCCAAAATATTTCTGAAAGCGTTCCCCCGTATAGATAAATCCAGCCGAAGTGGAAAGGCCGGAACCTGCGCCGATCACCACAGCGTCGGCGGATTCTATGACATTTTTTATGTCAGCTGTTTTATATACTGCCTTTTCTTTTCTTTTTTGTACTTTTTCCAAAAACATTTCCATCACCTTTTTTCTGTTCACGCGCGGCTTCTCAGATTGCCCCGCTGTACTCGCAGTCTCCCAGTTTTTCTTCCGGCAGATGACACCGCCGGCGTTCCTTTTCCACCAGTTTTCTCACATAATCTGTGGCCGGAGCGTGAAGAATCTCCCTGGGAGGAGCAAACTGCTGAATACTGCCTCCGTCCATGACAAGGACTTTCGTCCCCAGTTTTAATGCCTCGCCAATATCGTGGGTGACAAAGAGCACGGTGATTCCTGTCTCCCGGTGAATCCGGGAAATTTCCTCCTGCAGACTGCCCCTTGTGATCTCATCCACAGCCCCAAAGGGCTCATCCATCAGAAGGATATCAGGAGACGCCGCCAGAGCCCTGGCAATGCCGACTCTCTGCTGCTGTCCGCCGGACAGCTCCGACGGAAAACGGCTGCGCAAAGAGTCTTCAAGCCCCACAATATTCATCCATTTTTCGACAGCCTGCTCCGTCCTCTTTTTATCTCTTTTATTGAGCAGATTCGGCACATAGGCGATATTTTTCTCCACTGTCATATGCGGAAAAAGTACGCTGCCCTGAATGGCGTAGCCGATATTTCGGCGCAGCATTGTCAGATCTGTTTCCCGGGTATCCCTGCCTTCCACTAAAACATTTCCGTTCACGGGCCGCACCAGCCCGTTTACCATTTTCAGTATGGTCGTCTTGCCGCATCCCGAAGAGCCGATAATGGTGACAAACTCTCCTTTCTCAATGGAGAGATTAAAGTTTTCAATGACTACCTTTTCTCCATAGGCCATACGGACATTTTTATATTCTATGATACTCATATTTTTCACCCCTGTTATTTCAGCAGTCCTTTTTCCTGCAAAAATGCATTGGCGACATCTTCCGGCTCCTGGCCTTCCGTCTCCACCTGATAGTTCATCTCCGCCATCTCCGCATCGGTGATCAGATTCTCCACTTTATCGAACACCTGCTGCAGTTCCGGATGTTCCTCAAGAACTTCATTTCTTACTACAAATCCACACACATAAGAAGGATATAACCCTTTATCATCCTCAAGGACCACGGCGTCCGCTGCAGAAAGCTGCCCGTCTGTGGTGAAAATGTTCATTACGTCGATTTCTTTCTGGGAAAGAGCATCATATTTCAGACCGATATCCAGATCCATGGTATCCTTAAACTTCAGACCATAGGTGTCGCAAAGTGCATCGTAACCGTCTTCTCTCTCAAAGAAATCATACTCGGCTCCGAATACCAGCTGATCTGCCACAGCCGCCAGATCCGAATAGGTTTTCAGATTATATTGCTGCGCGATACTGCTGTCCACCACCAGGCCATAGGTATTATTAAATCCAAGCATTCCTGTCCAGGTCATATCCATCTCGTCATATCCCGCCTGCAGCTGATCGAACATACTCTCATCATAAACGCTCTCTTCTTTCAGAACCGCATTCCAGGCGCTTCCGGTGTATTCCGGGTAAAAGTCAAATTCCCCTTCCTCCATGGCGGGATGGATATTGGCTGTGCCGCCGCCAACGCCTTCCGTCACCTCCACAGTAAGATCTGTGTCCTGTTCAATGAGAGTTTTCATCATGCTCCCCATGATGTACTGTTCCGTCATGGGTTTCGTCGCCATGTGAATCGTCTGGCCGCTCTGCCCGCAGCCGGCGAGCGCACCCGTGCTAAGTACAGCAGTCAGCAACACGGCTGCTCCCTTCTTCCATGTTTTACTTCCTCTCTTTTTTCCGGAAGCTGGCTTTTCATTACACTTTGCGTCAAAGTTATATCCTTTCATGTTAATATCCTCTTTCCATTTCTGTTCAAAAAATCAATCTTCTTTTCATGCCAGTCCATGTCTTTTCACCATTTTTTCTATTCGTCCGATGAGGAAATCCACCGCGATAGCCAGCACAGCAATAAGAAGACTTCCCACCAGCGTCATCGCCTTATTATTGGTGGTAATTCCGCGATAAATAGCCACGCCCAGACCGCCGGCTCCAATGAAGGAAGCGATACCGGCCAGGGCGATGGTCATGACCGCCATGCTCCGGATTCCGGAAATGATCACCGGCATGGCGAGCGGCAGTTTCACTTTGATAAGCGTCTGCATTTTCGTGCTTCCCATGCCGATGGCCGCTTCCAGCAGAAGGGGGCTCACATTGGTAAGACCTGTGTGTGTATTTCTGACCATAGGCAGCAGGGCATAAACCGTCAATGCTATGACCGCCGTGGCGTCTCCCACTCCGGAAAGGGGAATCAGGAATCCCAATAGAGATATGGACGGAATCGTGTAAATGAAATTCACGATTCCGATGACTACTTTAGAGCTCTTCTGATACTCGCTGATGAGAATGCCGATCGTCAGTCCAATGACCATGGCGATGACGATGGACAGCAGCGAAATCTGTATGTGCTCCACGAGAAGCCCCAGAAAGAAATCCCATCGGCTCTGTATCAAATCAATGATTTCTGTCAACATAATTCATCCCTCTTTTCATTTTTCATTCCGCCGCTCTATGGCCAGGACCGGACAGTTCTCAAAGCAGAGTCCGCAGTGCAGGCAATGCTCCTGCGCGATACGGTACGGAGTCCCCGGCTCCACACATTGCTGCGGGCAAACTCTGGCGCATTTTCCACAGCCGATACAGGTTTCCGTAATCACAAAACCTTTTTTGACCGGAGCTTCTTTTTCTCCGGCCGGACGCTCTGCTCCCATCGCTTCATATCTTCATAAGTTTTTTTGTCGAATCCTTCCGGATAAACGCCGTTCTCAGCCAGCCGCTCCATTTCTTTATATGCCAGATTTCTGAATTCATTCATCTGTTCTACATCGTCAATGAGTGTAAATTCCACCTGCTGCTTATTGCCTCCATTGGGTGCGTTCCCCAGTCGGCAAAGCATATCTTCGATGACCGCAGAATCCACAGCCCGGTTCTGATACCGCCGGCAGGAATGCCTGTTCGCGATGAGTGTGTTCATCACTTGTTCTGTCTCCATATAATCCGGAACAGAAAGACTGTTTTCCGGCTTTTTGCCAAGAACCTCTATGGCTCCCCCGGGGCAGACCGCCAGACAATGTTCGCATTTCCAGCAGCCATTCCACCCAAAAGAATCCGCCCCGGTAATACACGGTTTTCTGTGTTCATCCAGGGAAAGCAGTCCTCCCGGACAAACCTTTACACACGCTCCGCAGCCAATACATTTTTTCTGATCCACTCTGAATCCCGCGATATTGTTCATTTCCTGTCCTCCTTTATATCTCTATTATACGAAAGCATTTTCAGAAAAAAAGTACGCACTTTTTTATTACATAGTTACCTTTTCGTAACCATTGCAAATATCATTTCTGTCCGCCTTGAAAAAGAAGGAGCATTTGACTATAATAAACATGTTACATCGAAGGAAATCATTCTGACCTTGGAATATCGCATTGTGCGAACCTTCTATATTTTAAAGGATAAAAATGCAGAAAGAGGTGACAGCGTATGCTGACAAAAGAAGAATTGCCGGAATGTCCGGTGGCAACTACAGTACAGCTTATTGGAAGTAAATGGAAACTTTTAATTATAAGAAATCTTCGGATGCGCCCATGGCGCTTTAATGAATTGAAAAAAAATCTGGAAGGCATCAGCCAGAAAGTTCTCACGGACAGCCTGCGTTCCATGGAAGAAGATGGCATCATTATCCGTACCGTTTATCCGGAAGTTCCGCCCCGGGTCGAGTACAGTCTTTCAGAATTGGGAGAGTCCATGAAACCGATCCTTGACGCCATGGAACAATGGGGAACGAATTATAAAGCAAGTCTTGAAACAGACTGAGGAAAGAAGGAAATGTGATGAAGTCTCATCAGACAGATTTTTCAAAAGGAAATGTATACAGAAATATCTGCGAGGTGGCCGTGCCTATGATCTTTGCACAGCTTCTTAATCTTCTGTATAATGTCGTGGATCGTATTTACATAGGCAAAATTCCAGGTACCGGAACCATCGCTCTCACCGGCGTGGGGCTCTGCTTTCCGCTTATTACTCTTGTCTCAGCTTTCACCTATCTTTATGGAAACGGGGGTTCTCCGCTGTGCGCCATGGAACGCGGAAAGGGCGATGACCACGAGGCAGAACTCTTCATGGGTAATTCTTTTACGTTGCTGGTATGGACCGGAATAATTCTGACGGTCATCGGACTGCTCTTTTACCGTCCTGTGCTCTATCTTTTCGGCGCCAGTGACATTACATTTCCTTACGCGCAGGAATACATACGGATTTATCTGCTCGGCACCGTTTTCGTAATGATTTCAGTGGGTATGAATCCTTTTATCAACTGTCAGGGATTTGGAAGTATGGGCATGCTCACCATTCTGATCGGCGCAGTATTAAATATTATCCTGGATCCGCTGTTTATCTTTGTCTTCCATATGGGCGTTTCAGGAGCCGCTGTCGCCACCGTTTTGTCTCAGCTTTGCTCCGCACTCTGGGTTCTCCGTTTTCTCACGGGAAAAAGGGCAGTTCTTCATCTGAAAAGAACTGCCCTGCGTCTGCAGATGACCAAAGTGAAAAAAATCATTGCTCTTGGTATTTCCGGTTTTTTCATGGCATTTACCAACAGCCTTGTACAAATCGTCTGCAACAAGACTCTCCATGTGTACGGAGGAGACTTGTATGTGGGGGTAATGACAGTATTAAATTCTGTTCGGGATATCTGCACCATGCCTGTGCAAGGTTTTACCAACGGCGCCTCTCCGGTCATCAGTTTCTGCTACGGCGAGGGCTCTTACAAAAAGGTGCGGCAGGCCATCGGCTTTATGACCGCCGTCTGCGTTGCATACACGCTTTTCATGTGGGGAATCCTGAAGCTTTTTCCGGCATTTTTTATTCGTCTGTTCAACGACAGCCCGGATTTGCTGGCACAAGGCATCCCCGCTCTCCATATTTATTTTTTTGGTTTTTGTTTCATGGCGCTGCAGTTCAGCGGACAGAGTGTATTCGTGGCGCTCGGCAAATCTAAGTACGCCACCTTTTTCTCCCTTCTCCGAAAGGCGATCATTGTTGTCCCTCTAACGATCCTTCTTCCGGGGATTCACGGACTTGGAACTGACGGCGTGTTCTGGGCAGAACCGATCTCAAATCTTCTGGGCGGCTGCGCCTGCTTTATCACCATGCTGCTCACAGTTCTCCCGGAACTTTCCTCCAGGTCTTCTTCCCGAAGCTAAACGACCGGGAACAGCAGAGTCAGGCGGAATATGCCTCCTGCTGTTTCCGCGGTACAATCTCCATCCATCTTTGACATCATATTTTTTATATTTTGTATACCGATTCCCGTGCTTTCCGTTTTATCGGCACCGCTTCGAATATGGTTTTCAACGGTAAAGCCCACCGCATTCGTTTTTTCGACAGTACATATCCTGAGTGCAGAGGATGCGTCTGCATATTTAATAAGATTGGAAGTAATATTATCCATAATTCTCATCATATAATTTTCTGAAATCTGAATCCTTTTGTCAGGCCATTCCATCTGACAATCCACCTGAAATCCCTTCTTCTCCAGATAACTGCAGGTTTCTGAAAACAAGTCATAAAATAATGTCTCAAAGGATTCCGGCTGTCCCAGTTCAATTTCATCCTCTCCGGTTACAAGCGAATATTCGAACAGATTATCCGTAAGCTGTTTCATGCGGTACGCTTTTTTCTCAATGATCTCAATATATTTTTTTTGCCTTTCCTCATCCGTTTCTTTTTTCAGTATCTCCGCATAAAGCATGATGGACGTCACAGGCGTCCGGAGATCATGCGACATCTCTGTCACGATTCTCTGGTTCTCTCTGACCATCCGCGCTTCTTTTTCGCGCATTTCAAGAAACGATCTGCGCATGGAGTCAATCCCCGCCGCCAAAACAGCCAGTTCATCTCTTCCCTTCACCGTCACCGCATAATCAAGACTTCCTCCTTCCAGTATCTCGATATCTTCACTGAGCCTTGAAATATAATGCATTTTTTTTCGTATTCCGAGCAGCACCAGGCATAAAAAAACGGCAAAAGAAACAAAGAGATTGGCAATAAATACATAATTATAAAATTGATATCCATATGCACCCAGAATAATGACCTGCGTCATGCCGTCTGCAAATTCTACTTCGTAGCTGACCTCATAATCGCTGAGAGCTATTTCTTCTTCCCACACTTCCTGGTCCGGGTAGTCTGAATTAAAAATAAGGATTCCATCTTTATATATATCAATCGACAAAATTTTCTGCTCCCGGACCCACTCTGAGATGACCGATGTATCATCTGTGGACAGATCTTCCCTGTCTATGTAATTCTGAAGCTCTTCAATGTAATGTCTGTCCTTTTTCTCCTGATATTCCACATTATACAAAGACTTGTCCAGGAAGTACATTCCGGCCAGATCAAGCGCTCTGAAAAGCAGTGCGGAAATAACGGCTGAAACGATAAGCAGGCGCAGAAGCTGCACATAGATAGAATTTCCTTTATTTATTTCCTGCGTCAAATTTATACCCCTTTCCCCACACGGTTTTAACATATTGCGGATATTTCGGATCTTTCTCTATTTTCACTCTGAGCTTCCGGATATGCACCATAACAGTACTGTTGCAGGAATAAAAATACGGTTCCTCCCACACACTCTCGTAAAGATTCTGCGCAGAAAAAATCTTTCCCGGATGGCGCATCAGCAGAAGCAAAATATTATATTCGATATCTGTCATATTTTTTTCCACACCATCCACGAAGACTTCATTGAAGGTTTTATGAATCCGAATCCCTCCTATTTCCAGATATGGCTCTTCCTCCTCTGTCTCCGGCGCATATTTTCCCATGTAGGTCCGGTACCGGCGCACCAGCGCTTTTACTCTTCCCAGAAGCTCCGCATAGGAAAAGGGTTTTGTAAGATAGTCATCTCCTCCTGCCATAAGGCCGATGAGTTTGTCCGACTCCTGAGCTTTTGCCGTCAAAAACAAAATCGGTACATTGGATATTTTCCGAATTTCCTCGCAGGTACGAAGACCTGACATTCCCGGCATCATAACATCCAGAATGACCAGATCCGTATTTTCATCCAAGATTTCCAGACCTTTCGTCCCATTTTCCGCCTCATGCACCACATAATTTTCACTTTCCAAAAGAATCCGCACACCCTCTCTGATATCTGCATCATCTTCCACAATCAATACTTGTTCTTTCTTCATATTTTTACTCCTTTTTGCAGGTTCTTTTGTTTATTATATCAGTATACCGTGTTTTGGCGGAAAATTTATTACAGAATTCTTAGAATATTAAGAAAATGAGCTGTACATTCCTGCACAGCTCATTTTCCCTCTTTCGTCTTACCCTTTCCTGTAATTGTTATCTTGTTGATTTCTTCGTTCCAGTTGTTTTTTTCTTTGTACTTTTGGTACTTTTTTTGCCGCTTTTTGTATTCTTTTTGGAACTGGATTTCTTCTTATTTTTTTTCGCTGTACTGTTCTGATTCTTTTTTACTGCCGCTTTTCCATTGTCAGTTCCCTGAGCTGCGCTGCCGGCTTTTGCATTCTGGGTGCTGCCGGAAGCTGCGGTTGTATTTTTGCCGGAATCCGCAGTTGTCGCCTGACTTCCGCTTTTTCCTGACGCCGCCGTCGTTCCGGTGCCGGCAGACTGTGTCGTTCCGGATTTCGGTGTTACTTTGGAAGATCCGGATTGATTTCCGGTTTTATTCTGAGTCGCCTCTGTTTTTGTCTTGGACTCGCTTCCCGCTGCTTTTTTCTTATGTCCGCTGCAGGCAACCATGCTGAGAGCCATCACGCCAACTACGCAAAATACTAATCCTTTTTTAATAAAACCTCTTGTTGTTTTCTTCATTTCTCTGTCTGTCATTGTCATATTCTCCTTTCAATAAAGTCCTTTCAATAAAGAATGTTTTTTTGTTTCACCAGGATAATTCCAGTTACTCCAAACCTCCTTTTGATGTATTTCAAAGTAATTATCTTTGATGACCTTATTATCGCAGAGAAATCTGAAATGTTCATAAATGAAATCTAAAGGAATCTGAAGATAGCCCTCCGGTCCATCAGTATATCTTTTTAATATCACCCTCAACGCCATACTGTTCTCTGAAATCCGCCAGATCCGCCGGATTCCTGATGAACATCACTTCCTCGAACTTTCCCGTGTGTATGTCCTGGAATCCCGCCACCTGCTCGCCGTTGCAGATGCTGCATTTCAGGACAGGCTTCTGGGTTTCTTTGTTGTAGGTCTTTTTGCTGACATTTTTTGCGTTATTTTTTACATTCTTTTTGAATAGAAACATAAGATGGCTCCTTTCTGTCTAAAAAGCCCTTGAAAACATCCGTTTTACGGAATTTTCAAGGGACTATAAATACTTTATCAACAATCTTATTCTTCATCCAATGCTTTCAGATATTGTTCAACTAACGCTACCACCTCTTTGGCTGTTCCCAATTGTTCCCTCGCATCCTCTATTGACACGATATAAAAGTCATCATAGTCACTGGCATGACGCACTTCCTGTGCTCTGCTGATTTTTCTGCTAATTTCCTTTGGAAACACACCAGTATGGACAAAATCTTTATTAAAATTTCCAATTACCTGAGCGTGCTGCTTATATGCTTTAAACTCCAATGCAAGGCATGCTGAAATTGCTCTGAAAATAGCATAATATGCTCTGTTGTTTGAGGATCTGTAATGTCCTCCCTCAAAATTCATCTCTGCGGCCTCCAAATCGTCTTTTGCTACATTGATTCTATGCCAAGCTAATTCTCTGGCACCGCCAATATCGTCCAAATTATGCTGCATATAATTCTACTCCTTCATTCTTAACATTATTATAGAATGGATACGCCCTGATCCATTTATTAAAATGATCCAGATTCTTCACAATAGGCATAATCTCCAGATTGTTATCGAAATTATAATCAAAAGTCAGGTCAGAAAGTACGTGCCCTTTACGTTTTATCTCATCATCTGATAAATCTACCAGAATCATAAGATCAATATCTGAATCCGGTTTGAAATCGCCTCGCGCATAAGAACCATATAATATTATCGTTCTCAAATTTTCTCCATAAATTTCGCGCACATCTTCCACATATTTTTTCAATATTTCATCTAAAATCCTGGACATACTCCCCCTCCTTTCTGTTGCTCTTCCTAATTATAGTATATCCATTCCACAGAGTAAAATCAACCAGACTTTATTCTCCGCTACATTTTTTCTGAAAATATAAAAACCCTTACAAGCAGTGTAAAACCACTACCTGTAAGGGTCTATTGTTCAAAACAATACTATAGATTTCGGATTACAGTCCCATCTGAGCTGCAACTTCTGCTGCGAAGTCTTCCTGTTTTTTCTCGATTCCTTCGCCTGTCTCCATGCGGACAAATCCTTTGATGATGACTTTTGCATTGTTTGCTTTGGCAACTTCTTCTACGTATTTGCCTACGCTCTGTTTTCCGTCTTCTGCTTTTACATATACCTGGTCAAGCAGGCAGATCTCTTTTAACTCTTTGTTGAGACGGCCTTTTACCATACCGCTGATGATCTTGTCGTTGGCGTCCGGTTTCTCGTTTCTTGCAGCTGCCATTAAGATCTCTTCTTCTTTTGCAAGATAGTCCTGATCAACTTCGGCTCTGCTTGTGTATTTCGGTTTTAAAGCTGCAACCTGCATGCAGACATTTTTTGCCATCTCTTTGATCTCGTCGTTGACAACGTCAGTTACAACGTCAACAAGAACACCGATCTTGCCGCCCATGTGAGTGTAGGAAGCCACGAATCCGGCGTCCTCTTTTACCTGCTCATATCTGCGGATGTTCATGTTCTCGCCGATGATAGCGATCTGTCCGGCCAGCGCTTCTTTTACAGTCTTTGTCTCGTCAAACTTCCATGTTTCAGCGAGGAAAGCGTCCAGATCTGCAGCTGTTGTGTCCATTGCCTGCTCAGCAACCTGTCCAACGTATGCCTGGAACTTCTCGTTCTTTGCAACGAAGTCTGTCTCAGCGTTTACCTCAACAGCGACAGCTTTGTTTCCGTCCTCGGAAACGAGAACTTTTACGATACCCTCTGCAGCAATTCTTCCTGCTTTCTTCTCAGCAGTAGCAAGACCTTTTTCTCTTAAGAACTCAATCGCTTTATCAAAATCGCCTTCTGTAGCTGTAAGAGCTTTCTTACAGTCCATCATTCCGGCACCTGTCATTTCACGTAATTCTTTTACCTGTTTTGCTGTAATAGCCATTTTCATTCCTCCAAAATTATCAAATCATTTTTTGTGTCCGGTATTCCCGACGGCTGCCCCGACACTGCCAGAAGGCAGGGGCCTGTTACCGGGAATGCGCAGGTTACATATCACACAAAAATGCCCCGGCCTGCGAGATGCAGGCTGAGGCGTATGGAACTGCGGTCAGAATTAAGCTTCTTCTTCTACAGCTTCCTCTTCTTCTGCAACTTCTGCATCCTGTCCCTGATTGCCTTCGATTACTGCGTCAGCCATCTTGGAAACGATTAATTTGACTGCACGGATTGCATCGTCGTTTCCTGGGATCACGTAATCCAGTTCTTCAGGATCGCAGTTTGTATCACAGATACCAACTAAAGGAATACCAAGAGTATGTGCTTCCTGAATACAGATTCTTTCTTTTCTTGGGTCAACAACGAAGATCATATCAGGAATATCCTGCATCTCTTTGATACCGCCCAGGTTCTTCTCAAGCTTCTCCTGCTCTCTCTTGAGCTGGATAACTTCTTTCTTAGGAAGTACTTCAAAAGTTCCGTCCTCTGCCATCTCCTCGATCTTCTTTAAGCGGGCAACACGGCTCTGGATGGTCTTGAAGTTAGTGAGCATACCACCTAACCATCTCTGGTTTACGTAGAACATTCCACATCTCTCAGACTCGTTCTTGATAGAATCCTGTGCCTGTTTCTTTGTACCAACGAAAAGAATCTTTCCTCCGTTTGCCACACAGTCTCTGATCGCGTTATAAGCTTCGTCTACTTTACCTACAGACTTCTGAAGGTCGATGATGTAGATGCCGTTACGCTCTGTGTAAATGTACGGAGCCATTTTAGGGTTCCATCTTCTTGTCTGATGTCCGAAATGAACACCTGCTTCGAGTAACTGTTTCATTGAAATTACACTCATGTCAATTCTCCTTTTTTGTTTGTCTTCCGTCATCTTCATATTCCTCAGCCACCCCGAAAGGCACACCGACCGACAGAATCCGATAACGTGTGTTTTATCCTGCCGCAAAAGTCACGGCATGACTGTTACTTTTTTACCGAAGGTAGTATAGCATACAAAAACTCCCTTGGCAAGAAGTTCCGTTTAAATTATTGCAGAAAATTTGTACACCGCCGGAGCATTCCCGGAATAAAGAGTTCTGCTTGTCAGAACTCTCGCGCCGAGCGCGGTCGCTTTAGCGACAAAGTTCTATTTCGCGCGAGTGCGCATCCCGCCCGGAGGGCGTTATATATTATAGGAATCTCCTATAATATATAACAGCGGTCTCCTTTTTCAGGATTCCGCTGTCTGTATATATCATCTTGTTGAATTCTATTGTTTTGTTGGTTTCTATAAAGAATAATAATGGTTCTGAATCTTCCGGGCCATTTTTCTTCTTCTCTCCGCCAGAATCTCCGGCACGCTGCCGGCATCCGCGTCAAAAATATTCTCCGGAATATCGTTGGCAGCCAGGGACGCCTGAATCTCCTCTGCGGAAAGCTGTTTTTCCAGTTCTTCTCTGTAATCGGCCGGAGACTTTCTCCTGACGATTGCTTTCACTTCTTTGGAAATGTATGTCAGATTCGCCACCTGTCCATAGGTCTCTCTGGTCTTGAAACCACATTTTTCCAGATAAGCCTTCGGCAGAATCTGGTATGCTTCCGCTTTAGCGGCGTAAAGTCCGCCCACCGTATTCTCCCCGCTGTAAAGGGAAAGAGTGCCGGAAGCTGTCTGCGCTGCCAGATAAGCAAGATATGGTGCCGTCCGTGCCGTGGTGGAAGTAAATTTTTCCGGAAGAACCGAAGCAAAGAATTCTTCGCCGAGACGAAGCTCTTCAATCTGGCGCAGATAGCTTTCCATGCCGGCTTCCCTGATCTCCTTGTAATCTTTCATGACAACCGTATCCGGCGTACTCTGGTAATGCCCGGTGATCAGGCACATGGTCATCCACCGGCCCATAAGACTTTCTTTCTTATCGGAAGGAAGTCCCTCCATATCCATGAGAAGATACATGGCATAACAGTAATTCAACACCGCCTGGGAATACAACAGCCGCTCGCTGGTATATCCCGCTCTGCGGAGAGCTTTCAGAAAACCTTTATAATTCTCTTCGCTGACGAAAGCTCTGACTCCCCGTCCCAGCGTCTCAAAGGCTTCCTTCGCCACTTTCTGGGAAACCTCTCCTCTGGCGAAGGTCTTATCTTTCGTCTTGCCGGACAACAGATTGACCAGATCGCCGATCTTGCTCTTTCCGAATCCAGCAATAAGTACGACCTTCAGCACATCAGAATAAGAAGGAACATAGAGCAATTCCTCCCCTTCCTGCAGCCATCCCAGCAGTCTGCCGTATTCTGTCTCCATAAATTCCTTTTCATTTGCTTTGAGAATCGTCATAAAGGATGGCTCTTTTATAAGATGACAGAAATAATCGATGCAGTTTCTGATAAGATCTCCGTCATACTGCTCATTGACAGATATCTTTGACATGGCGAAATCTTCCTGATTGAGCGGCTTGCCCTGCAGATTAATGCGGATAAATATCTCCGATACCACATCAATGTCCAGCAGGAAGGACAGTTCTATGACGCCAACCTGATGTTTGACAATTCCTTTTAACCGGTCTATGGCAGCTTCCAGAAGGGAAGTGTCCAGATCCGGATTCTTTTCTTTATATTCTTTTTCAAATTTACGGAAGGAAAAATCTCTCCGGAATAAAACGGAGATGTCCGGAATCCATCCCGGCTTATCCTCATAGGAGGCGTCGCTGACCGCAAACTTTTCCTCTCCCGGCTGCGCCAGAGGATAAAATGCGATCTTGATCCGGTGAGATCTGTACTGGGAGTCCAGTACTTCCCTGCCCAGAAGAGCCGCCATCAGCGCCGTCACTCTCTGCTGGCCGTCTATGAGGATTTTTTTCGTTCCGCCTTTACCAAATCCGCGGATTCTGACCTGAGAATTCTGCCATACAATCAGATACCCGATGGGATATCCTTCATACAGGGAGTCGATCAAATCTCTGACCTCCTGCCCCTTCCAGACAAATGGTCTTTGAATTTCCGGAATGGCAATCTGAGAATTCTCAACATATCCTAAAATTGTACTGACTGAATACTGGGTTATCTTATAATTATCCGCCATGATGTTACTCCTTTATCCTATCGTAGCCTTTCTCTGTTATTCATATATGCAGGGTGCAAATCTAATGTTTCATTTTCTTCAGTTCGTCAAATACAACATCGTTGAGTACCTTGATATAGGTTCCTTTCATGCCGGAAGAGCGGGACTCTATCACTCCGGCACTCTCAAACTTCCGGAGAGCATTGACAATGACAGACCTGGTGATCCCCACCCGGTCGGCAATTTTGCTGGCCACCAGGATGCCTTCTTCCCCGTCCAGCTCATCGAAAATGTGCTGAATAGCCTCCAGCTCTGAAAAAGACAGGGTGGAAATTGCCGATTTTACGATGGAGACCTTCCTTGTCTCCTCCGCATTTTCTTCATTGACAGAACGCATCATCTCAAGCCCTACCACCGTGGTGCCATATTCCACCAGAATGATATCGTCAATCTCATAATGTTTCTCTTTTCGATACATGAAAACAGTTCCAAGTCTCTCGCCGGCAATATCGATCGGAGTAATAATTGCCTGATACTCGGAAATGTCTGAAAATTCAAAACCCAGTGTTTCCAGATTCACATTTTCTTTTGTCGATAAAACTCCGAGGAGCCTCTCATTTAACAGAGGGTCGATATATTCACCCACTTCATTATTAATGAGTTCATTGATCGTCTCAATATCTGCTCTGTCCTTAATTCCAAGAACCTTTCCTTTCTTGCTGATGACCAGAACGTTCGATAAAAGAATCTCGCTGAGAACTTCACAGATGTCATTAAATACTACTTTGTGTGAATTGTTGTTGTGCAGCAGTTTGTTAATTTTTCTCGTTTTATCAAGCAATTGGACACTCATAGAAACCTCCATATTATTAACTGACAATTCTTCATTAAAAATTATTTTAACACATCTACCGCACAATCACAACGATATTATCTAAAAATTTAAGAATTTATTAATCCATCCAATTATTAAAATATTTCAGACAAACATAAAAAAACATCTGCAGCTATGTTATTTCCATAACTGCAGATGATCCCTGTCTGATAGCAGACTCTGCTTATCCTATGGTATCTGCCAGCTTGTCTTTTCCGCACATCCGGCAGCTGCTGTCTATTCCTCATCCGGCTTATCGGTCACATATCCGCACTCCGGATTCATACACACAAGTTTTTTGCCTTTTTCCACCATAAGACCGCCGCATTCTTTACATGGTATCTTTGACGGCTTCTGCCAGCTCATGAAATCGCACTCCGGATTATCAATACAACCATAATATTTTCTGCCCTTCTTAGTCTTCTTCAGCACAATATCCTTGCCGCATTTCGGGCAGGCAACGCCAATCTTCTCGTAGTATGGCTTCGTATTCTTACATTCCGGAAATCCCGGGCAGGCCAGGAACTTACCGTGCGGTCCGTATTTGATCACCATGTTTCTGCCGCACTCTTCACAGACCTCATCGCTGACTTCATCGGCAATTTCCACTTCCGCCAGTTCCTTCTCGGCCGCTTCCACAGCATCATTGAGATCCGGGTAGAAGTTTTCCACGATGGTTTTCCACTTTACTTTTCCTTCCTCCACTCCATCGAGAAGCGACTCCATATTGGCTGTAAAATTCACATTTACAATAGAAGGAAAACCTTTCACAGTCAGTTCGTTGACCGCTTCGCCAAGCTCCGTCATGTAAAGATTTTTATTTTCCTTCACAATATATCTTCTGGCAAGAAGCGTAGTAATAGTAGGCGAATAGGTACTCGGGCGTCCTATTCCCAGCTCTTCCAGAGTCTTAACGAGACTGGCCTCGGTAAAATGTCCCGGCGGCTGTGTGAAATGCTGCTGTGGTTTCAGTTCTTTTAACGTAAGCTCTGAATCCTCGCTGATCTTTTTGAGGGCGGTGTCCAGCGTGGACTTCTCATCATCATAATGATATACCGTCATAAAACCGTCGAACTTAATCCGTGCGCCCGACACGCTGAAACGATAGTCGCCGGCTCCGATCTTCACAGAGACGGTCTCATATACAGCCTCTGACATGCGGCTGGCAATAAAGCGGGTCCAGATCAGATTATACAGACGATACAGATCTCTGGACAACTCTTCTTTCAAATCCGACGGCGACAGGCTGCTGTCCGTAGGCCGGATGGCTTCATGAGCATCCTGAATCTTGCCGGCTCCCGTCTTCCTGGCAGTGCCGTTTCCCACAAAATCTTCTCCGTACCGGGTTCTGATATACTCCTGGCAGGCTGCATCCGCTTCCTCGGATATTCTGGTGGAGTCTGTACGAAGATAAGTAATGAGACCGATGGTCCCGCGGCCTTTCAGAGAAACGCCTTCATAGAGCTCCTGCGCCAGACGCATGGTCTTCTGCGTAGACATATTCAGCTTCTTGGAAGCTTCCTGCTGCAGGGTACTGGTAGTAAATGGCAGCGGCGGTTTTTTCCTCCGCTCCCCGCGCTTGATACCCAGAACTTCATAGCGGCATCCTTCCAGTTCTTTTGTGATACGCTCCACATCTTCTTTGCTGCGGAGTTCGATTTTACCATCTTTGTCGCCTGTAAAATGCGCTTCCAGCGGTTTTTTCACGCCTTCCACCTGCAGATCCGCATCTATGCTCCAGTATTCTTCCGGAATAAACTCATTAATCTCTTTTTCGCGGTCAGATATGATACGCAGCGCCACTGACTGCACACGTCCGGCGCTCAGTCCTCTCTTAATCTTTGACCAGAGAATCGGGCTGATCTTATAACCCACAATACGGTCCAGCACGCGCCGCGCCTGCTGCGCATCCACCAGGTTCATATCAATATCCCGGGAATTCTTAATCGATCTCTTCACCGCATCCTTCGTGATCTCATTGAAAGTAATCCGGCTGCATTTTTTTCCTTCCAGCTTCAGAGCGTTATAAAGATGCCAGGAAATCGCTTCGCCTTCCCGGTCCGGGTCCGTTGCGAGATAAACTTTATCTGCCTTTTTCACTTCCTTGCGAAGTTGAGCCAGAATCTCTCCCTTCCCCCGGATTGTTATATATTTCGGTTCATAATCATTATCAAAATCAATTCCCATAGAACTTTTGGGAAGATCACGGACATGTCCGTTGGAGGCAATGACCTTATAACTTTTTCCCAAAAACTTCTGAATCGTTTTTGCCTTTGCAGGTGATTCCACAATCACTAACTTGCTTGCCATTTACAATACACTCCCAACTTATATATAGATAGATGGCATAAAAAAACTCTTAACCTCATATTCCAGGACAAATATTTTGCTATATTATTCTGATAAAAAGCCTTGTCCTGTAAAACAATTATCAATAATACACCATTTCACATGGGTTCGCAAGAAAAAAATTTTTAAAATTTTCTCAGATAAGTGTTCTGTGACGGCTGATAAATATACTGAGAAATCTCCATTTCCAATAAAATATACTGCAATTTTACAAAATTATACCCGCTTTTCTCTAAAAGTTCATTAAAACTTGTCGGATTTTTTGCATCCAGAAGTTCATAGATTCGCTGCTGTTCCGGATCTTCCAAAAGACACGCTGCCCGTTCTTTTGCAAACTTTACCTGTTCTTTTCCATTCTTTTTCTCAGATTTTGCATACTTGGCAAGTAACTGACCGGCAATGTCTTCGGGACACTGTACCAGAGAGGCTCCTTCCGCGATGAGTCTGTTGCATCCGGCGCTCAGCGGATCCGAAACTCTCCCCGGCATTGCGAACACCTCTTTCCCTTGTTCCAGTGCCTGGTCTATGGTGATAAAAGAACCGCTTTTTTCTCCTGCCTCCAGCACAAATACTCCGTCCGCGATTCCACTGATCAGACGATTCCTGAGCGGAAACAATCCCGGACTGTTGGGAACGCCGAGATTATATTCTGACAGCACACCTCCTCTTTCATACATTTGCATATATAAAGAAAAATTCTCCCGGGGATACATACTATCGATGCCTCCGCCCAGAATTCCAAGAGTGTATCCTCCGGCCCGAAGTGCTCCTCTGTGGCTTGCAGCATCAATTCCCGCTGCCAGACCGCTGACGATCTGGATGCCCTGCAGCGCCAATGACTCCGCGAAGCTCTGCGCCATATGAAGACCGTAGGGAGTCGCCGCCCGGGATCCCACCATGCCAAGCACCGGCATATCCTCTGCCGGAAGCCTTCCTTTGACATATATGCCATACGGAGGATCAAACAGCTGCCTGAACTTCCGGGGATACTCCGGAGATTCCCAATGCACAAAATGCACGCCGGAAGTCTCCAACTTCTGCATCGACTGATTTATCCTATATGTATTGCGGGAGTTTTGTAAATATACGCACTGCTTTGGACTCAGGATATCTTCGTACTCTCTCTTTCCCGCATGATACAGGACTGCCGGATGGATAAAGCGGTCCAGCAGCTTCTTTCTGGACACACTGCCTACTCCGGATATGTTCACAAACCAATACCAGAAAAACGCGTTGTTTTCTTCCACTTTATAATCTGTCTCTTTATCGCTCATATCTGCCCCCCGACCATTCTCACCCGACGCCCCTGCGTCCCGCGGTATCACTCTGCCGCAAAATACCTCCGTGCGGAACGCTCTACGATGCTACGGCGTATCCGGATCTTGCCCAAAAGGCGCAGTCCGGCGGAACATCAGCGCCTCCCGCAGATGTTCTTCCCTGATCCGGGCGGAGCCTTCCATATCAGCGATTGTTCTTCCCACTTTGAGAATACGGTTGTATGAGCGGCCGGTCAGCCGCAGACGGTCAAATACTTCTTTCATCAGCTTCCGTGAATTCTCATCCAGCACGCAGTATTTTTTCACTTCTTTCGGCGTCATACGTCCGTTAAAATTACTTCCGCCTGATTTAAAACGTTCCTTTTGCAGTCCCCATACCTCCCGGACTCTTTCCCGGACCATCGCTGAAGTTTCTCCTTCTTTCTCCTCCGTCATCGTCTCATAAGACATTTTGTCACAGCGCACAAAAAGATCCAGACGATCCAGAATGGGCCCGCTCAGACGATTCTGATAATGAAAGATCTCCCTCGGACTGCAATGGCAGTATCTTCGGTCAGGAAAATATCCGCACGGGCAGGGATTGGCCGCGGCAATAAAAATAAAATCCGCCGGAAATGTCACCGTTTTACCATTTCTGATCTGTCTGACCTGATGATCTTCCAGCACTACCCGGAACATCTCAATTAATTCTCTTTTAAATTCCGGAAACTCATCCAGGAATAATACCCCATGATGTGCCAGAGTCACTTCCCCGGGGCTCGGATTCTTTCCTCCTCCGAACATTCCGGCCATGGTGACAGAAGAAGACGGAGCCCGGAAAGGTCTGTTCTCCACCAGAGAAAAACCTTCCCGCAGCAACCCTTTCACACTGTATACCATGGTAGCGTCTATCATCTCTTCTCTGGTCATTCCCGGCATAATCCCCGGCGTGCATGACGCCAGCATGGACTTGCCCGCTCCGGGCGGCCCGTCCAGAAACAGATTGTGATATCCGGCCACAGCAATCTCCAGCGCTCTCTTAGCCATACGCTGTCCTTTTACCTCCGATAAATCAGGATACCCGGCCCCTCCGTCCGGACGTCCCGCCGCTCTTATTGTTTTCCCCACATCTTTAACACAGGTTACGATTTTTCTTTCGGAATATTCATCCTCTGCCGTCCCCCTCAAAAAGGCGGTCACTTCTTTTAAATTGGCAAAACCCAGAACCCTCATCTCCGGCAGGAGAGACGCCTCCTGCACATTGGCCGGAGGAACTACACAGGTATGGTATCCCGCTTCCTGCGCAGTCCTCAGGATAGCGAGCACACCCGTAACAGGCGACAGCATACCGTCAAGAGCCAGCTCGCCCAGAAATACAATTCCTCTGACAGCACTTTGCGGTATCAGTCCCATGGCTGTCATAATGCCGACGGCGATGGCCATATCATAGCAGGTACCGCTTTTTCTCACGTCTGCCGGCGCAAGATTCACTGAGACACGTCTAGGAGGAAGATGGCAGCCTGTATTCTTCAGGGCAGTGCGAACTCGTTCCTTTGCCTCCTTCACTTCAGAAGACAGATGTCCGGTCAGACCAAAAACCGGAAGACCGTCACTAACATCTGCCTGTACTGTAATGATCTCTCCATGTACGCCCTGTACCATACCGCTTAAAACTTCTGCTACCATGTTTCACCTCCTGACTTTTCCAGATTTTAACATATTATTTTTACATTTTCAAGTGTATTTTACATTATTTTACATTTTATATTCTAAAAAAACTCCGGTATTGCTCATACCGAAGTTTTTTAATGTTTTATGCTTTACACGCCTTTTATTTCTGACTCTCCCTGTCCGCCGGCATCGCTGCTGGAATCCAGCATCTTTTTCAGTTCATTCATAAATGTATTAACATCTTTGAACTCCCTGTAAACCGATGCAAATCGAACATATGCCACCTGCTCCAGTGATTTGAGCCGTTCCATGACAATCTCGCCGATAACCTTGCTTTCAATCTCCTTATACTCCAGATTGAAAATGTCATTCTCGATCTTATTGACAGTCTCTTCTATCTTCTCCACAGGAATCGGCCGCTTGTGGCAGGCACGAAGAACGCCGGCCATGATCTTGCTCCTGTCATATGGCTCCCGGCTCCTGTCCTTCTTTATGACAGTGAGAGGAATGATCTCTACCTTTTCGTATGTGGTAAAACGTTTCCCACATTCATCACACTGTCTTCTTCTCCGGATGGACGCATTGTCATCCGCAGGTCTGGAATCAATCACGCGGGTGTTATCCATACCGCAAAATGGACATTTCATACATGTTCCTCCCTGGCTGTATCTTATGTATCCCGGTCAGTGCAGTGCGCGTTCCTGAAAACGGGAAAAGCACTGCACTGGGAAAAGGAACCAATCAGCTTAATTTCTCTCTCAGTGCCAGGTTGATTCTGCCCATCTTGTCGATCTCGAGAACTTTTACTCTCACCTTGTCACCGATATTGACCACATCTTCTACTTTATTTACTCTGTCTCTGGATAATTTGGAAATATGAATCAGTCCGTCTTTGTTCGGAGCAAGCTGTACAAATGCACCGAAATTCATGATTCTCACAACTTCACCTTCATAGATAGCTCCGACCTCTACCGGCTCCACAATAAGACGAATCAGCTCCATAGCCTTATGAATCATATCCTGTTCCACGCCGCAGATATCCACTCTTCCGTCATCGTTGATATCAATCTTCACGCCGGTCTCATCAATGATGCCGTTGATAGTCTTGCCCTGTTTGCCGATGATCTCGCTGATCTTATCCGGCTCCACATGCATCTGCTGAATCTTAGGCGCGTATTTACCAACCTCCGGTCTTGGCTCGGCGATTACCGGCTCCATAACCTCAGTAAGAATGTACTCTCTTGCAGCCTTTGCCTTTGTGATGGCTCCTTTGATGATGTCCGGCGTCAGGCCGTGAATCTTGATATCCATCTGGATGGCAGTGATACCATCATGAGTTCCGGCAACCTTGAAATCCATGTCTCCAAAAAAGTCTTCCAGCCCCTGAATATCTGTAAGGATCAGATAATCGTCATCAGTATCTCCGGTCACAAGACCTGTGGAGATACCAGCTACCGGTTTCTTAATCGGAACACCAGCTGCCATCAGAGACAGGGTGGAGGCACACACGCTGGCCTGTGAAGTGGAACCGTTGGATTCCAGTGTCTCGGATACGGTACGGATTGCGTACGGGAACTCATCCTCGCTTGGCAGCACCGGTACCAGCGCCCGCTCTGCCAGAGCGCCATGTCCGATCTCCCGGCGTCCCGGTCCTCGGCTCGGCTTGGTCTCGCCCACAGAATAGCTAGGGAAATTATAATGATGCATATATCTCTTGGATGTTACATTTACATCTATGCCATCCACCTTCTGTACTTCGGATAACGGCGCCAGTGTTGTGATCGTCATGATCTGTGTCTGTCCTCTCTTGAACATACCGGAACCGTGTACTCTAGGCAGAATGTCGATCTCTGCGGACAGCGGGCGGATCTCGTCGATCGCTCTGCCGTCCGGACGTTTGTGATCTTTTAAGATCATTTTGCGGACAGTCTTTTTCTGGAACTTGTACACAGCGTCGCCGATCAGCGGCAGCCAGTCTTCATGCTCTTCCGCATATCTTTCTTCCAGTTTCTCCTCAATCTGGCGGATGTTTTCTTCACGCACCTGCTTCACATCGGTAAATACCGCTTCTTCCATGGCTTCCGGTGTAATGAACTCCACCATGTCGTTCCACAGTTCTTCCGGTGTGTCCACATGCTCATAGTCATGTTTCTCTTTACCGCACTCATCAACGATCTTCTGAATAAATGCGATAATCTCTTTGTTGACCTCATGAGCCTTAAAAATAGCGTCGATCATCACATCCTCCGGCACCTCGTTGGCGCCCGCCTCGATCATGATAACCTTCTCTGCGGTGGATGCAACGGTCAGCGCCAGGTCGGATACCTGCTGCTGATCCGCTGTCGGGTTCACGATGAACTCTCCATCAATGAGTCCCATCTGTGTGGCTGCGATCGGTCCGTCAAACGGGATGTCGGAAATACAGGTGGCAATGGAAGAACCGAGCATCGCTGTCACCTCCGGTGAACAGTCCGGATCCACAGACATCACCAGGTTATTTAAAGTTACGTCATTTCTGTAATCCTTCGGGAAAAGCGGACGCATCGGACGGTCAATGACACGGGATGTGAGCACAGCATGCTCGGACGCCTTTCCTTCTCTCTTATTAAATCCTCCCGGAATCTTTCCGACAGAGTACATTTTCTCCTCAAACTCCACGCTCAGAGGGAAGAAATCAATTCCTTCTCTCGGCTTATCGGATGCAGTGGCCGTAGACAGTACCACCGTATCTCCGTAATGCATAAATGCCGCGCCGTTGGCCTGAGCGGCAACTCTTCCGATCTCGACCGACAGAGTTCTTCCTGCCAGTTCCATGGAAAACTGTTTTATCATTCTGATACCTCCTAAATCCATTATGACAAACATAATACGGGAAGGTTAAAAAACACTGCCCGTATCCACGCATCATTGGGAAGGCTCCGAAACAACTGAAAAATACACTGTTCACCAATGTGCTTTTCAGAAGTCCCGGTCACGCACTTCCCATTGTTTGTCTGCTATATTATTATTACTATTGCCTAATCTTGCTTATTTTATCACACCGCGCAGAAGAATACCAGACTTTTTTTCTATTATATCCCTTTTTATTTTATTCCGGTTCTCATTGTTCTCTTCATTGACAACCCGGAGATTTCATTTTATCATACAATCATTATAAAATATTCCGGACAAGCAATCTGACAAATAATCTGATATTAAAAATAATTCGAGGTACTGCCATGAAAGAAACGCAATTATTACAAACACAGGCATACGATTATCTCATTGAACACATCAAAAAAGGAGAACTTCAGCCTGATACCATATATTCTCTAAATCAGCTGGCAAAAGAATCAGGATTTTCCCGGACGCCTTTCCGGGACGCCGTGCTGCGTCTTGAACAGGAACGTTATCTTGACATTCTTCCCAGCAAAGGATTTATTCTCCACAAAATGACAAGGGAAGACATTATCGAAACTTATCAGATCCGAAACGCCATCGAAGTCTACTGTTTCAAACAGCTTTCCCAAAACCTTCACACGGACCGGGGACAACAGTATTATAAAAAGCTCTCTTCCAAAGTTGACAGCCAGAAGGAGATTACTGAAACCACCTGCTCAACTGAAGATTTCGGCAGAAAAGATTATGAATTTCACCGCAGTCTTGTCCAATACGTGGGCAATGAATCCATGCTGGAAATTTACCGCCGGTTTATGTACCGGATCTTCTGGCTGAATGTCACCTCCTTCTCCAGAGAGGGACGTATGGAAGAAACTATCACAGAACATGAAGCATTTCTCCGGATGCTCCGGGAACATGATATGAACGGTCTGGAAAATATGGTGGAGCACCACCTGACCACCGCTCAGAATATCAATCTCAAACTTCTGGAATCCTAAAAAAAACAGCGGCCGCTATGCGAACCGCTGTTTTATAATTCTTTTTTTGATGATCAATCTTCAATCTCTGCAATGCAGACTACCTGACTGGAATCCAGCCCCTTGATGCGAAGCGGAGCGTTAAAGAATCTTGTGATCTTTGCTCCTTTCGGAATCTCGGATAAATGCATATCCTCCACGCCGGTCACAAACTTGCCTGTATAGTAACCAAGCATATGTCTGTGACAATCCGGCGGCAGCTCGCCTTCCGGGCATTTGGAAGAAGCGGAGCCGATGGCCAGGAAATCCATTCCGACTCCCTTAAGGTTCGGGAATTCCTCTGTCAGATAATCGCCGGCGCTCGGCGCAATGTAAACGCCTTCGTTCTGGTAAATGTTCTGATCGGTATCGCGGTATTTCTCCATGCCGGTGCGGATCAGCGCAAAAGATACTTTGGATAAAGTATCTGCAAATGGCTCCAGATCTTCTTTATAGATACCTTCTGCCGGTCCCTTCGGAATCTCCAGCAGCGCCACCTCCGTATGGCAGAAATACTCAATCGGCAGCTCGTTGATGCTGAGACCGTCCTTCACAAAATGTCTCGGAGCATCCATATGTGTGCCGCAGTGATTCGGCACTTCGGATATGAAGCTGCAGAACGGACAGTCATCGGAAACATCCGTACACTGTTTTACTTTGACAACAGGCTCACCCGGCCACGCGTAACCCTCCGGATCCAGTGGATGTGATAAAAACATAAACATAACAAAAACCTCCTTCTCAATCGTTCGATATTTGACTTGTGTACTTTATTATGCAGCCGGCAGACTCATCTTCCAGTCCCTTTTCTGCGGTTCTGCCGCCGGCAGCACATTTACTTCCTTATCAGAATCTCCGCCGCTTCTTTCAATGTACTATCCTCTCCCACGTTGCCCGGGAAGATGACATACGGCGTCTGCGGGAACTTGCTCTCATCGCCGGTCTGCCACACCGGAATGCCTGGTTTGATCTGTCCGAGCACATTGGCACGCTGCACAGCCAGCGCCTTCGTTCCCACATCCGAGGACGTGATACCACCCTTGGCGATAACAAAGCTCGGCACGATAGACAGACGGCCCACCAGAGACTGCACGGCGTCAGAGATGCGAACTGCCAGCCGCAGGTCGTCTTCTTTATCTCCGGTATCTGCGGTTATCAGCGTCCTGGTAGTGTATACACACACGGTCCTGCCGGAAGAAATGTACTCCTCTTCCAGAGCCAGACATCGCTCCACCTCTCTGGCAAAAGCCGCCTCGTCTCTCACCAGCCTGGCGTTAAGCTCCACAAAGGCAATGTCCGGAATCTCTTTTAACATCTCCATCTGTCTCGTGGTCTTTTCCGTGTGGGAACCGATCACAATGACGCCGCCGCTGTCGGTCTCCTTCACAACCATCTGCTCTCTCGTAAGCAGAGGCTGGTCGGACACCCCTCCCATGACCTTGACGATGGCTGCCGCCGTCCGGAACATGAAAGTCTTTCCTTTCGCCATGGCCCGGTACAGCGCCACACAGAAAATCTTTACATCCACGTAATCAATGGCGTTGACCACAATCTTGTTGAAATCCTCCACCGCCATGAGCTGCTCCTCTATCTTATCGAAGGCGAGAGCCCGGATATCTTTGAGCGAAATGGCGGTAACATTCTCCTTCTTATATACGCCGCCGGTCTTTTCCTCCACATATTCCTTCAGATCAGACACCGTGTAACCAAAGGTTTTGTCTTTTGCAAACTCTGTCTCCGCCGCAGGAACAAGCGTATCTCCGTACCGCACATAATGCACATCATCGATGGTATAGCGTCCGCCTTCCTTAAAGAATGGACAGAGAATCTCTCCATCTATCTTATTTCCCGTGTTTTTTTCGTATTCTTCCTTGAGGATAATAGTCTCCAGCGGATAATGTCCCCGCAGTGTGGAATCGCTGCGGCTGATGAAAATGTACTCTTTCCCCGTCTCTTTAGAGACCGCATCCATCGCCTTCGCGATCTCCCGGTGCGCTATTTCCGTCTGCGCCGCAGTGAATCCCCGCGAATTGGTCAATATGTAAAACAGTTTGTTTTCCTCGGCAAAGCCCTTTCTTATGCTGTCTTCAGACCAGTTCGTATAGACCGAAATATCATGGACCGTCTGCACTCCCGTCGGGTCGTCGTCCAGAACCACGATCTTCTTATTGCTGCCAGCAATCTCTTTTGCCAGCAGCTCATCCACCGCCTTCTCATTAACCGGTGGATATGATGATAAAATATCTGCTTTTAATGCCATATCAATCCTCCGCCTTTTTCACCTGCACATCTGCCAGAGCCTCGAAATACTGAACGATGCCTGCATGGTCATCATTCATATGTCCGTGTATCTTCAGTGTCTGCAGAATCTCATAAAGCTGTGCGGAATATGGAATCGGTACATCGAGGGCATGGGCAGTATTCACCACATTTTTGATATCCTTATGATTGATGGATATTTTGCCGCCAGGCACAAAATTTCTCTCCACCATCATCGGAACCTTCGCATCAAGAACGGCGCTTCCCGCCAGGCCGCCCCGGATGGCCTCATACACCTTCACCGGATCCGCTCCCGCCTTCGTCGCCAGCACAAAAGCCTCAGAAACGATGGCAATGGTATTATTGACAATGATCTGATTGGCAAGCTTCGTCACGGAACCGCTGCCGCTGTCTCCGATCAGTACGGCTGAGGAGCCCATAATATTAAAGTACGGCATCAGCGCGTCGAAATCTTCCTGCCTTCCTCCCGCCATGAACGCCAGCGTGCCGCCCACTGCTCCCGGCTCGCCGCCGGATACCGGAGCATCCACAAATCCAACTCCCTGCTCTGCCAGACGTTCAAAACATTCTTTTGATTCCACCGGCGTCACAGAGCTCATATCGCAGACTACCTTTCCCGGCGCAAGAGCAGAAGCCACTCCATCCTGTCCAAACAGCACCTCCTTGGAAATATCGCCATTTGGCAGAATCAAAAAAATGATCTCACACTGTCCGCCGATCTGAGCGTAACTGCCCGCTTCTGCACCGGCATCCACAACTTCCTTCACTGCTTCCTCATTGAGATCGCAGACCAGAAGTTCCACGCCGCCCTTCAGAAGATTCTTCGCCATGGGCCTGCCCATAATGCCAAGTCCGATGAACCCTACCTTACTCATCACTATCACTCCTCCCTTTTTTGAGCAGTATTACCAAATAATCCCTGCATTTTTCTTTCAGAACTATGCATTCATTATACGATATACCGGTATATCAGTCAAGGTTTTATTTTTAGCAATATGAGTTCTGCCTGGAGAACTTTTATATTACAGGAATTTATCATAGAAATTCCAGCGGAATTTCCTTTGACAAAAAAAGAGAGGAAACACCTCTCTTTTCCGGCGGCACACGCACCTGTGCGCCTGCCGTCAGCATTGGTATTTCCTCTTCTGTATCTGTTATTTGAAGTATTTTACTCCGCTCTCAAACAGCTTCATATTCTGTTTCACATAGATGTTCTTTGCCACGTATTCTCCCATACGCTCGGAGTGTCCCATCTTACCAAGGACACGGCCGTCCGGGCTGATGATACCCTCGATGGCGTAGTAAGAACCGTTCGGGTTATATTTGATATCCATGGTTGGAGTGCCCTGCATGTTGACATACTGGGTTGCCACCTGACCATTTTTAAATAATTTCTCGATCCACTCATCGCTGGCAACGAAACGTCCCTCTCCGTGGGATACCGGCACCGCATACACTTCATCGATGACTGCGCCTTTGAGCCATGGGGACTTGTTGGTAATCACCTTATTGTAAACCATGGTGGACACATGACGTCCGATCTCGTTGGTTGTCAGTGTCGGAGAATCATCTGTCTGCGGCACGATCTCGCCGTAAGGAAGCAGTCCCAGCTTGATCAGTGCCTGGAATCCATTACAGATACCCAGCGCAAGACCGTCTCTCTCCTGCAGAAGCTTCATAACCGCTTCTTTAATCTTCTCGTTGCGGAAGACGGAGGCGATGAACTTCGCGGAACCTTCCGGCTCGTCACCGGCGCTGAACCCGCCTGGGAACATGATGATCTGCGCCTGGGAGATGGCTTTCTCGAATGCATCCACAGACTCCAGAATATCAGATTCTGACTGATTGCGGAATACGATAGTCTCCACATCAGCTCCTGCCCGACGGAACGCCTTCTCAGAGTCATACTCACAGTTTGTTCCCGGGAAGACCGGGATGAATACCTTCGGCACGGCAACCTTATTCTTGCAGAAGAAGAACTCCCGGCTGCTGTACAGTGGCTGAGACATATTTCTTGTGCCGGCCTTTGTCTTCGTAGGGAATACGGACTCCAGCGGAGTCTCCCACGCCTCAAGCATCTCGTCAAAGGAAATCTCCACGTCGCGGATCGTAATGCACTCATCTTCATTTACCTGTCCGATATACGTGCAGTAGTCGCTGCCCATATCAGCGATGTGGGAGGTCTCAAGCTCCAGAAGGATGGAGCCGTAACGTTTTTTATTTAATTCTTCCAGTGGAAGATCGTCTACAATCTTCACGCCGTAGCGGTTTCCAAAGCTCATCTTGCTGATTGCCTCGATGAGTCCTCCCGGTCCCATGGCGTAAGCGGAAATGATCACTCCTTTTCTGGTGAGCATGTGAATTCTGTCATACAGCTCTCCTGCCTTCACATAATCCGGAATACCGAACTCATCAAACGGAATCTCCACGAGAAGAAGGCTGTTGCCCGGTTTTTTAAGCTCCGGAGATACGATATGGGAAGCCTTTGTATAGTCAACGGCAAAGGACACCAGAGTCGGAGGAACGTCGATATCCTCAAAGGAACCGGACATACTGTCTTTTCCTCCGATGGACGGGATGCCGAAACCTTTCTGCGCGTCATAAGCACCCAGCAGAGCCGCAAACGGTTTACCCCAGCGGTGCGGGTCTTCTCCCAGCCGCTCAAAGTATTCCTGGAATGTCAGGCGGATCTTTCTGTAGTCGCCGCCGGCAGCCACGATCTTGGCCACGGACTCAAGCACTGCATAGACAGCGCCGTGGTACGGGCTCCAGCTGGACAGATACGGATCAAATCCGTAGGACATCATGGTTGTCAGGTCTGTTTTGCCTTCCATCACCGGAAGCTTCGCCACCATGGTCTGGATCGGTGTGGTCTGAGTCTTTCCGCCGTACGGCATCAGGACTGTGGCTGCGCCGATGGAGCTGTCAAACATCTCCACCAGACCTTTTTTGGAGCAGACATTCAGGTCAGACAATGTATCAAGCCATGTCTTCTTCACATCTGTGATTGGCTCCTGCTTCTCGTAGTAACACTCTTCTCTATCCGGCATCTCCACAACAACATTGGTCTCCTGATGCGCGCCGTTGGTATCAAGGAATGCTCTGGACAGGTTGACGATCTCTTTTCCTCTCCAGTTCATCACCAGACGTTTCTCTTCTGTCACCTCTGCCACAGCAACAGCTTCCAGGTTCTCCTCTGCCGCATAAGCCAGGAACTGTTCCACATCTGCCGGAGAAAGAACTACAGCCATACGCTCCTGAGATTCAGAGATGGCAAGCTCTGTGCCGTCCAGACCGGCATATTTCTTCGGAACCTTATCAAGGTCGATCTGCAGACCGTCCGCCAGCTCACCGATGGCAACGGACACGCCGCCTGCGCCGAAGTCGTTACATTTCTTAATGAGACGGCTGACTTCCTCTCTGCGGAATAATCTCTGAATCTTTCTCTCGGTCGGCGGGTTACCTTTCTGCACCTCCGCACCGCAGGTATCGATGGAAGAAGTGGTATGTGCTTTGGAAGAACCGGTGGCTCCGCCGCAGCCGTCCCGTCCGGTGCGTCCGCCCAGCAGCACGATGATGTCGCCCGGATCGGAAGTCTCACGGATCACATTCTTTCTAGGAGCCGCTCCCATGACCGCTCCGATCTCCATACGTTTTGCCACGTAACCCGGATGATAAATCTCATCCACAAGACCGGTAGCAAGACCGATCTGGTTGCCGTAAGAGCTGTAACCCTGAGCTGCACCCACCGTCAGCTTTCTCTGCGGCAGCTTGCCCTTCAATGTCTCAGACATCGGCACGGTTGGATCTGCACAGCCGGTCACACGCATAGCCTGATATACATAGGAACGTCCCGACAGCGGGTCACGGATGGCGCCGCCCAGACAGGTGGCAGCTCCACCAAACGGCTCGATCTCTGTCGGATGATTGTGCGTCTCATTTTTAAAGCTGATCAGCCATTCCTCGGTCTTATCCTCGAACTCCACAGGAACGACGATAGAACAGGCATTAATCTCGTCACTCTCTTCCATATTGTCAAGGATGCCGTCTTTTTTCAGCTTCTTCATGCCCATGACAGCCAGATCCATCAGACAGATAAACTTATCCTTTCTGTCTCCGTAGACATCGGCACGATCCTTCTTGTATTCTTCAAATGTATTCTCAAACAGCTCCTTGTAGGCGCCATCCTCGAAAGTAATATCCTTTAATTCCGTAGAAAATGTAGTGTGACGGCAGTGGTCAGACCAATAGGTATCCAGTACGCGGATCTCCGTCATGGTCGGATCGCGGTGTTCTTTGCCGCGGTAGTAATTCTGAATGTGCAGGAAATCCTTAAATGTCATGGCAAGCCCAAGAGAATCATAAAGATCTTTTAATTCTCCCTCAGGCATATCCTGAAATCCATCAAAAACCGAAACATCTGCCGGCTCCTCGTACTCCATCACCAAAGTCTCCGGTTTGGTCTCGTCGGTCTCTCTGGAGTCCACCGGATTGATGCAGTATTCCTTGATCTTATCAAACTCTTCGTCTGTGATCGCTCCGGACAGCACGTAAGTGGTGGCGGAACGGATGATCGGTTCTTCCTTCTCATTTAAAAGCTGCAGACACTGTACAGCAGAGTCCGCTCTCTGGTCAAACTGTCCCGGAAGATATTCCACACTGAATACGCGGTCACCTTCGTCCATCGGAAAACTTTCCTCATATATATAATCTACCGGCGGTTCAGAGAAAACGGTTCCCTTCGCCTTCTGATAGGTCTCCTCGGAAACGTTCTCCACATCATAGCGGATCAGTACTCTGACTCCCTGAATATCTTTCAGAAACAGATAGGACTGCAGTTCTTCTGCCAGTTCTTTTGCCTTCACCGCGTAATCCGGTTTCTTTTCCACATACACTCTTCTTACCTGATTCATACTTACCTCCAAAATCTATAGAAACATCCATTTTCAAAACCTGCCGCCCATAAAATTCTTTTTTCTCCGTGACAGCAAATCCGGGCATAGTTTCTCCTATTCATGATAACATTTTTTGCCGCTCTTTCAACCCGGTTTTTCCTTTTTCACAAAAAAAGGGAATATTGACGAAAAATGCGGATAATTCCAGTTTTTTTTGGACATTTTACTACCAGCATACTGTTTCTTTTCTTTTTATACCGCCGTTTTTCCGTCCGCCGGACGCACATTTTTCCGATATGCGGCGCGGATTTCACAGTTGACCTTTTTTAAAAAATTATATATCATGTACATGATATTGGTATCATACCGTTTGTAAATCCGCCAGACTGACATAAAAGTCTGGCCGGCACACCTGCGGCATTATTATCTTACAATTTTATTATTTTATAAATGAAGGAGACTACCATGGAAAAGATTGCAAGTTTTACTGTAAATCACCTGGATCTGATTCCGGGCGTCTACGTATCCAGAAAAGATTATGTGGGAAAAGAAGTTCTCACCACCTTTGATCTGCGCATGTGCGCGCCGAACCGCGAACCGGTAATGAACACTGCCGAGCTTCACACCATCGAACATCTGGCCGCCACCTATCTGCGCAACGAGCCGGACTGGAAAGAAAAAATCATCTATTTCGGACCGATGGGATGCCGCACCGGCTGTTACCTGATCCTTGCCGGCGATTACGAATCCAAAGACGTGGTAAGCCTGGTCCGCGATACCTTCCGTTTCATCGCGGAATACGACGGTGAGATTCCGGGCGCAGCTCCAAAAGACTGCGGTAATTATCTGGACCAGAATCTGCCGATGGCAAGATTCCTTGCCAGAAAATATCTGGCCGAGGCGCTGGAGAACCCGACTGAACAAAATCTGGTGTATCCGGAATAACAGCTTATCCGGGACGCCGGCTTTCGGAATGGCGCATCCCCATAATTTTTTTATGCAACACCCTGAATCCTGCATAATATTTTTCTTTTTTCACATACTACTTCCTGAGCCCCATGCGGCGAAAACGGCAACGCGGCTAAAGCAGTCATTTTAGCATGGGGAAAATCTTTTTAGCGATACAGGAGGAAATGTATTATGAAAAGTTCAAAACAGACTTATCAGGAAGTGGCGGAAGCCTGCAGCAAATATGATCCGGTTTCCAGTGAATACGCAGCCAAAAACTCCAGCTGCGACTGCAAAACACCGAGCTGCTTAAACTGTGTGCATTTTGATAAAAATGAACACTGCGTTCTCGACCTGTACGATCAGATCGTAGAGCGGATCCGCTGACAACTCATCGCATTGTAAAAAAGATACTAAAATGACGGCCGGCAGAGACATAACGTGTTTCTGCCGGCCTGTTTTTTTGCTGGTAAACCGGATAACAGACATTCACCCCTTCACAAAACATTTCTTTTCATCAATATCAACCAGGATGATATCCACGCCAATTTTGACGACACATCCATAGGGAATCCTGTATTCCCCTTTTTTTCCCATACAGCCGCAGTATTTGCTTCCCACGGGAACGAAAAGACAGGTAATACATCCATTTCCAAGATCGATCTCAATATCTCCCACGCATCCCAGTCTTCTTCCGTCTTTGCAGTTGATCACTTCCCGGTTTCCAAGTTCCCAAAATCGAACATGCATAAAAAAGACTCTTTTTTTCAGTATATTCCATTCATGCTGATTGGTTCCTCCGCATAATTTTTCATCCAGTTGAGCATATCGTTAAAAATGATCTCTCTGTCAGGATCTCCCTGCAGCTCATGGCGGATGCCGTCATACAGTTTCATTTCTATACAGCATCCTTCTCCGGAAAGCCTGCCATATATCTCTTCGATGCCCTTTCCAAAGTTACCGATGGGATCATCCTTTCCGCTGACCAGAAGTATCGGCAGCTCTCTATCAATCGAATGATACCATTTTTTTGTGGAAACCAGTTCCAGCATCTTAAAAATATTTTCGTAGGCACTTAAAGTAAATTGAAACTGGGAACGTTTGTCAGCGCCATAGCGTTCCCTGACATCTTCATCGGCACTGAACCAGGAAAGGTAATCTCTCTCACCACGGTACTTCCTGTTCAACCGCCGGTATATCATATTTTCCACCAAACGGCTCCGGTGATTGAGACCTTTAAAGCGCCGCATCACTGCCGTAAACAGAATAGCGCGCCGGCAATATTTCTGGCGGCTGCTGGTGCCCGAGAGAATGACTCCGTCCCAGTGGGACTCGTGGAGGCAGCAGAGCCTCGTTACCAGAGAGCCCATGCCATGTCCGTACAGGAAAAACGGAACGCCCGGATACTCTCTCCGGATATAGGAAGCCAGCCTCTTCACATCTTTCACAAGACAGGACCAGCCGTCCTCTTCCTCCAGCTGCCCCAGATCCTCCTCTCTGGAAGATCTGCCGTGACCGATAAAGTCACAGCCACATACCATAACGCCATGATCTGTGAAAAACTGAATCAATTCTTCATTTCTTTCTATGTAATCTTTCCATCCGTGGGTAATCTGCAGGATCGCCCTGAGATCGGTTTCCGGTTCAAATATATAATAATGAATTCTGTTTTTATGATTTGCACTGCGGTATGTACCGCGGAATTTTGAATATGCCATTGTTTTCTCCATCCATCTTCTCTTATATTTCTTTATACATAATACACCCAAAGTATGAAAAAAAAAGACTGTTTCCCTTGCGTTTTTATTAAGGGAAACAGCCTATTTTATGAATCCTGTTACAAAACGTTATAAAATTGTAAAGATTACAGAATTACTTTCGCCGGACATTTCTCGGCGCACTTGCCGCAGCCGGTACATTTGCTGTAATCGATATGGGCAATATTATTCTCCACGGTGATGGCGTCGTATTCACAGTTCTTCACACAGAGCTTACAGCCGATACATCCGGCGGAGCAGACTTCTTTCACTGCCTTGCCGAAAGCTTTGGAGTTACATGCCACCTTATGCTGCGCGCTGTACGGCACCAGTTCAATTAAGGATTTCGGACAGGTCTCCACACATTTTCCGCAGGCCACGCATTTTTCTTTGTCCACCAAAGCAATACCGTTTACAATGTGGATCGCATCAAAATCGCAGACTTTCACGCAGCTGCCGAATCCGGTACAGCCATACTCGCAGGCCTTCGGGCCGCCGCCAGGCACGCTGACAGCCGAAACACAGTCCTCATTGCCAAAATATTTATATTTGGAGGAAGCCTTCTCGCAGGTTCCCGCACATTTAACAAAAGCAACCTTTTTTTCCATATCACCGGCTTCCACGCCCATGATCTCTCCAATCTTTGCCGCCACGGCCGGACCGCCAACCGGACAGGCTCCTACTGCCGCCTCGCCCTGAGCGATAGCCTTAGCCAAAGCGTCACAGCCGGCAAAACCACAGCCGCCGCAGTTGTTGCCCGGCAGACATTCTCTTACTGCGATTTCCTTTTCATCCACAGGTACTTTAAACTTCTCGGAGGCAATGCCAAGAAGAATGGAAATCACAAGACCTGTTCCTCCGACAACAGCTGCCGCAAGAATAATTCCAGTTACACTCATCTTTTTTCCCTCCTGTTAAATAATACCTGAAAATCCGAAAAAGGCAATGGACATGAGCCCTGCCGTCACAAGAACGATCGGCATGCCTTTCCATGAAGCAGATATCTCATTGTATTCCATTTTTTCCCGGATACCCGCAAGAATAACGATGGAGATAGTAAAACCAAAAGAAATACCAAAACCATATATTGTGGATTCCAGAATGTTATAACCATAGGTTACAGAATTTAAGGCAACGCCGAGTACCGCGCAGTTGGTGGTGATCAGCGGAAGATATACACCCAGCGCCTCATAAAGAGACGGCACAGATTTCTTCAGGAACATCTCCACGAACTGTACCAGAGCAGCGATGACAAGGATAAACACGATCGTCTGCAGATACTCAAGCCCTAAGGTTACAAGAATAAATTTATAAATCAGCGATGTTATGAATGCCGATATTGTAATAACGAAGATAACGGCAACGCCCATGCCCAGAGCCGTATCCACCTTTTTGGACACGCCGAGGAACGGACATAAACCTAAGAACTGACTGAGGACAACGTTATTTACAATGGCGGAACTGATAATGATCAATAACAAAGTTTCCATGCTCTTTTTCCCTCCTATTCGTTATCCTTCTTCTGGTCAACGGTCATATCGAAGAAGCTGCGGCTTCCACAGGCACTGTTGGTACACTGAGAGCAGTCTCCGCAGCCGCCTGATGTCTTCGGCTGACCAGGTTCCTTCGGTTTGCGGTTCTTGATCTTATTCTGGATGGCAACCAGGCATGAAAGTACAAAGAACGCGCCGGGAGCCAGAATAAAAATGGTGATCGGTGTATAGAACGACTCAGACAATACGGTAAGACCAAAAATGGTTCCTGCTCCGAGAAGCTCACGGAACGCACCGAGAATTGTCAGGGAAAGGGTAAATCCAAGTCCCATACCAAGACCATCGAAGAAAGAATTTACCGGACCATTCTTTCCGGCATAAGCTTCTGCACGGCCAAGGATGATACAGTTAACCACGATCAGCGGAATGTACACACCGAGAGAATCATTGACGGACGGCACATACGCCTGCAGAAGGAACTGCACGATGGTAACCAGCGATGCAATAACAACAATATACCCCGGAATCCGGACTCTCTCCGGAATAAAATTTCTGAGAAGTGAAATCACCAGGTTGGAAAACATCAGCACGGCTGTTGTGGACAGTCCCATACCGATACCGTTGATGGCGGATGTAGTCACCGCCAGAGTCGGACACATACCAAGGGTGAGCACAAGAGTCGGATTTTCTTTGATGATACCATTAACAAGTCTTTCGACAGGATTGTTTTTCATCTTTAGTTCCCCCCTTCTAATGTATGGAAATAGATGATACAGCTGTTCATGGCGCCGGCCACAGCCTCACTGGTGATGGTCGCACCGGAAATGGCGTCGATCTTGGCGTCATCGTTGGCGCCGGATCCGTCTTTCACTACTGTAAACGCATCTACATTTTTATCTGCAAACTGGCTTGCCCACTCTTCATTTTGGGCGTTCATACCAAGGCCGGCGGTCTCGTTGATGGAAAGGATGGAATAACCGTTGACCGTTCCGTCTGCCTGAATTCCGACAGTGAGGGAAATGTCTCCGCCATATCCTTCCGCCGTAGTCACATTGAATATATATCCAAGACTCTCTCCGGAAGCGTCAACTGCTTCTACCACGGAAGTGATTTCATCATCGTCATGACCGGCAATGGGATTCTCACCGGACGCCAGTACTTCTGCAGCCGCTTCCTGAGAAAAGCCTTCTACTTCCGTGAAATCGGCAGCCTCCGGAAAGACAGCCGCGTAAGCTTCCATCTGCGCCTTTTCTTCCTGGGCTGCGATCGGCGCCTTTGTGATACCGTAGACTGCGCCCAGAGCCGCGCCGGCAATCACCGTGATGGTCACCAGTTTGATACAATCTTTAATCAATGCATTCATTATTTCTTACCTCCTTTTCCAAATGCGGCAGGAGTAGTAAATCTCTCGATCAGAGGCACCAGCAGATTGCAGAAGATGATCGCATAAGATACTCCCTCTGCAGAGGCCCCGAAGAGACGAAAGATTCCTGTAAAAATACCCAGCAGGATACCGAATACAATCTTTCCGTTTGATGTGATCGGAGAAGTAACGTAATCGGTCGCCATGAAAAATGCACCAAGCATCAGACCACCTCCGAAGAGATGCCCCGCAAGATATGTCATATCAAATCCATGTCCGCCGAACAGCAGCACAAAGATTCCGAGAGTCACGATATAGCACACCGGTATCTTCCAGCTGATGACTCTGCGTGCGATCAGATACACGCCGCCGATGATCAGCAGCAGGGCGGAAGTCTCGCCAATGGTTCCCGCAGTCAGTCCCAGAAACATATCCTGAATATTAACCGCTTCTCCCGCTTTTAATGCCGCCAGAGGAGTGGCGGAGGTTGCAGCATCGAAACTGCCGCCAAAACCGTTATAGGAGAAGTCTGTCATGATTCCCGCAAAGGAAATGAGCAGGAAACAGCGGGCGCCCAGCGCCGGGTTCATGAAGTTCTGTCCCAGACCGCCAAATACCTGTTTTACAACAATGATGGCAAACACGCCGCCGATCACCGGAATCCAGAACGGAACCTCCGGCGGCAGGTTCAGTGCCAGAAGAAGTCCGGTCACAGCCGCGCTCAAATCATTGATGGTTATTTTTTTATGCATGAAACGCTGCCACACATATTCACTGACCACACAGGTAAGAATACAGATGACAGTATTGATAATCGCTTTTACGCCGAAATTCCAGAAGCCAAACACGGTGGCCGGAAGCAGCGCAATCAGTACATCGCGCATAATGCTCTGTGTAGAAGCCTTATCCCTTACATGAGGATTGGCTGACACGTTATATAATTGTTCGTTCATTTTTCACCTCTCCTTATGCTATGCTTTCTTCCGTCTTAAAGCCAGCGCCTCCCGGCGTCCGGTCTTCATGGACTGGGTTAATCTTCTCTTGGCAGGACAAACGTAGGAACAGCATCCGCATTCCACACATTCGCATCCGTTTAATTTATCAAACAACTCAAAATCACCGTGATCTGCCACTTCAGACAGCTTCGTCGGCATCAATCCCGCAGGACAGACTTCCACGCAGCGCCCGCAGCGGATACAGTTGCCCGGTTCACAGGCAGCCACTTCGTCTCTGGTGAAACATAACAGCGAGGAAAATGTTTTGCCGCATGGCACATCGAGAGTGCCCAGAGCCATTCCCATCATCGGTCCTCCGGAGATGACCTTTTCCGGTTGATTTTTAAATCCGCCGGCCGCTTCCACTAACTCTGCCGCGTTGGTCCCGACCTTTACTTTAAAGTTGCCCGGACTGTTCACTGCGTCTCCGGTCACTGTCACCACTCTCTCATACAGCGGTTTGCCCATGGTCACTGCTTCATGTATAGCAATGGCAGTAGCCACGTTATCCACAATACACCCGGCATCTGCCGGCAGCATACTGGAATTGACCGAGCGTCCCGTCACCGCATAGATAAGAGAACGTTCTGCTCCCTGCGGATATTTGGTCTTGAGCTCTGCAACCTCAATACGGGATTCTCCCCGGCATAATTCTTTCATCTTTGCGATAGCTTCCGGTTTGTTATCTTCTATTCCAATGACACCCTTCGCTTTTGGAAAAAGAGACAAAATCAGATTCAATCCGGAAAAAATCTGTTCCGGAATCTCCATCATGCAGCGATAATCCGCTGTAATATACGGTTCACATTCCGCACCGTTTATGATGATGGTGTCAATCTTGTCCGGCTCCTTCGGAGAAAGCTTCACATGCGTAGGAAATCCCGCGCCGCCCAGGCCCACGATACCAGCGTCTTTTACCGCCTGTATGATGGCTTCCGGCGTCCGCTCCCCGATCGGAGTGAACGGAACCTGCTCATACTCTCCGTCATTTTCCACAACGATACAGTTCACCTTCGCCCCGGAAACTGTCACACGAGGCTCTATGGCCTTCACTGTTCCGGAAACAGAACTGTGGATGTTTGCAGAAACAAAGCCTGCGGCTTCCGCGATTCTCTGGCCGACCAGCACCCTGTCGCCCTTAGCCACACAAGGAGCTGCAGGAGCACCGATATGCTGGCTTACAGGATAGACCATCTCTCCCTTTGGAAGGTACTCCAGTATCGGCTTATCCTTACTCAGTTCCTTACCGTCATAAGGATGGAGGCCGCCTTTAAATGTCAGTAGTCCCATTTTTTAACCTTCTTTCTTTCATTCACTTTTTGTCGCTACATCTACAATTATAAAGAAATCTGTCAGATTGAAGTAAGCTAAACTTAATAATATAGTAAAAAAAAACGAAAATCAAGGTACGTTAATTAAATAGCAAACAATCAAAACCTTTATTTCCTCGCCGCACAAAAAACCCATGGGGTTTCTCCATACTTTTATACAAATACCAAATCAAAAGTCAGAAAATTTCTTGTTAAATGTATTAAAAATAAAACAAAAAATTATTTAACTCACCATATTTTTGTTAAATTTATATCAATTTTAATTCGTTGCAACAAAAAAAGAGCTGCTGCCAAACACAATATCTGCCGGGAATAGCACATTTTCATGTCAAGAATATCCCCTGGGGAATGCGTCTGGCACAGCAGCTCTCTGTTTTCAATTTTATCTGGTAATCACATCAAAATCCGCATTGTCCGTCTCTCCGTCAGAGGAGACAATTTCCACCACCACCCGGTGCGGCAGACAGACAATAGATTCTCCCACATCAGAAATCGTGGCGTGATTGACACATATCTTATCCGGACAATCAGCGTCGGTCATATCCGCCTGGCCATCCCTGATCTTGAGGGTATTGTTTCCTCCAATCCCCTCAATGCGGATTGTATCGTCGCGTTCTAAAGGATATTCTCCGATAACCGTTCCATCCACTGTTACCTGAACGGTATCCCCGCGCTCTCTCCCGGCATAAAGCCAGAGAAGTCCGGCGGCAGCGATTATCAGAAAAAACAGGATCAGAAACATATCCTGTTTTCTGAACACTCTAGTTGAATCCGATCCATTTCTGCGCAATCTTATATCCTCCCATTGTCAGCTTATGGGACAGCTTGCCATGAGAACTGGAAAACTTGCCCAGAAGGGAATGTTTGAGAATCTGATATGCATTAGGCGATTGCTCGTTCAGATATTTCCAGACATCGTCTCTCATCTTTATAGATTCCTCTGTATTCATCTTCATAAGTAAAACAGAAGTAACCATCATGATCGTCTCAAGATAATGCTGCATATATTCTTCCAGCTGCGGGTAGGAAAAACTGCCTTCATGTTTGGCATAGATATCTATCATGATCTTATTGACCCGGATCTGCTGGTCGATACGGGACATCATAATCTGTTCATTGACCGACTGGTCTTCCCGTCCAATGAAATACCGGTAAAAATCTGTATCCAGATAAAACATTTTCCTCACATAAGGAAGCGGCCAGTATACAAAAATATTATCCACATAGAAAGTATGCTTCGGGAGTTCAAAACCACAGTCACGCAGAAGCTGCGTGCGGTAAATCACCGAATGCATCAGGATATTCTGGCTGACGCCGAAATGCCCGATCTCTTCCCATCCAAAAAAACGATTCTCCGGCAGAATGGACCGGTACTGAATCACTTTTTTTCTTTTGGCTCCCTGTTTTTCATACACATAGTTGGAAATAAGCATATCAAGAGGTTCTTCTTCTTTTACCGCCTGACGCAGAAAAGAAAGCACTCTCTCGTAAGATTCCTGATCTACCCAGTCGTCACTGTCCACCACTTTATAAAAGAATCCGGACGCATGACGGAGTCCGGCGTTCACCGCCTCCCCGTGTCCTCCGTTTGGCTGATGCACGGCCCGCACAATAGACGGGTAGTTTTTTGCATACTCGTCTGCAATCTGCGGGGTCGTATCCTTCGAGCCGTCATCAACAATAAGAATCTCCACTTCTTCCCCGCCAGTCAACAGGCTGTCAATGCAATTCCTCATATAATCCTCTGAATTGTAACTCGGGATTGCTATGGAAAGTAGTTTCATAAATAATCTCCTTCTGATATTCTCTCTCAGTATGGATGCCGCTGGCATCGTTATCTGTCAACATCAAAATCTTCTGTCAATTATACTGTACGGTAAATGATATCTTCACGTCCCGGTCCATTGGAGACCATGGTGATCGGATATCCAATCTGTTCTTCCACAAATTCAATATATTTCCGGCAGTTTTCCGGCAGATCTTCGTATTTCCTGATGCCGCGGATATCGCTCTTCCACCCTGGCAGAGTCTTAAGCACCGGTTTTGCTTTCTCGAGAAGCGGAGTTACAGGAAATTCTGTAGTCACTTCGCCATCAATCTCATAGCCCACGCAAACCGGAATCTCGTCCAGGTATCCCAGAACATCCACAACGGTAAAAGCTACATCGGTGGTACCCTGCATACGACAGCCGTACTTGGATGCCACACAGTCAAACCATCCCATTCTTCTCGGTCTTCCGGTCGTCGCGCCAAATTCGCCGCCGTCACCGCCGCGAACCCGAAGTTCCTGGGCTTCGTTGCCGAAGATCTCGCTTACGAAAGCTCCTGCTCCCACAGCACTGCTGTAAGCCTTGCAGACAGTTACAACCTTCTCAATGGAATATGGAGGCAGACCTGCGCCGATCGCTCCATATGCCGCCAGTGTAGAAGAAGATGTTACCATCGGATAGATGCCGTGATCCGGATCTTTCAGCGTTCCCAGCTGTCCTTCCAGAAGGATATTCTTTCCCTCTTTCAGAGCCTGGTCCAAATATAATGATACGTTGCACACATACGGCGCAACCATTTCTTTATAATCCATCAGCGTCTGATACAATTCATCAGCATCAATGAGCGGCTTATGATAGAGATGCTCCAGAAGCACATTTTTCTGGCTCAGCACCCGGTCAATCTTTTCTCTGAGAGCAGCCTCCTCCATAAACAGTTCATTCACCTGGAAACCGATCTTTGCGTACTTATCTGAATAAAACGGCGCTATGCCGGATTTCGTAGAGCCGAAAGACTTTCCTCCCAGACGCTCCTCTTCATACTGATCGAAGAGAATGTGATACGGCATTACGATCTGCGTTCTGTCAGAAACCAGAATCTTCGGTTCCGGCACCCCTTTGGATACGATCTCCTTCAGCTCATTAAACAATACTGGTATATTCAGAGCAACACCATTACCGATGATACTGGTGGTATGATCATAAAATACACCGGACGGCAATGTATGAAGAGCAAACTTGCCGTAATTATTTATAATTGTATGGCCTGCATTGGCACCTCCCTGGAAACGGATAATGATATCAGAATCCTGGGCAAGCATATCTGTAATCTTACCTTTTCCTTCGTCTCCCCAATTGGCGCCTACAATTGCTTTTACCATGCGTTCTTTCCTCCCAGTTATCTAAAAATCTTCAAAAAACAACGTTCTTATTATAGCCCAGTTTCCTCTATAAGTAAAGGAACATCTTTTCTATAAAATAAAATCTCGCTTTCACGCTGCATCACATCAGCCGGAACTTCCTGGCGTAACGGACAAGCACATATCCTTTCGGGAAATTCCGAAGCTCTTTTTCTGACACACCGCGAAGCTTTATCAGCAGTGCAAAATATACAGCCACAGCAAATACGATGGAAACCATCAGGCACACAAACACAAGTACCCGCGCCGGCAGCACTATTCCAAAAATGCCGTCCAGTATAAAATACAGTCCCTGATAGAAGACGTAACAAAATACTCCCATTCCGACAGCGGAAATGGCCGGTATCACAAAAGTCTTTCTGACTTCCTGCCGGTATCCCAGATACCTGTGTACACTGATGCTGTTCAGCAGACACATCAGAAACGCATAGAGCATAGTCGCAAAAACCAGCGCCAGCAGATCCATATTTGTAAAGTACAGCAGACCCGCCAGGAAAAGTACATGAATCAGCAGAGATACTGCCGCATTGCGAAGCGGCACGTTTACTTTACCGATTCCCTGCAGAACACCGTTGGTCACCGTTGACAGACAGTAAAACACAACGCTGACACAGCCGATGCGCAGAAGATTCACCGCAAGATTAATAGTATCCCTCTGCGGGAACAGAACCTGCATGACCGGATATGCCAGCACACACAGACCCACGGCGCTCGGAATACTGATCATCATAGTAAAATGTATGGACTGTTTTACCTGAGCATTACATTCCTCATAATCTTCCAGAGTGTAGGCCGATGACACTGCCGGAATCATTGCCGTGGACATGGAATTGGCCAGTGCCACCGGCACATTGATCAGCGTAAGATACTTCGTGGAAAACACTCCATAGAGAGCGGCAGATGTTTTGGAAAGCACTCCTTTATAATCCATCACATCCATGAATATCGTCTGATCGATAGTAGCGCTGATATTATACACAAATGTACTGAGAATGACCGGAGTGATCATCAAAAACATGACTTTAAAAATGTCTCTGTAAGAGCTGCTTGTTCCGGACACATCCTGCATACGATGTTTTGTAAAGTACAGACGGTTCTGCCGGTATACAAAGACCATGAAGACCAGTCCCGCCGCCACGCCGATCACAATACCTGCAGCGCTTCCCATAGCGCCGAATACCGGAACCTTATCCGCATCGCCGCCGGCAAAGATCTGTATAAACAGAAGCGCCGCACCGATGCTGACTATGGCGTTGAGCACCTGCTCGATAATCTGTGAGATTGAAGTCGGCACCATGGTGGAATGCGCCTGAAAATATCCTCTCAGAACGCCGAGAAATCCCGACAGAAAGATGGCCGGAGCCAGCACCTGCAGAACAGGTATCGCTTTCTGCTGACTGTCAGGAACCAATACAGATGCACCGAGAAAAGTGAACAGACTGGCAGCAGCCCCCACAATCAGTACATATACAAGCGCGCACCTGAAAACCTTGTGCGCCTCCTTGTACTGTTTCAGAGCCAGTTTTCCGGAGACCACCTTCGAAACCGCCATTGGTATGCTGTAGGAGGAGATCAGCAGCACCATGGAATATAAATTATAAGCTATTCCATAATACCCGTTTCCCTCATCACCAATAATGCTGGTAACCGGACTCCGGTACAACACACCGATGATTCTCACAAGTATCCCCGCCACCATCAAAATGGATGCCTGCGCTATTACATTTTGTTCACTCGAATTATTTCTTCCCACTGTATCCTTCCTCTCAGAGCTTTTCTCTCTGAATCCTTCCTGCTCTTTTTTCCTGCACCCTGATTTCTGTCCGTCTCATATTTTGTCGTTCTTTATACATTAATCTCCGCTTTCATACCAAGGATTTCTTTGTTGGCTTCAAGCACCGGACGGATATATTCATCAATATACTCTTCCGTCTGCTGCGGTGCGCGTCCCACAAAGTTCTCCGGTTTCATGATGGCATTGAGCTGTTCGATGGTCATGCCGAAAGCCGGGTCGGCAGCAATCCGCTCCAGAAGGTCATTATCTTTCCCTTCCTCTTTTACCACACGGCCGGCAGCCATGGAATGCTGGCGGATCTTCTCATGAAGTTCCTGACGGTCCCCGCCTGCCTTCACCGCATCCATCATTATGTTTTCCGTTGCCATGAACGGAAGCTCGCGCATCAGATGCGCCTCGATAACTTTTGGATAGACAACCAGACCGTCCACCACATTCAGATAAAGATCAAGTATACCATCTATAGCCAGAAATCCTTCCGGTACAGAGAGACGTTTATTGGCAGAGTCATCCAGCGTCCGCTCAAACCACTGTGTGGATGCGACCAGCGCCGGGTTCATAGTATCCGCCATCACATAGTCTGCCAGAGAAGCCATACGCTCGCTGCGCATCGGATTTCTCTTGTAAGCCATAGCGGAAGAGCCGATCTGATTCTTCTCAAACGGTTCCTCAATCTCTTTCAAATGCTGAAGAAGACGGATATCGTTGGAGAACTTGTGAGCGGACTGCGCGATTCCTCCCAGTACATTTAACACACGGCTGTCCACTTTTCTTGAGTAGGTCTGTCCGGAAACCGGATAACAGGAATCGAATCCCATCTTTTCCGCAATCTTTTTATCAATCTTGCGGATGGTCTCGTGGTCGCCGTTAAACAACTCGAGAAAGCTTGCCTGTGTTCCGGTAGTTCCTTTGGAACCAAGCAGTTTCATAGAGCCGATGACGTAATCCAGATCCTCCAGGTCCAGCATCAGTTCATTTAACCACAGAGTCGCCCTCTTTCCAACGGTGGTTGGCTGTGCCGGCTGAAAATGCGTAAATGCCAGCGTCGGCAGATCTTTGTATTTCATGGCAAAGGCAGCCAGCTCGCTGATGACATTTAATACTTTCTTCCTCACCAGCTTTAACGCCTCCGTCATAATAATAATATCGGTGTTATCTCCCACATAGCAGGAAGTCGCTCCCAGATGGATGATACCCTTGGCGTTCGGGCACTGCACCCCGTAAGCATATACATGGGACATAACATCATGACGTACCTCTTTTTCACGCTCCTTTGCCACCTCAAAATTAATATCGTCGGCATGAGCTTTCAGTTCCTCGATCTGCTCTTTTGTCACACTGTCAAGCCCCAGCTCATACTCGGTCTCTGCCAGCGCAATCCAGAGCTTTCTCCATGTTTTAAACTTTTTGTCCGGTGAAAAAATATACTGCATTTCCTTGCTGGCATACCGCTCGGAAAGCGGACTCTGATATCTGTCGTACATTGGTTTCCTCCTATTTCTCTCTGTTCTGATATTTTTTTATTTTCTCCTCAGCCCTGCTCGCCGCGGATATCGTGTTTTGGCGGTTCCAGAGGATAATTGCCGCTGAAGCAGGCGTCGCAAAACGGCAGTCCTTCGCATATCTCCGAAAGCCGTTCCATGCGCAGATACGCCAGAGAATCGGCTCCAAGAATCTGGCGGATTTCCTCCACACTCTTTCCATTGGCAATCAGCTGATCTTCTGTCGGGATATCTGTCCCAAAGTAACAAGGATGCAGAAAAGGCGGAGAGCTGATTCTCACGTGAACCTCTTTGGCCCCGGCATCCTTCAACATCTGCACGATTCTGCCGCAGGTAGTTCCCCGCACGATGGAATCATCGATCATGATGATCCGCTTTCCCCGCACATTATCCTTGAGAACATTGAGTTTCACCTGCACGCTGCTTTCCCGCATACTCTGTTTCGGCTTGATGAACGTCCGTCCCACGTAGGAATTCTTAATAAAGGCGATACCGTAAGGAATCTTCGATTCGATGGCATATCCCTGCGCCGCCGGGTTGCCGGACTCCGGCACTCCCACGACCATATCGGCCTCAACCGGAGAATCCTGCGCAAGAAAACGTCCCGCGCGAATACGGCTGGCGTAAACTCCCACACCGTCAAAGACCGCGTCTGGTCTTGAAAAATAAATATATTCAAAAATACACCGGGCCTGTTTCTTCGGGTCAGAAAAACACATCTCCTTATTGGAAAGAATTCCTTCCTTTGTGATGGTCACAAGCTCTCCTGGCTCCACATCCCGGACAAACTCTGCCCCTACCGCGTCCAGAGCGCATGTCTCTGAAGCCAGAAGATAGGCATTATCTCTTTTGCCGATACACAGCGGCCGGAAACCGAAAGGATCTCTCGCTCCCATGAGCTTTCTCGGGCTCATCACGATGAGGGCATAGGCTCCCCTGATCTTGCGCATGGCGGCAAGCACCGCTTCCTCTGCCGTGTCAGAACTGATACGCTCTTTTGCCACGTGATAGGCGATAACTTCCGAGTCAATGGTAGTCTGAAAGATAGCTCCGGTTTTTTCCAGTTCCTCTCTGAGTTCCAGAGCATTGATCAGGTTGCCGTTATGGGCAAGAGCCAGCGTTCCTTTATAATAATTTAAGACCAGCGGCTGCGCATTTTCCCGGGTACTGGAACCGGCAGTGGAATAGCGGACATGCCCCACGCCGATATTGCCCTTCAAATGCTCCAGATCCTCACCGTGGAACACCTCGTTGACCAGGCCCATTCCTTTGTGAACCTGAATATTTTTCTTCGGACCGTTTGTATCAGAAACGGCAATACCGCAGCTCTCCTGTCCTCTGTGCTGCAGAGCAAAAAGGCCGTAATACACGGTGGAAGCCACATCTCCTCCATCCAGGTCGTACACGCCCATGACACCGCATTCTTCATGTAATTCTGTCTCTGTCTCAAACTGCTCTCTGCTGTCAAATGGCATTTTAATCCTCCTATATGCATCATCCTGTTACAGATTGTTCAAATAATTTGGCGTCTTGTATACTAACATAAAAACCCCCGCAGTACAAGAACCCTTTTCCGGATAACCGGATACGTGCCGGCGCAGCTGCTGACCGGCACGCTGCACACCGATGGCAGTACCCGGCGAAATCTCCGTTCTCCGCTACTGTACGATCTCTTCCAGCAGCGGTGAGGAGAGCGGCAGAATTCCCCGGCGGATCTTCACCGTCAGTATCCGTGATACCGCCTGGTCGATCTGCCGTTCCGTGAGTGTTCCGTCCTGCACCGCTTCATAGACTGCATCGTAAGCACTCACAAAATCATCCGGCATCAATATCATATCATTGCCGGCTTCTATGGCCATAACCGCCGCTTCACCGGCGTCATAAAACTTTGTGATAATCTTCATGTTCATGGCGTCGGTAATTATAATATTGTCAAACTGCAGCTCTTCGCGCAAAATATCTGTCACCATCAGAGACGACAACGAAGCCGGCACCTCATTCTGAGTGATATTGCGGACCGCCACATGGGACATCATCACCACATCCGCTCCGGCAGCAATGCCTGCCTTAAACGGAGTAAATTCCACATCACGCAGCCGGTCGATGGTCACATCCAGATTTACAAAGCCCTTATGGGTGTCATCACCTGAGTCTCCCTGTCCCGGGAAATGTTTGAGCGTGGCGCTGACGCCGTTTTGCTGCAGGCCCTTCACCTCTTCGCTGACCATATCCGAGACAAGCTGCGCATCTCTGCCAAAGCTTCGGGAGCCAATCTCCGTATTATCCGCATTGGTGGAAATATCCGCCACCGGCGCAAAATCCAGATTAAATCCCAGCTCCGAAATCTCCCGGCCAATGGTCGCGCCCACATTATAGGCGTTAGCTGAATCTCCGGTACTTCCCACCTCCGACATGGTCGGAAATTTTGTCGTTCCAAACGATTCTGAATTGGCAACCCTCGAGACGGTTCCACCTTCTTCATCCACTGACATAAACATCGGAACCGTCGAAGCTTTCTGCATTTTCCGGATAAACTTCTTCAGATTTTTTCTGTTTTGTTTAATATCCTCGTCATTGGTGAAATTAAAGGAAAAGAAGATAACGCCGCCCGGCTGATACTTTTTTATATTTTGCTTCATCTGATCCGTCATTTCTGTCTCAGCGTTAAAATCCAGAGAATCTGTACTGACAATAAAAAGCTGTCCGATTTTCTGTTCCAGCGTCATCTGTCCGAGCACCTCTGACACAAGACCTTCCATGGTTATATCATCCAGGCTTTCCGGGTCTGCCTCCAGGATGGATGTGCTGCTCTCCGCCTGACTGTTATCAAACGCTGCTCTTCCACATCCGGAAAGGGTACACAGCACAAGAACAAAGACCCAGCAGAAGACGGCCCGGATTCGCTTATATCCCCGCATAGATCACAATTCCTCCGTATTTATTTATGTTCCGGCGCCATTCCAGGCTCAAAATGGCGTTTCGGCACTGTCGGCTGCACCTGATTTCTCTCCATGGCTTCCCGACAGAATTCTTTCTGCGCTTCCAAAAGAACCTTTCCTCTTTTGTCCACTTTCTGATAGCTGTTATCCGGCTGCAGGCAATGAGCCTTCATGGTATCTGCCAGCTGCAGATCCAGAATATGTCTCGCTTTTTTCTTCAGCTCCTCATCCTCAATCGGGAACACAATCTCCACACGGCGGTCCAGATTTCTAGGCATCCAGTCCGCGCTTCCCATATAAAGCTCTTCATGCCCGTCATTATAGAAAGAAAAGATTCTGGCATGCTCCAGGAAGCTTCCTACAATAGAGCGAACGCGGATATTCTCACTGATACCCGGAATTCCCACAACAAGACAGCAGATACCGCGCACGATAAGATCGATCTGCACGCCTGCCGCAGATGCTTCATACAGAGCAAGGATGATCTTCTTGTCACAGAGGGAATTACATTTTGCGATAATGTGCGCTTCTTTTCCTGCTTTGGCATTCTCGGTCTCTCTCTTGATCAGCTGAAGGAAACGTTTTTTCATCCAGATCGGAGCCACCAGCAGACGGTTCCATCTTGCCGGCTCTGAATATCCGCTCAGCATATTGAAGACTGCCGTCGCATCTTCGCCGTAGGCGTCCCGGCAGGTAAACATACCGGTATCTGTATATTGCTTCGCTGTGGAATCATTATAGTTTCCGGTTCCCAGATGTACATAACGGCGGATACCGTCGGATTCTCTGCGGACAACCAGCGCGATCTTACAGTGCGTTTTCAATCCTACAAGGCCGTAAATAACATGGCAGCCGGCTTTTTCCAGTTTTTTCGCCCAGTTGATGTTGTTTTCCTCATCAAATCTCGCTTTCAGCTCCACAAGCACCGTAACCTGTTTTCCATTTTCCGCCGCAAGAGCAAGGGCGGAGACGATCGGAGAATGTCCGCTGACACGATAGAGTGTCTGTTTGATAGCCAGCACATCTTCATCTTCCGCTGCCTGGCGGATAAAAGCGACCACCGGATCAAAGCTCTCATATGGATGATGGAGAAGCACGTCTCCCTTTCTGATCTGCTCGAAAATGTTCCTGTCAGCCCGCAATTCCGGCGTGATCTGCGGCACGTACGGCTTCTCTTTGTATTCCTGGAATCCTTCCAGACCGTAACATTTCATGAGGAAAGTCAGATCCAGCGGGCCGTTTACCGCATACATATCGTCCGTATGCACTTTAAACTGTTTCTTTAAGTATTTCACCAGACGCTTGTCCATCCGGTCTTCATATTCAAACTTGATGACCTCGCCCCACTGACGTTTTTTTAACTGTTTTTCAATCTCCTTGAGCAGATCTTCCGCCTCGTCTTCTTCAATGTCCAAATCGGCGTTCCGCATGATACGGTAAGAACTGGAGCAGATGATCTCATGATTTAAAAATAAATCCGGCAGGAAATGCTCGATCAATGTCTCAAGAAGCACGATCCTCGTAGTTCCCTCTTCGTTTTTCGGCAGAGTGATAATTCTCGGAAGCACGGAAGGTACCTGTACCGTTGCCACGTCATACTCTTTTTTGGCTTTCTTTCCCTTATTCTCTATAAGCGCCGCGATATTCAGCGTCTTATTCTGTATAAGAGGGAACGGACGGGAGGAATCAATGGCCATCGGCGTCAGCACCGGATACACATTTTTGTGGAAATACTGATCCAGATACTCCACCTCGTCCTCCGTCAGCTCATCATAGTTTACGATCCACAATCCGGCGTCCCGCAGCTTCGGAAGCAGGGAACGGGTGTATACAGAATACTGTTTCTCAATGAACTCATGAGTTGCTTTATAGAGGGCTTCCAACTGTTCAAGAGCCGTCATTCCCGCGATATCCCTCTTGTCATATTGTGCATTTACCATATCTTTCAGGGATGCGATTCTTACCATGAAGAATTCATCCAGATTAGAAGCGGTAATACTCAAAAACTTCATCCGCTCAAAAAGAGGATTCGTTTTATCCTTTGCTTCGCCAAGAATTCGTTTGTTAAACTCCATCCAGCTTAATTCACGGTTACTAAAATTACTTGGTTGATCAAAAACAATTTTTTCTGCCATGGTTATTCCTTTCTTTGCTTCAACACACACGCAATCCATAAGAACAGTGTCGCCGCAACAATATACTAAAATACTCTTTTCTGTTTAAGTACCGGTTTTACGCCTAAAATTTCATTGAAATATTTTGCCTTCTTTTCAAAGAGGCTGATCTCCAATGTAATATCCTGATCAGACTCCACCGTGATAATCAGCTCTTTGCCTTTTCGCACGATGTTCCTGTTCTGATATTTCTGTCCATGTCCCCTGTCCAGAGCATTGGCAAGACGCAGAATGGCGGAAAGCTTCGCGATACGCAGATATTCTTCCCGAAGGAAAACACTTTCCAGACGGTCTGTCTCCGGCAGGAATTCTGTATTATACCGCACCACATTCGCCACTTCCTGTCTCTCTCTGTGTGAAATTCCCATGATCTCTGTGGAAATAATGAGCTGATAGCCGTTCTGTCCCGGCTGATTCATATTGACATATTTACCTATATCATGAAGAATCGCGGAAATCTCCAGAATTAGGCGGTCACGTTTTGACAGACCGTGGAATTTTACCGTCCTGTCAAAAATCTCGCACGCAAGCTCGGATACATATTCCGCATGCACCTTGTTGGAACGATAGCGTTTTCCGATATATTTTACTGACGCGATAATATCCTGATAATAGTCATGATTGATCTTGATCTTATTTGATTTTAACGCATAGTCCACCACGCTTCCGTCACAGAGATCCGTATCACAGATATAGACGGTATCTGCTTTGGAAAGTTCCAGGAACTTCTTATAAATAATAACCGATGGCAGCGTCATTCTGGCATCCTCGATGGACATACCGTACTGTACTGCCAGATCCTGATAGGATGCTTTTTTTATCTTCTTAAAAATATAACATATTTCTTCATAGTTTAATGTAAGAGAAGGATTCAGTTCCGGTACGATTTTCTTAAGATTTTTAATCTCATCACCGATAGCCACCACATTTTTTATGGCCTTATCCTTCAGATACGTATTGCGGAACATATCGATTTCATACTGGATATACTCTTCCATGACGGAAATATAATCCAGGGCGTTATGTTCCACAGACTCCAGAATCTCCAGAACCTTTACTGTTCCAATGGCCATATTCTGCGTCAGGTACAGCGCCTGCTTATCAAAAAGAGATACCTGCACGCTTCCGGAACCGATGTCCAGAATGGCCGTATTTTTCTCAATAATGTGGTCAAAGTCAATTTCAGACACCTGAATTCCTTTGTACATCAGAAAACGCAGCTCGGAATTGGAAAGCATCTGTACAGTAATCCCCGTCCGGATCTTGATCTGATTCAGGACAGAAAGCTGATTCCTTGCATTGCGGATAGCGCTGGTAGCATAGCACTGGTAGTCTTTAACATCATATTCCTTCATAATCTGCAGGAAATTATTCAGTACGTCGCTGATTTCCTCAATCTGCGGAAAGGAAATCCGCCCGGTGCCATAAGCTTCTTTGCCCAGCTCATATTCATGGCATACCCTGTTAATTTCCCGAATGCCGCTGGCCTGCGAAATCTCATAAATCTTCATCAGGAGATTTTTAGAGCCAATCACTATAACTGCATAACTGGAATATCTCATTTGCTCCTCCTTACTCTTTCAAATAAAAGAAAGAATTTACAGTGTGGTCAGTATCAATTAAATTATTATATTGAAGAATCTGGTACTCCTGCACCATATCGTTGTACGGTGTTTCTTTCGCAGATTCATAATAATTACCCTCCGCATCGTAGGCGCCCATGGCGCTCAGCACCGGAAGCTTCTCATAAAGACGCATGAGGAACTTCTGATAAGGAGTCATCTTAAGTCCTGCTTCCTGCATCACGTAAGCGCTCAGATAATTGGCGCTCATCTTCTCGATAGTTGTCTCCTCAATATCATAATTGGCCCATATAATAAACGGCGTCTGATATTTTTTCATCAGTTCCTCCGATGTGAGCTCGTCCGATGATTTGCCAAAAATGCTGTCATAAAAACGGCTGGTCACCGCCGGCTGGTGGTCTCCGAACATCACAATGATAGTCGGCTCATCCACCTCGGAAAAATACTCTACAAGGTATTGAAATGCTTCATCGGTCTTTTTGACCAGAGACAGGTATTGTTCCGCCTGTTCATTTTTATGATTATCGGTAATCTGCACATCGTTGGTAAAATTACTGTAGCTCTTATCAAAGCCGCCGTGATTCTGCATAGTGACATTGAAAAGATAAAATGGCTTTGAAGTGTTTTTCCTTTCCTCATAGAGTTCAATAATTTTTTCCATGTTGGATTGATCGGAAATGTATTTCCGGTACATAAGAGGATTGGTAAAATCGCTCTCACTGTAAAAATGCTCAAAGCCCATATATCCGTATACCTCCGGTCTGTTCCATCCGGACGCCAGATACGGATGCAAAGCCACATTGCCTTTGTATCCCTGCTGTTTTAAAGTATAGGTAAGATTCGGCAGTTTATCTTTCACTACCTGCGTATATGCTATAATGCCGTTTTGCAGAAATGCCATGGTATTGCCGGTGAGAAATTCAAATTCAGAATTGCAGGTACCGGAACCAAAAATGGACATATACAGATTGCCCTTGATAGTATCCTCCTCAAGATTATGGATAAACGGCATATAATCCTGATTCGTGGTAAAATCTCCCACCACCGACAGATCAGAAAACGCCTCATTCATGATAGCAATGATATTCGGTCTTGTGCCGTCCGAAGTCCCAAGGCGTCCGTCCTTCTTCTCTTCTTCATTGGCGAACTCTTCTTCATATCTGGCCGCAATATCCGCCGCCGCCTCTGCGGAATAATCATCCGGCTTATCCTGCACCAGTGAATTCATGTTCAGCACAAATCCGAAAAAGAAACCGTTTTTAGCGTAGCCTTTTTTCTGATCCCAGACATTATTTTTGATGCCGTAGCTTCTGAGCGTTCTCTCTTCCACGACAAAATAGCCGAGGACGCTCACCGACAGGGCGATGACACATCCCATGATAAGACGTTTCTTCCATCCGGTCTTTTTCCTCATCGGACACCGCCACAGGACGGCGAGATACAGCAGAAGGAATAACGCATTCCACACGAATATCGGCTGAATACTGTAGGTATAATTTTCTGCAACTCCGGCTGCGGTAGAAGCAGACATGATGTCAGACGGCACAATTGGCGCGCCTTTAAAATTGAGAACATAGTAGTTGGCCAGACCGACCACGTAGAAAAATATGGTTCCGATGGTTACGGCCGCCTTCCTCGATACGAAAATCAGATATAAAATTCCAAAAAACAGATAATAGACTAAAACATTCAGCCAGAATTCTGCCGCATTGATCCTTGTTATGGAATTATTGGTAAATCTCTCCACAAACCAGAAAGTAAACACGGGGGCTGCAAAGAATAACGCATATCCAATAACCGTCTTTACTCTCTCCGGAGCCGGAATCGGAAACAACACGAGGAGGATCACCAGTCCCAGCAAAGCACAGATTCCCACCCACTGCTGATAGATCGTCACCGGATAATAGAACTGGGCCACCAGATATTTCTGCTGTTCCACCCGGTTCACCTGCAGCTTGCCCTGAAAACCGCTCTCTCTGGTACTCCACTGATAGACGATAGGCTCCTTGCCGGACTCCGTTCCCACTGTGGAAATCTGAATGGAATATTCATTACCTTTCTGGAGCTGCACATCTGTCTTGAACTCCGTATAATCATTATCCATGAGATTACTGATCTTTTTAGACACCCGGGAAACACTTTCCCCCGTCTGACGGTCAATAATGTTGAAAACCAGCTTTCCCTTTGCCACTCCGGTATAATCGTTGCTGAAATAAAGCTTGACTGTTTTTAAATGGGTATGCTTCGCCACGAAATTCTGATTGACCACGCTGCCTTCTGATAACAGGCACACCTGATCCACCCTGTATTTATTAACCTGACTGGTGGCGTTTTTCTGATAATCCATGAAATTATGGCACAGATACCACATGAAAAAGAACAGTACAGCTGCAACTGCAATCCGTACTCCCAGAATCATTTTTTCTTTTTTGCTCATCGGGCCTTTTTTCTGCGGTATAAATCTGCGAATCTTTTTTATATCCATTTATTATCCTACTCCAAAATTATTTTCATCGCCGGCGGCAGCACCGGCATTCCACTCACACTCAGCATGTGACCGCGGCAGTTCCGCCACGATCAGTAATTACCGAGAATTCTGAAATTAGCCGCCTCCGCCCGTACTCCCTGCAGAGCGTTGCGCACCTCCGCATCGTGCAGATTGCCGCTGATATCTACATAAAAGCGATATTCCCACTGGCGATCCGGCAGCGGCACTGACTCAATATGGCTCAGGTTCAAATCATTGTAGATAAAATGTGAGAGTATATTATAAAGGGTTCCGCTCTCATGGAGAACCGCAAAGGAGATACTAATCTTTGAAGCATCCTTCGTATACTGACGTTTTTTAGAAAGAATAACAAAGCGGGTCTCATTGCTGGCGTCAAAGTTAATACTTTCCTCCAGAATATCAAGCCCGTAAAGTTCAGCAGCACGCCGGCTGGCGATGGCTGCCTCCCGCGGATTATTTCTTTTTGCGATCATCTCCGCCGCAATGGCTGTATTCTCCACACTTTTTTGCTCCACGCCCAGTTTTTCCAGATACGGGGCGCACTGCATTAATCCCTGCGGATGAGAATATACTGTCTCAATCTCTTCTATTTTACTACCCGGACAGCCTAAAAGGCAATGGTCGACTTTCACAAAAACTTCGCCCACAATGCAGACATCGTGCTCCAAAAGGATATTGTATACACCCGCCACGTCACCAGCGGAAGAATTTTCAATAGGAAGCACGCCGTAATCGGCCTCTCCCTCGTTCAACGCCATGGCCACCTCTTTAAACTGCGCCACTCCATAGTGGTCAATATCTCTCCCGAAAAACTTCTCACAGGCCATGCAGGTAAACGATCCCGGCACGCCGGCGTAGGCTACCCTTGTATCGGGAAACATTACCAGTTCCGGCACTTCAGTAAAATAATTTTCAATGTACCGGTCTCTTTGATGCACCAGATGGTACTGGTATTTTCTGCTGATGGACATCATCTGAATAAAAATCTCTTCAAGTCCCTTTACGATAAATGGATTGGAACGGTTTCTGGTGATATCCGCCAGTTTCTCATCCTCTCTGTTTTTATCATAAATGGGAGCTCCGATCTCCTTCTTGGCCTCCGCCAGCTCTGCGGCGCATTTCATGCGTTTTTCGAACAGTTCCGCAATCTTATAATCTATCTCGTTGATATTTTCTCTTACCTGTCTGATATCTTTCTTTATCTTATCCATTTAACAGTTCCTCTATCAATACTTCTGCCTGATTCTTTTTATTTATTCTCCTGCTGTTCCAGAGCTTCCTTATATTCTGCAAAACGTTTCCGGTACAGCGGATGCACACCGTGAGGATTCAGCTCACACAGCGGAATGAGCACAAAGAGCCTCTTCGTCATCTCCGGATGCGGTATCGTAAGTACCGGACTTTCTGTTATCCGGTTGTCATAGAGCAGCAAATCCAGATCAAGAGTCCGCGGACCCCAGTGAATCTTCCTCTCCCTGTGCGCTTCCTTTTCAATTTCCTGCATTCGGAGCAGCAGTTCTTCCGGCTCATACAGAGTTTCAAAGGTAAATACCGTATTCAAAAACTTATCCTGCTCCAGATAGCCATACGGTTCTGTCTCGATGACCTGCGCCGACCGGAAATTCCGGTTATTTCCGTCAGACCGCAGCGCTTCCGCCGCCATATCAATCCACGCCTGCCGTTCTCCCATGTTGGAGCCGACTCCCACGTACACCCGGTGCCATCCTCTCTCGATGGACACCGAGGCGTAATCCAGATGCATCATCACCGGCGCCCACGGCTTCTTCACTTCAATCCGCACGGAATCGATCAGCGGAAACTCTTTCAGGATCTGTCCGGCGATCCGCTCCGCCGCGCGCTCCAGAAGCTTGTCATTCTGTTTTTTCATCTCCGCGGTGATCAGACGGCTCACATCGCCATAGCTGACGGAATCCTCCAGCGCGTCGGACAGTCCTGCCTTTCTGGTGGAGAGAGACAGCTCCGCACTGACCAGAAACTTCTGCCCCAGTATATTTTCTTCCTTATATACGCCGTGGTTGCAGAAAACTTCCAGATTTTTAATTGTTATTTTATCCATTCTTTACACCAAGTTTCTATATTTATTATCAAAATTTATCGTGCTCGCCGTTTGCCGGCATACGCCCGCAAAATCCTGCCTTGCAGGCCAGCCCTCACCGGCGGCGATTCCGTCATCGCGATACGGTCGCTGCCTCTGCGCGGCTTCACTCTGCCGCCAGAATCGCCTCCGCCATCTTCATGGCGCGGTAATTCTTCTTCACATCATGAACCCGGAAGATCGTTGCCCCTTTCATCCGGCCCATAACAGTGGTTGCCACCGTCCCTTCTTCTCTTTCGTCCACCGGCAGATCAAGGGCCGTACCGATAACAGATTTTCTCGAAGTTCCCAGAAGAACCGGAAGGCCAAACTCTTTCAAAAGATCCAGATGCTTTATAATAGAAAGATTCTGCTCGTAGGTTTTGGCAAAGGCAAAGCCCACACCCGGATCCAGCATGATTTTTTCCTGTTTTATTCCGGCGTCATCGGCGATCCGCAGGGTTTCCCGCATATCATCCATAAAATCCAACAGATAATCTTTATAATCCATCTGCTTTCTGTTATGCATCAGGCAGCATGCCGCGCCGCTCTCTGCAATAAGCGGAGCAAGACGTCCGTCCCATTTCAGCCCCCAGATATCGTTGATGAGATCCGCGCCTGCCGAAAGTCCCGCTTTTGCCACCTCATATTTGTACGTATCGAGGGAAACCGGCACATCAAACTGCCGCTTTACTGCCTCAATGACCGGCACAACTCTCTCAATCTCTTCCTGATCTGTAATCTTCTCATGACCAGGTCTTGTGGATTCTCCGCCGATATCAATGATGGCAGCTCCTTCCCCGATCATTCGTTCCGCCTGAGAAAGCGCCGCGTCCAGCGTCTGATATCTGGAGCCGTCGGAAAATGAATCCGGTGTGACGTTCAAAATCCCCATGATGTATCCCTGATGCTCTAAATCCAGATTGTATTTTCCTATTTCCACGATGTATCCTCCATTTCTTCCATAAATGAGAGCGAGCCGCAGATGACGATCACATCCTCCTGCTCTGCCTTTTCCCGGCCCCGGCGTATCGCCTCGTTGACGTCCTGACAACAATGCGACGGAACGCCGAAACGCTGCGCACAGGCCGCCAGAACTTCTCCGGACAGCCCCCGTTCATTATTCGGACGGAATGTATATATTTCAGACGCCAGCGGCATAAGTTCCGCCAGCATCTTCTCATATTCCTTGTCTTTCAACACTCCCATTATATAGATGATTCTCCTGTTTGTAAAATGTTTTTCCAGAAATTGCGCCAATTTCCGCGCCCCGTCCGGGTTGTGAGCGCCGTCCCGAAAAGTATACGGACGTTCGCCGAGCAGCTCCAGACGTCCCGGCCAGCGGGCGTTTGCCAGCCCTCTCTCCATCTCCGGCCATCCCAGCCGTTTATCTGCCGCCGGAATAAACCGTGCGTTTTCTCCCGGCTCCAGTTTTCTCCTGCCCTCTGACGGCAGCCGTTCCATCAGTTCTTCCGCAGCCGCCAGCGCAGTCACCGCATTGGATATCTGATGTTGTCCCGGCAGAAAAATAGAGAATCTGTGTTTCTTCCATATAAATGTACTTCCAGTCACAGATTCTGTTTCCACCTGATAATCAGCGGCTCTGATCAATGTGCATGGCGCATGCTTCCGGGCTGCAGTCTCCTGCATAATCCGGCAGACCTCCGGTACATTTTCCTCAACAACAACCGGTACGTTCTCCTTTATGATTCCTGCCTTTTCCCCGGCAATCTCCTCCAATGTATCACCGAGAAATGCTTTATGATCGTAACTTACGGAGGAAATCACCGTAAGAAGCGGATGTTCTATAACGTTGGTGGCGTCATCAGTTCCTCCCATACCGGTTTCAATCAGCGCCACATCCACCTGCTCTTCTGCAAAATACAAAAACGCCAGAGCCGTCTCCACCTCAAATAAAGTAGGCTGCCGCAGCGAAGGCTGTTGCGTTCTCTCCATCTGCTCCATGGCGCGCTCCATGCGGACATAGTACTTCTCCAGTTTTTCCGGCGATATCTCCTGGCCATTGATCTGAAACCGTTCCTCGTAAGAATGAATCGTAGGGGAAATGTAACGACCCACCCGGTATCCGCCCTCCTGCAGGATAGCCGAAAGAAATGAAAAAACAGAACCTTTTCCATTTGTTCCCGCAATATGCACAACAGCAATCTTTTCTTCCGGATGTTTCAGAGCAGCAAGAAGCGCCCTGACCGGTTCCAGGCCAGGGGTGCTTCCCCGCTTTTTTAATTTTTCTATGATTTTATGATACTGATATTCCATGTTTCCTCCTGTCTCATAACTTATTACTATAGCGAAGGAAACAGCTTTTGTCAATTTTTATGGTGTTTTCCAGCAAAATTTTGAAATTTGAAAGCGAAATTCCTGCATATACCAGCCTACTCTGCTGTTCCTTCTGGCCGTTCTGTTCTTCTCTGCCTGCTGTTCTTCTCTTTCTACCGGCCTATTCTTCCAGCCGGCTGTCTTTGGTCAGCCGGTCAAAAGCGTAACCCTCTTTGCGGAGTCTGGCAATAAGCGGGCGCACCGCGTTCAATGTTGTTTTACAACAATTGAGATCATGCATTAAAATGACGGCTCTATCATGCTTTAATGCATCTTTCAGCACTCTCGCCATCAGAACACCGGGCGCGGACTGCACACATACAGCGTCCTCCGCTGTGGCATTCCAGTCAAAATAGCGGATGCCTTTTTCCTCCAGATACTTTTCCCCCTCTTTAAGCGGAAACTTCATCTGTGTGGTACTGCTGCCGCCCGGAAAACGGTAGATATCGCAGCTTACGCCGGTGATATGATAAAGATAAGTTTTAAGCTTCCACAAATCTTCCCGAAAGTTATCCACAGAGCTGTAGATCTGCTTATAAACATGAGAGTAGGAATGAAGTCCCAGACTATGTCCTTCTTTCACAATTCTCCGGTAGACCTCTCTGGATTCTTCATCCTCTTTTCCTACCACAAAAAAAGTGGCTTTTACATTTTCTTCCTTCAAAATGTCCAGCAGCTCATCAGAATGGGTGGACGGTCCGTCATCGAAGGTCAGGTAGGCGACTTTTTTTGCCGGAGACTCTGAGTTCAAATCAGCAGCGGCGGTACTTTCTCCAGCCGCGGAGCCTTCGCTCTCCACTCCCTGTCTCATCACTTCCGTATTCTCTTTGGTTCGTTTCACGGCACATGAAAAAGCCACTTCCACTTCTCTGGCGTGCGGTGCATATAAGCAGCCAAAAAGGCATATTCCCATCCACAGTGCCGCCCTCCGTCCCCATTTCCTGATTTTCCTTTTCACTGACATCACTTCTTCCGCCTTCTTTATAAATAACAGTATATGAAAAAATCCGGCTCAAAATGAGCCGGATTCTCTGTATTTATGTCTTACCTGCGTTGTTTTATTCTATGCATCCTGCGGACGCTTCAGCACTTTTTAAGGAGGAAAATCATCAAACTGCTGTCTGCCGGATGTTTTCAGACTTCAAAAATCAGATCGCCATAGCTTGGGAACGGCCAGGCTTCTTTGGCAACAAGCATCTCCAGACGATCAGCCGGAGCGCGAAGAGCGTTCATTGCTTCAAACACCACGTCATGATAGTAACGGCCCTGCGCTTCCACATCATCAGAAGCTTCTGCATTAGCTGTTACTTTTTCCAGCTCTTTTAACGCGCTAAATGCCTCTTTTACATTTGCTGCAATATCGGACATCAGTGTCTCCTGAACAGAGATATCCACCGATGGAGTAGCAGTCTTGATAGCGTTGATGGAGTCTGCCAGGCTGGTCTGATACTTGATGCAGGCCGGGATGATCTGTTTCTTCGCCATATCGATCATGGTGAGTGCCTCGATATGAATAGTCTTTGCATAAGTTTCGTAAAGGACTTCTGCCCGGGCTTCGAGTTCTGCTTCTGTCAATACGCCATGTTTTTCAAACAGAGACACAGATTCCGGTTTTGTCAGAGCAGGAATCGCATCTACCATACACTTGATATTCGGAAGTCCTCTTCTCTCAGCTTCTTCCACCCACTCCTGCGCATAACCATCGCCATTGAAAATGATTCGTTTGTGCGCAACCATGGTCTCTTTTATCATATCATGAAGCGCCATACCAAAGTCTTCTGCTTTTTCCAGCTTATCAGCCATATCGCAGAGAACTTCTGCCACGATAGTATTTAATACTGTATTCGGATCCGCGATGGACTGTGTGGAACCAACCATACGGAATTCAAACTTATTACCTGTGAAGGCAAACGGCGATGTTCTGTTACGGTCTGTGGCATCTTTCTTAAAATGCGGCAGAGAATGTACGCCGGAAACGTATTCTTCTCCTTCCAGAGAACTGGTTGCCTCTCCGGCATCCACAAACTGCTCTACTACATCTTCCAGCTGCTCGCCCAGGAAGATAGAGATGATGGCAGGCGGCGCCTCGTTGGCCCCCAGGCGGTGATCATTACCTGGCGTAGCCGCGGAAATACGAAGCAGATCCGCGTGTTCATCCACAGCGCGCAGAACCGCTGCCAGGAAGAGAAGGAACTGCATATTTTCGTGAGGAGTTTTGCCCGGATCCAGCAGGTTTTCTCCGGTATCTGTGGTCATAGACCAGTTGTTATGTTTACCGGAACCGTTGATGCCCGCAAAAGGCTTCTCATGAAGGAGACATTTCAGCCCCTGTTCATCTGCGATTCTCTGCGCGGTTTCCATCACCAGCTGGTTATGATCGGTGGCCACGTTGTTCTGATCATAGATTGGCGCAATCTCATGCTGTGCCGGAGCCACCTCGTTATGCTGAGTCTTTGCGGAGATACCCAGCTTCCAGAGTTCTTCATTAAACTTGCTCATGAAGCCAAGGATTCTTTCCGGAATCGTTCCGAAATAGTGGTCATCCATTTCCTGTCCTTTTGGAGGCATGGCGCCAAATAATGTACGTCCTGTGAAAATCAGGTCTTTTCTCTTCAGATATGTGTCTTTATCCACCATAAAGTATTCCTGCTCTGCACCGACAGATGTGGATACATGCTGCGCCTCGGTATTACCGAACAACCGCAGGATACGCATAGCCTGCACATCAAGCGCCTGCATGGAACGAAGCAGCGGCGTCTTTTTATCCAGCGCCTCTCCTTTATAAGAGCAGAACGCTGTAGGAATACAAAGAATTGTGGAATGCGGCGTTTCCTTAATAAAGGCCGGCGAAGTACAATCCCAGGTAGTATATCCTCTTGCCTCACAGGTTGCACGCAGTCCTCCGGACGGGAAGGAAGATGCGTCCGGTTCACCCTTGATCAATTCCTTACCGGAGAAACGAAGCAGCGTGGTGCCGTCGCTCTGCGGGTCGATGAACGCGTCATGTTTCTCGGCGGTAATGCCGGTCAGCGGCTGGAACCAGTGTGTAAAATGCGTCGCACCCTTTTCAATGGCCCACTCTTTCATCTCGTGAGCAACGATATCCGCCACTTCCGGGTCAAGTTCCGCTCCGGCGTCAATGGTGGCTTTCATCTTCTTATAGGCGGCTTTCGGCAGACGATCTTTCATCACCGCATCGCTGAATACGTTGGAACCAAAGATTTTTTTGACATCTGTTTTCATAGTCGTAACATCCTTTCCATTATCTTCCATGATAGAACAGCATCTGGTTATGAGAAAAAACTCTGTATAATCAGAAAAGCGTCCGAGAATCTGATGATTCACGAACGCCCTTGTTCTCGTTAAATTATGTGTCTTTCGCAATTGCTAGATATAAAATACAACCATTGATTCAAAAAAGCAAGTGTTTTTTGTGCATTTTTTCAGATTCATAAGATTTGACGATTTTCGCTTGCTTTTTTTAATCGTATTCTTATATTATTACCACATTTATTTTTTCTGCACTTAATAATATAATGTTGTATCTATATTTTACTTAATATAATTAACCGTCATCTTCCATGTCTGTTTCACTCCGGAAGTTTTTGTCACATTTCACAGAAATTGCGAAAACTATTCCATCAGCCATCTCACCGCCGGCTGCAGTTCTTTATTCCAATAATCCCAGTCATGCTCGCCCGGCTGCTCGTGATAAAGCACTGGAATCTGGTTTTCTTCCAGATACGCCCGGAAACTGCGGTTTTCATCAATAAGGCTGTCCTCTGTACCACAGGCAAGATACAGATCCGGAATCTCTCCGCCCGCTTTTTTGATCTGCCCGATCAGATACTTTGGATTTCTGTCACTTTCCCGGAGCTGTCCCGGTTTTCCGAAAATCTCTTTCAAATACGCCTCGTTAAACAGCTCATGGGTATAGTCTCCCCCTTTATCCACCATTTCATCCAGATGCAGCGCCGAAGAAAAGGCCATAATCTTCCCGAAAGTTTTATAATACTTCATGCCATTCACAATAGAACCATAACCGCCCATGGAAAAACCACCGATAAACGTATCCTCTCTCCGGTCAGAGAACCCGAAAACCTTTCTCGTGTATTCCACCAGCTCTTTTCCAATAAAGGTACTGTATTTCCCTCCGGTCATTTCCCGGTCCAGATAAAAGCTGTTGTCACCGCAGGGACATACCACCGCAAAATTATATTTCTTGCACAGAGTATGGATATTAGTTCCACATATCCAGTCTGTATCATTTCCTGTGAATCCATGGAGAAGATACAGCGTCTTCATCCCTCTTTCATAATATGCGTTTCCTTCTTTCTCTTCCGCCGACACATCGTTGGGAATCACGATGCTCATCGTTGTAATCTTCTGAAGCGCTTCTGATAAAAAGTCCATTCTTAAATATGCCATTTCCACTTTCCTTTCGTTTATGTTTTTCATTCAGCATACCGCAGCCGCCAATAATTTGCAACATTCTCAAAAAAATTTGCCGGAAAATGATAGATTTTCCTCTGCATTTGCGAATATAAAGTACAAGCGGTATACTAAATCAATAAGGCAGCGACCGCAGGAAGGAGGGGGAGGCTTATGAAAATAACAGAACAAAACTTTGTTCAGGAGCTTTCCAGGAGAAATGAACAGGCTCTTGAATACGTGATGATTCATTATGGAGGTCTCGTGAAGTCTGTGACGCACCGTTATCTGAACGTCCTCTCTCAGTATGAGGAAGAATGTATCAGCGATGTATTCTTCGCCGTCTGGAATCACATTGATTCTTTCCGCCCGGAGAGAAACCCTTTTGCCAACTGGATCGCAGGCATTGCAAGACTGAAAGCGCTGGACTACAAGAGAAAGTACGCCAGACAGCTGATGGAACGAAGCCTTGAACAAGCCGACAATATTTTGAGCGGGCAGCCGCAGGATACAGAGATGTCGTTCTCCGGAGAATCCCCGGAAAGTATACAGACGCAGTTTCTGAAAGAATTCTCCAGAGAAACGCAGGAAATACTCGCCTGCCTGAAGCCCAGAGACCAGGAGCTGTTCTTGAAACTGTATGTGGAAGAAAAATCCTTTGATGAGATCTCGCAGGAAACCGGAACAGAAAAATCCGTACTGTACAACCGACTGTCCCGCGGCAAACGGAAGCTTCGCAATTTATTTCCCCGCGCAGGACAGAAGAATAACATAGAATCCCGGGAAACCCCGTCAGAAGACGAGGCGACCGTCATAAGAAAAAGAAACGGAGGAGGTCAATAGCTATGAGAGAAGATATTTACATTTTACTCAATGAAATAGATAACCACACGGAAGCCTTTGAGTCCTCCCCGATACAGGAAGAGGAAATCAAGAGGTGGAAACAGGCGGTATCAGCAAAGATACAGGCTCATTCGGCTGCCGGCAGCGCACGTATTGAAAAAAATTTCCCGTCCGGCAACCATACACCTACCGAAGAAGATTCCACAGCTGTCGATAGTGCACGCACCAGAAAGCTTTCCTGGAAACATTACGCAGCGGCAGCAGCCGTCCTCGTTTTTCTGGCAGGCGCTTTCTGCACACCAATCCGGCAGCGTGTTTACGCAGAATCACAAAAACTACTGTATAATCTGGCTATTTTCCTCGGCATCACAGGAGACATCAGTTCCTATCAGACCGTCGTGGAACAATCCTTTACTAAAAATGGGATTACCGTCGTTCTCCACGACGTCATCTGGGATGACGATACTTTGCTGGTGTCTTACACAGCTTTCCTGGGTGACGATGCCGATCCGGCGCTCAACGAAGATAATTTTGATATTCATCCACAGATTCGCATGAATGGCGAAGTTCTCTCCCGCGGCAGTGGTGGTTCAGTACACCACAGTATGGGGAAACCTTCTTTCAACAGCAGATACACTTTTGATATTCCATCTGCGACCTCTTTGTCCGGAGCACAAAAAATGGAGCTTGTATTTTATATGGATAACCCAGAAGCTTCTTCCAGTTCTTTCCCGATTCGTCTTGGCAGCCTGGAATTTACCGTATCCCCAGACGCCCTGCGAGCTGACACCAAAAACGTTGCGCTGAATGTTCCCGCCACTCTCCCGGATGGCACTTTGATCACTTTCCAAAGTTACGCCGGTAATCCTATCAGTCAGAAAGTGAAATACGTTACGGAAGGCCGCGCTCATTATCTCAACTATACTATTATATTAAAAGGAAAGGATAATCTCGGCAATATGGTGGAGCTGTACACAACCCACTACGAATATGATGATAACGGAAACGGGAAAGGCGAAATGGTCAATGATTCTTATATCGATACCTACACCATCGCTACAGAAGCGTCCTCCATCACTCTCACACCATATGCTGCCAACAATTCTGTCCTATATTCAGACACAGGCTACATGTCAGAAGAAGATATTTTTTATCCGATCGGCGATTCCTTTACGATTTTCCTGCGCTAACGAGGAAAACCGGCAGCAGCCAGAATCCCACTGGCCGCTGCCGGTCTTTTTATTCTCACAAATCTTCATTCATTCGCAGGATCAGTAAGCGAATTTCTCTGCGAAGTATGCCTGCAGATCTTCAATCTTCACTCTCTCCTGCTCCATGGTGTCACGGTCACGGATGGTCACGGCGCCGTCTTCCACAGAATCAAAGTCGTAAGTGATGCAGTAAGGAGTACCAATCTCGTCCTGACGACGGTATCTCTTACCGATATTTCCTCTGTCATCGTACTCGCAGTTGTAGGTCTTGGACAGTTCCTGATAGATCTTCTCTGCTCCCTCAGCAAGCTTCTTGGACAGCGGCAGCACGCCGATCTTCACCGGTGCGATGGCCGGATGGAAGTGCAGCACGTTACGCACGTCGCCTTCCTTGATCTCCTCTTCATCATAAGCGGAACACAGGAAAGCCAAAGTCACACGGTCAGCACCCAGAGACGGCTCGATAACATACGGAATGTATTTTCTCTTCTCCTCATCGTCAAAGTAGCTCATATCCTCTCCGGACACTTCCTGATGACGGCTCAGGTCATAGTCGGTACGGTCTGCGATACCCCACAGCTCGCCCCAGCCGAACGGGAAGAGGAACTCGATATCGGAAGTTGCCTTAGAGTAGAAAGACAATTCTTCTTTCTCATGGTCACGAATCCGCATTTCCTCGTCTTTGATACCCAGCTCTTTCAGCCAGTTCACACAGTAATCTTTCCAGTAAGCGAACCATTCCAGATCTGTATCCGGTTTGCAGAAGAACTCCAGCTCCATCTGCTCGAACTCTCTGGTACGGAAAGTAAAGTTACCCGGCGTAATCTCGTTACGGAAGGACTTACCGATCTGTCCGATACCGAACGGAACTTTCTTTCTGGAAGTTCTCTGTACATTTTTAAAGTTGACAAAAATACCCTGGGCAGTCTCCGGACGAAGGTATACCGTGTTCTTCGCGTCCTCGGTAACACCCTGGAAGGTCTTGAACATCAGGTTGAACTGACGGATGTCGGTAAAATTATGCTTACCGCAGCTTGGACACGGCACATTGTGCTCGTCGATAAACGCCTTCATCTCCTCCTGGCTCCAGCCGTCGATGGATGATGGCAGCTCGATGCCGTTCTCTTTTGCGTAGTCTTCGATGAGCTGGTCGGCACGGAATCTTTCCTTACATTCCTTACAGTCCATCAGCGGATCGGAGAAACCGCCCAGATGACCGGAAGCCACCCATGTCTGCGGGTTCATGAGGATGGCACAGTCCACACCTACGTTGTACGGGCTCTCCTGGATGAACTTCTTCCACCAAGCTCTCTTGACATTGTTCTTAAGCTCCACGCCCAGATTACCGTAATCCCATGTGTTGGCAAGGCCGCCGTAAATCTCGGAACCCTGATATACGAAGCCTCTCGCCTTGGCAAGGGCAATAATCTTATCCATTGTTTTTTCCATAATGTCTACCTCTTTTTTCTTTTAATTTGCCGCTCTTCTAACATAATGCCGGCGCATTTTATAATCGTTTTCTATTCTACCGTGGATAGTGGTTCTTTTCAAGACTTTTTTCCTGTCCCACGGCATTTTGAGCTGCGTTTTCCCCGTTTTCATTTTAACCGCGCTTCTTGCCGCGATCCCCTTCGTCCTTTACAACTCCTCCAGCATCTCCGCCGCCTTGAACCGGTGCTCCACATGAATCCGGAAGAAACGCTTCACGATCCACTGAAATTCCAGAAAAATGTCTTCTTTGAGCACGAAGCTGTAAAGCCGCTGCAGCGGGATACTCAAAATGTACTGCATGGTATAGAGTACTGCAGGTTCTACATGAGTCCCGCCCCGGGCGCTTCCATGGGCGCAGTCACGGCACAGCACGCCTCCCGCCTCAAAGGACAGCGTATCCAGATTTTCCGTCTTTCCGCAGGAAATGCACTGGAATACCTCCATGCCGATGCCGTAATACTGAAGAATCTTCAGTTCATAGATGCGTCGAATGAGCGGAAGCGGCACCTTGCCTTTTTCCATGGCCGAAAAGGTCACAAAAAGCAGATTCAAAATGTTTCTCTCGTCCATTCCTTCCACGGTAAAATATTCCGCCAGCTCTGCGAAATACGTGCTGTAATAAATGTTTTCCAGGTCTTCCTTCAGATGGGGAAAATAGTTCTTTCCGTCGGCAGAATTCAGATAATTGAACCTTCGCCCCTCAGTGATCATAAATTCACAGTAGATAAGGGGCTGGGTCACGCCAAAAAGAGGGTGATTCGGCTTGCGGCACCCTCTGGCAAATACCTGAATCTTCCCTCTTTCCTTCGTCAGTATGGTCAGACGTCTGTCATTTTCTCCGACGGGATACACGGATAATACAATTCCCGTCACCTTTGTCTGTTCACTCATATCCTCTGCCTGCCTTACCTGTCCTGCTGCCAAACATTCTTGCCCGGCTACAGCTCTTTCTTATTATATCCGTAATTCTTCAACAGCAGGTCGCTGTCCCGCCAGTCTTTCTTGACTTTCACCCACATTTTGAGATTCACCTTCATGTCAAGAAGATTCTCGATCTCCTGCCGGGCGGTGGAACCTATTTCTTTAATCATAGCTCCCTTCTTTCCGATGATGATGCCCTTGTGGGAATCTCTCTCACAGATGATGGTAGCTTCAATATCCACGATATTTCCTTTCGGACGAATTTTCATGCGCTCGATGACCACAGCGATGCCGTGAGGAATCTCCTGACTTAAAAGACGCAGCGCCTTCTCGCGGATAAGCTCCGCCACGATCTGTCTCTCCGGCTGATCGGTCACCGTGTCCTCGTCATAGTACATCGGCCCCTCTGGCAGATATCTGAAAATAGTATCGATCAAATCCTGAGTATTGGTTCCCTCCAGGGCGCTGACCGGGATGACCTCGGCAAAATTTACTTTATCCTTATAGGCGACGATGGCTTTTAAAATTTCCTCCTCTTTTGCCAGATCCGTTTTATTGATGACCAGAAAAATAGGAGTCTTCACATTCTGAAGCTTTTCGATAATGTACTGTTCGCCGCCGCCGATAAATGTAGTCGGCTCCACCAGCCACAGCACCAGATCCACCTCATTCAGCGTGCGTTCCGCTGCCATCAGCATGTAATCACCCAACTTGTTTTTAGCCTTGTTGATACCCGGCGTATCCAGAAAGACGATCTGTCCTTCCTCACAGGTGTAGACTGTCTGAATCCTGTTTCTCGTGGTCTGCGCCTTGCTGGAGGTGATGGCGATCTTCTGTCCGATCAGACGGTTCATCAGTGTGGATTTGCCAACATTTGGTCGCCCGATGATCGTTACAAATCCTGATTTAAACTTACTCATATATTCTCCTCTCATAAATGCTCCGGCAGCAATCTTCATTGACGATCACTGTCGGAGCTGTACCATGTTTTTATTACATCAACATCCGTGTATTTTCAAAAATCTCCGCTTCCTGAATCTTCTTGTCATTACCGATGGCGCAGACAGTGCCCGCTTCCATGAGCGCTTCCATGTACGGAGCCAGAGCACGGATGCCGTCCTGGGTGGTGTTCAGCACCTGCTCTCTTTCTTTCTGGAGCATTTCCGGCGTAGTTCCCGTAAGATATCCCATGAAGGAACGGTCGCCAAGAGCCGACGGCTCCAGAGGCTGATCCATGGAACTGATGGTTCCGATAATATATTTGGTCATATCCCGGTCACTCACATCGAAGGTGCGCACATAATCCGCCGCATTCTTGTAGACATCCAGGGTGGCGGTCAGATGCGGGTCACGGTAAGAAACCAGATAGCCGTAGCCATTTCTGGAGAAACCGCACATACATCCGTAAGCGCCTCCGGTGACACGAATATTTACCCACAGATAATCATAGGAGAAAATAGTCTTTAACACCCGAAGTGCTCCGGTATAATCCTGTCCTTCCCGCTCAAACCGTCCGGCTGTAGCCACATACTGCACTTTACTGGAGGTGCGGAAGCCTTCGTTTAATCTGCACATTTCCATCTGCGGAGCTGTCTTGACGCAAGGCACATCATAAAGCTGTGCGCCAAAATGCGTAAAATGCTCTTCCAGAAGGGATTTAAAATTAAACTCTCCTGTCAGACTCACGATCAGATTCTCCTTTCGGAAAATGCACCGGGCGGCGTGGAAAAGATTCTCCACCAGCATTTCTTTTTTCTCTTCAAACTGATGATCCAGGCTCTTTACAAAATCATAAAAATCTATACCTTCGGCAATTTCTTTGTATTTCATCATCGGATCCACATACGACAGTGCGCGGTTGGCCGCATACACATGGCCCGCCGCAGGAATGCGGGTATCCATTCTTGTCCGCATCTCAGAAATAATCTCTTTTAATCGTTTCTCATCATGAAGCTTTGAAGTAAAAAGAATCTCTTCCATAAGCGCCATGCCGTCCGGCACCTGCTCGCCGAGACATTTCATGCGTATACTGAAATACGGACGGAAACCGTCTCTTTTCCATATCAGAGGATAAATACCGGTCTGGAACGCAATGCCGCCGATTTTGAGATTAATCTCTGTGGCGAGATCATTGTAGCTGTAATGCTCTGTATCGACGTAACGATACAATTCCACCAGCAAGGTTGCATACGGAATCAGCTCTTTCGGCAGCTCCGTGGTATCAAAGGAGAAATCCAGATACACAATACCGTTAGTGCGGTAATCGTGAACAACAGCCGGAATCCCTCCAATAATCATCTCTTTATTTTTATACGGAAGAGCTTCTCTTCCGATATCGGACAGCTTCAGCAGAGGAATCTTCTCCAGTTCCTCCTGGGTGGACGGCGTCTCCTGAAACTCTTTCAGTTTTCTGGTCTGTTCTGTCAGAAAATATAATTGTTTCTTATCCAGAGTTCCTTTGATACCCGCAAGCTGCCGTTTTAACTCCGCGTCTGCACGTTCATTTTTGCCCTTTTCTGGATACAGGTTCACAAACGCTTTGTGGGTGTTGTTGAGAAGATATTTCTTCACCAGTTCTTCAAAATAGACGGTTTCAACCTTCTTTTTGAGATTGGAAAGCGGTGTCAGTGTATCTCCCAGATCCATAGCTCTGTTATCGTCATAGAGCCATGTATTTAAAAAATTCAAACCGTATATGAGACCTTTTGGATAGCGGCCGAAGCTTGCCTCCCGGTATTTGAACTCAAAATTATTAATAGAAGAATAAATTGCCTTTTTATTCATACCATTTTCAGCCTGCTCTGCGAGAGCCTGCTCTATAACTTTTTTGAATAATTCCTCTTTCCCCTGCTGTACATTTTTAACGATAACAGAAAAAACTGGCTGTTGAATACCGGCATCCAGGTAACTTTCCACGTCTTTTCCGATACCAGCGTCAATAATCGCTTTACGCACTGGAGCTCCCGGCATGGAAAACAGCACATACTCAAGAATCTGCAGCGCCAGCATCTCCTCATTATCACTGCTTAATCCGGCCACAGTATTATAACTGAGATAAATACCTTCCCCGGCGTTTTCTTCATCCTCGGACACCGGATACGTATCCGTCACAGTAACCGGCGTCTCAAACGGCTTCTGCAGCGCAATCTCCGAATGAATCTCCTTCTTATCAAAACGGCTCAGATACTCTTCATCAATGAACGACAATTCCCTGGCAAAATCCACATTTCCATACAGATAAATATAGCTGTTGGACGGATGGTAATATTTGCGGTGGAAATTCAGAAAACCTTCTCTGGTCAGCTCCGGAATAGCGTCCGGGTCTCCGCCTGACTCGTAGAAATACGGCGTATCCTTCAGAAGCGCCGCCTGAATCTTTCTCTGCAGCAGATCGTCGGCAGAGGAAAACACACCCTTCATCTCGTTGTAAACCACGCCGTTGAACTTCAGCTCCCCGTCGGCGCTGTCCAGCTCGTAATGCCAGCCTTCCTGCTTGAGTATCTCGTCTCTTTTATAAATGTTCGGATAAAAAACCGCGTCAAGATATACATGCATCAGGTTATGATAATCCTGGTCGTTGCAGCTGGCGATAGGGTATACCGTCTTGTCCGGATAAGTCATGGCATTTAAAAATGTATTGAGCGAGCCTTTGGCCAGCTCCACGAACGGGTCCTTGGACGGAAACTTTGCGGAACCGCAGAGCACCGAGTGCTCCAGAATGTGCGCCACGCCGGTATCGTCCGCCGGCGGCGTCCGGAACGCAATGCTGAACACCTTGTTGGTGTCATCATTGTCGATAAGCAGCACTCTGGCGCCCGAACGTTTATGCTCCAGTACATATCCCACTCCATGCAGTTCTTCTATTTGTTTGCGCTCTTTGAGCACATAGCTTTTTAATTCTGAAATATTCAGCATACAAAACCTCCTGAATAGTTTTTCTTACAGTATCTGCAATACTTTTGTTATCTTGACACTCCCCATATCCAAAACAAAGGGATTCTTGTTTCTACCACTACTGCATTGATCCATACCTTACGGTACTACCAATGACTTACACAATGTCCACAAGCTAGATTATACTGTTCCCGTATGCCCTACGGTGCAGTCTTTTCTTTGACTATAGCGGTGTGCTCACCTTGTTGACTGCATTTGCAGTCCTTTCTTCAAGATATTTATGCTTGCATTGGTATCCCTGTTATGGGCGGTATGACAGTTCGGACACTCCCATACACGAATCGCCAGATTTTTAATCAGTGGGTTTTTGTATCCACAACAAGAGCACGTCTGACTGCTTGGATACATGGTTGGCACTTTTACAATTTCATTCCCATACCAGACAGATTTATATACCAACATATCAAAAAACTTACTCCATGATGCAGAAACAATGTGCTGTGCCAGTTTATGATTGCACATCATATTTCTTACTTTCAGTTCTTCTATGCAGATTGTTTGGTTTTCACGGATCAGCATAGTAGACTGTTTTTGTAAGAAATCATTTCGTTGGTTTGTAATCTTTTCATGGATTAAAGCAATCTTGACACGCTGTTTATTGCGGTTATTAGAGCCTTTCTGTTTTCTTGAAAACTTACGCTGTTCACGAACAAGTTTACGCATGGATCTTTCCAGATATTTGGGATTTGGCTGAACATTTCCGTTGCTGTCGGAGTAAAACTCCTTAATACCAACATCAATACCTATTACACCACCATGATTTTCTCTTAGCTCAGGCTCAAATTCCACGTTAAGGACTGCAAAATACTTCCCCGTAGGAGTCTTTTCAATCGTTACGTTGTTAATCTTTTCTACTTCCATTGACTGACGTATTTTGACAAGACCAAGCTTGGGAAGTTTGATATATCTTCCCACAATGCGGATATTCTCCCTTTGATTTATTGTCCTATATGACTGATGGCGGTTGTGCTTGCTCTTAAAAATTGGATGGGCAGCACGTTTCTGAAAAAAATTTACAAAACTTCTGTCAAGGTCACGTAAAGACTGTTGTAACGCAATGGAATCCACCACTTTAAGAAAAACAAAATCTTCACTTTTTTTCAGTTCTGTCAGCATTGCGGAAGTTTGGGAATAGCCAATCTTCTTACCATTCTCATAGGCTTCATTGCGCATGGCAAGTCCTCTGTTGTAAATGAGTCTGCAGCAGCCAAATGTCTTATTGATTAAATTTCGCTGTTCCCTGTTCGGGTAGATTCTAAATTTGATACCCTTTCGCATTATCCCATTTTATCCTTTTGTCTTTGCGATGTCTTCTGATTTTCAATATATTGTTTAATGACTTCATGTGGAGCATCGCCTACTGTAGATACAAAATAGCTGTTTGTCCAAAGGGTTGGCATTTTGGTCTGCAGGAAAAAGAACTCCTGTCTTAAAACCCTGGAAGTATAGCTTTTTAAGGATTTTACAGCTTTATGGATACCGAATTGTGGATCCACCTCCATCAACAAATGCACATGGTCCGGCATAATCTCCATTTCCAGAATATCCACAGACAGATTTACAGCATACTCTTGAAGCAATTCCTTTAATCGTACGTCTACACCATTCGCTAATATTTTTCGTCTGTATTTTGGACACCATACTACATGGTATTTACAAGAATAGACAATGTTGTTATTTGATTTATATATTGTATTCATGTTCGTATTATACTACAATCTATCACCTAATACAAGCTGTTAATTTGCTCCATCTCCGATTACTTTCGTAAATTCGATGGACGCATCTAATACCCCCATCGCTAAAACAAGGGGGCTTTACAACACATTAGATACAACCTCTACATATTCTTGCTTTTGTTCTTCCTGTTCTATTTCAACTATTTCCTTTTTAATCTGTGTCAAAGTACAATTTTTATCCAGCCTTCGAATAAAGTTATCATATTTCTTATATGCATCGCTGCGCCTTTGACAAGATTTGTGGCAGTATCTGTTAAGAATTTTCCATTCTTCCAAACTCCGTTTAATCCTAATATTTCATTCAAATCTTTTCTATTTCTTCATCCCGGAGATCAGTTTTTATAAAACCGACTTTGTCGTATTTAAATATACAGCACTTCTCTCACTCCTCCCAACCATTCAGACGCAGCTCTTCTCTCGCATCACGCACATCCGGATGGTCTGTTCCAAGAATTATTTCCATCTCTCCCACAATTTTTTTGGCTTCTTTTAATTCATCTTCGTCCAGTGCCTTTTCAAACTGCTCTGATAATTTCTTGATTTCTTCCGGCTTTTCTGTTGTTCCCTGGCGGAAATTCAGTACATCCTGCACGGAATATCCGTAAGCATTAGCCAGATATCGCACTTCTTCATCCTCATCAATCAAAATGAGATGTTCATTTTTACATGAAGAAATGACAATTGGAGAATGCGTTGCTAAGATAAACTGCATGTTCGGAAATGTCCGTTCCAAAGCATCTACAATATTCCACTGCCATTTTGGATGCAAATGCATATCAATCTCATCAATCAGAACAATTCCTTCGCTCTCTCCCAGATTATCCGTGCTTTCCGGGTTTAACAAAGCCAGACGATAAGCCAGATTCATAACCATCCATAACAAAGACTGGTATCCCGCGCTCAAATAAGAAATAGGCATTAGCTGGCTTTTTTCCTGATACACAAGTTCACCTAACTGGCTGGAATAATGAATTTGCGGTTTTTCTTCCAACTGACTGATTTGCTGCATAAAACAGGCAACGATATTTTTAAACGCTTCATACTCTTTAATCGGCTTTTTTTTCTGAAAAGCAGTCAATTCCATTTTCAGACACCATGCCTGGATTCCCTTCATATCCAAAGAATAATCCAGGCATCCAATATAACCGCACCGTCTGTCATCCAGCTTTTTTTCAGTTCTTTACCAAAATCTCCTCTGCGTGTTTGCCATACCCTTGCATCGCTTTGAAAACATAATAGAGGCAGGGCATCTTCCGGATGATTAGATATGTGCTGCATCCATTTCACAATACCGTCATCATCCATCTTTGTTCTTTCTTTTCCATCCTCATTCAACCGATATCTTCTCCAATGATAACTTTCATTTTGCATTTCTAAAGTGCCTGCTATTTCTGTCGGTGTCCAATATCTGATTGCAGACGAAGCATCCCCTTTTTCCTCAATGGTAAAATGAATATCATCCTGCAAAATATTTTTTGTAGGAACTCCCCTGATTCCTTTTAACATTCCAAACAAAGCAACGGCAATGGCTTCCAAAATCGAGCTTTTTCCCACTCCGTTATCTCCTATTAAAAGGTTTACTCCCTCCGTAAAATCTATTTCCATATTGGTGATTGCTTTAAAATTTTTAATATTAATTTTTTTAAGATACATTCAAGCACCTCCTTATATCCAAAAGCATACGCACTCTATATCCAACCATGTATTCCATTGTATCATAGATTTCTATTTCCTGATATGCGAAAATCAGCATCCGAAAAACTTTTTATTTTTCTGCAATATCTGCTTGAATCAAATTTTCAGTATTCAAGACTCGCCCCATAGAATCAGCTTCTTCTTCCACCCTGGCCACCATCCATTCAGAGGGAGCGGGCGAACTGTCATAAATATCAAGCAGCTGACTGCAATGATTTTTCACCGACGTATGGATTCGGGCCGATACATTTTCACTCTTAACGCCAACGTAGGTCCCGTCTCTTTTATCAAACAGAATCAGACCATCCAAAAATCTGTATTTTCCAATTTCCTCTCCAAAAAAAGCTTTCTTTTCCAGCAGTGCCAGACCGCTCACAATGACAAATAATCTCTTTTTCAGTTCCGATAATTTCTTCATTCTGCCGTCCTTGCGTTCTGCCTGTATTCTTTGGGCGTCATGCCAGTCTCCCTCTTAAAATGTTTTGCAAAATAAGCGGTGTTGGAATATCCTGTGCTGGCCGCGATGTTGGAAATAGAAGTATCTGTATAAATAAGCATCTTTTTTGCCTTGTCCATTCTCGTTTTTATGACAAAGTCCTGGAAAGTGATCCCTGCCCACTCTTTAAAAATGTGCGACAAATAGTCCGGATGGACAAAAAACTGCTCCGCCACCTCCGCCCGGGAAATCTCCCTGTTACTGTTTTCTTTAATATATATTTTGGCTTTCTCTACAATTTTTTCTGCGTTGAGCGTTTCTGTATTTCCTTTAAAATCCGGTATATTTCTGGCAGCCTTCTCCAGAGCTCTCATGAGATCTTCCTGCTCCACCGGCTTTAAAATATAATCCATTGCTCCCAAACGCAGCGCCTCCGTGGCATAAGAAAATTCCGCATGCCCAGTAAGGTAAATCACTTCAGCTTCCACCTCATTTTCTCGAATCCAATGAGTCAGATCCAAACCACTTCCCTGGGGTATTTCGATATCACACAAAATAACCGAAACGGGATATTTACGCAGGATTCCCATGGCCTCCTCCATGTTCTGCGCCACATACACGGCAGAATAAGGAAAGCGTTTTCTGTCAATCAATTTCTGTATAATTTCTGCCTCAAGTATCTCGTCATCCACAATTAATATATTCATGACACACGCTCCTTCCCTGGCATTTCTATTCTTAAATCATAGTATTTCACTTATATATAACAATATACAACTTTTCCACTTCTGATTCATAGAACGATTCCGCTGAAAACTATAACGATTCAGACATAAAACAGCATTTTTCAGGAAAGATTCATCTGCACTTTTCCGTGGGATAGATTGGGATAGATTTTTAAAGATATTTTCTGCCATAATGCTAAAAAAAGAGAGCTCTTCTTCACGAAAAACTCTCTTTTACTCATAGTTTATAACATTTTTATAACCGATGAATTCCGCCGGTCTGTTATGCTGTCATTCTATTCCGTCCCTCTCAAACCTTCCGGAACCCGCTGAAAACTCTTAGTTATTGATCAGCTTATCTTCATCGCTCCAGCTGTAAAGCTTACGAATCTCTTCGCCAACTTTCTCTGACGGATGCTCTGCCGCAAGCTTACGCATTGACTTGAAGTGAACCTGTCCGCCTGCACTGGACATGTCTAACAGGAAGTCTTTGGCAAAGGTTCCGTCCTGAATGTCGGAAAGAATCTTCTTCATTGCCTTCTTTGTGTCCTCTGTGATGATCTTCGGTCCGGTTATGTAATCACCGTACTCTGCTGTGTTGGAGATGGAGTATCTCATTCCTGCAAAACCGGACTGATAAATCAGGTCTACAATGAGTTTCATCTCATGGATACACTCGAAGTAAGCGTTACGAGGATCATATCCCGCTTCGCACAGTGTCTCGAAACCAGCCTGCATTAATGCGCATACGCCGCCGCAGAGAACTGCCTGTTCACCGAAGAGGTCTGTCTCAGTCTCTGTACGGAAGGTAGTCTCCAGGATACCTGCTCTTGCTCCACCAATACCCTGACCATATGCGAGAGCCAGTTCCAGTGCTTTTCCTGTGTAATCCTGCTCAACAGCAACCAGACAAGGAGTTCCTTTTCCAGCCTGATATTCGGAACGAACAGTATGACCAGGAGCTTTAGGCGCGATCATGGTTACATCCACATTTGCCGGCGGAACGATACATCCGAAATGAATGTTGAAACCATGGGCAAACATCAGCATATTGCCTTCTTCCAGGTTCGGCTCAATACTCTCTTTGTAAAGCTGTGCCTGTTTCTCATCATTGATCAGAATCATAATGATGTCAGCCTGCTTTGCAGCCTCTGCTGCTGTATAAACTTTTAATCCCTGTGCCTCTGCCTTTGCCCAGGACTTGCTTCCTTCGTAAAGACCAATGATAACATTACAGCCGGACTCTTTTAAGTTCAATGCATGTGCATGTCCCTGACTGCCGTAACCGATAATCGCGATCGTTTTTCCATCCAATAAAGATAAATCACAATCTTCCTGGTAAAAAATCTTTGCTGCCATGTTTATTCCTCCTAATGTTAAACAATATTTGCAGCTATTTATCTATATCTGAATCATCCTGATGTTCCGAATTCTTCTGATATGCCGGATCTTTGCATAAATATGCAAAAATCTTTCCAGAGGAACCTTCCTGATATGATAAATAACCTGTCTGTTATAATACTACTCTTGCTGTGAGAAATCAAGGCATCCTTATGATTTTTTATAATATTTCTTTCTCCATTATGCAAAAATACTTTTCTCTTCCTGCAAAATGAACCGTAAAAATGCCTGAAGGGGCATGAAAAACCCGGCGTTTTTATCGTTTCAAAACGCTCATTCCTCTCCCCAGCCCGGTCAATCCGGTTCTCACCAACTCGAGAACTTCATAATCTGACAGCAGATTCAAAAAAGCATCCAGCTTATTCTGATTGCCTGTCAGCTCAATCATTACGGATTCCATGGAAACATCCACCAGCTTTGCCCGGAATACATCAGCAATGGCAATGATATCCTGCTTTTCTTTTTTATCTGCCATCACTTTAACCAGCACAAGTTCACGGCACACAGATTCTTTATCATCCAGTACGATAATTCTCCGCACCTCCTCAAGCTTCTGAATCTGATTGCGGATCTGCTCGAGAATCTGATCATCTCCGCTTACCGCTACAGTGATTCTGGTATATTTCGGACTGTCTGTCACTCCGGCCGACAAACTGTCAATATTGTAGCCTCTTCTGCTGAACAAAGATGCCACCCTGGCCAAAACTCCCGGATTATTGTCAACCAGCAGGGAAAGTACTATCTGTTTCATACTTAACACTCCTTCAACACGTAAAAAATTCTCTTTATACATAGTGCTCTGTGACTTGCAAAAAGACACAGAGCACTGTTGTTGCTATCTTCTTGATATATTTATCAGTACGTGGAGATACCTTCTGTCTTCTCCGGATAATATCCGTCGATAAAGTTATCGTTGCCCACGCCATACTCATCATTGACTCCCGGGTCTTCTCCGGTTCCAAAGATGAAATACTGCAGTGCCTGACTGTTGGCCTCATAATCCACCTGCATAACCCAGGCGCCTGTTCCGCCCAGACGTCCTTCGGTGTAAGATCCTTCATACGGGATTCGCAGCTGCTCAATCTCGGTGGTACCCATAGTGATCACAGATGTCATCAGGCTTCGGATCTGTGTTTCTGTCAGGTCTGTCTTCACATACTGCAGCGCCTTCATGCAAATATTGGTGATCGTCATGATATTCTCACTCTTCAGCTGATTAAATACAGCCATCAGCACCTTCCTCTGGCGGTCCGTACGTCCGAACTCACCGGAGACATCCTGACGGATACGGCAGTATGCCAGCGCCTGATACGGCGTAAGCAGATTGGAACCTGCCACTACATTTTTCTCACCATGTTTGGATGTGGCGTAAGCAGTCTGCAGGAAGTTAGCCTCAGCCTCCGTCAGATCCATCTGTACGCCGCCGAGAAGATCAACTACTTCACGGAAGGCTTCCATATCTACCTCCACATAGCCGTCCAGCTTAATGCCAAAATTCTCGGCAATGGTCTCATAGACAAGCTGTACGCCGCCGTAAGCGTAAGCTGCATTAAACTTGTGATATCCGTACCCCGGAACATCGATGTACATATCTCTCATGAGGGAAGTCAGCTTGAGCTTCCCATTCTTTAAATCCACGGTGGCGATCATGGTCGTATCTGAACGTCCCGCTTCCGTCTCGTCCGCACGTTTGTCCGCACCGATCAGAAGGATATTTACCACGTCCTGGTCGTATACCAGATCGGTCTCTACCACGTCGGCATCTTTGAGCGCAGTCTCTGTGTCAGTCTGAATGGTATTGGTCGCCGCAGTATAATACGCAGCGGCCGCACCGCCAAATGCAGAAACCGAAAACAGCACCACCAGGAGCAGACAGACAATAACCTGCGCGGCGATTCTTCTTTTTCTGCCGTGCCGCCGTCCCTTTTTTCCCTGTCCATCTTCTTTGTCTATCGTATTCTCCAAGATATTTTCCTGTTGATTATCCAAAATCCGTAACCTCCTATAGAATGATTTAGATAAACTCTTTTTATACATTATACTAATTTCTATGGGTTTGCAAGATAAAAATTCTTAAAATTCAGTGTTTTTCTACATTTTCCAGTAAGACGGATTTAAGGAAATTTTCAGAATCAGCCATTTTGGCAGGCGTTTGTAATTCTGTCCCAGCTTATACCCCAGATATTTCATCCCGTTTTGCATGATGATATGAGGAATCAATGCATACCTGTGTTTTTTTATGAAATAAAGCAGAGTGGTCTTCACCAGACGGATACCTTCCGACTCGGATTTTACCGCAGCAAAAAGTCCGCCGTAATCCACCTGGGAGACCGCCAGGTCAAAGTTCCTCTTGCACTGCTCCACTGCGCCGTAATTATGCCAGTGCCAGACCTTTGCATCCGCCGCGTAGGCGATCTTCTTTCCCGCCTCGATGAGCCTCGATGCAAAGATCATATCTTCATTGAAAATGGTATGAAGAGGAAAGCCTCCCATCGCGTCATAAACAGATTTCCGATAGGCAGCACAGACATTGGAACAGAAAAATGTCTTGATTCCCAGCACCGGAAGATCCTCTTTTGACTTAATCCTGCTTTCTTTCGGATAGTTGAACGTCCGGGTATACGCTTCCACCGGATTATCTTTCCAGTCCGCCATCTGCCGTCCGTAGACAGCACAGACCTCCGGGTCTTCAAAAGGCTTTGTGAGGTTTTCCAGAAGATACTCGTCCGCCGGAATGGCATCCTGTGTGAGAAGCACAATGATATCTCCGTCGCACATGGCCGCCGCCCGGTTCCTCGTACCGCCGTGGTCAAACTCCGACTTTTTGATATGGATGATCTCCCCCTGCGGCAATTTTCCAAACTCTTTGCTGTGAAAGAGGGATTCCTCCGTATTTATGATGAGGATACGATCCGGCTGCAGAGTCTGCCGCCGGAGCATCCGAAGATTTCTCTCAAATTTTTCATCCGGTTTGTAGGTGGGAATGATTACATTTATTTTCATAGTCCGTCCTCCTTGTGAAAGATATCGCCGGCATTATGCAAAGACCGCACGTCGCCGCATTATTCGCCCAGCAGCGACTGCACCAGCTTCACAGCCTCGGCGGCGTCCTTTGAATATCCGTCGGCGCCGATCTCATCAGCAAAACTCTGAGTGGTGACCGCTCCTCCGATAATCACCTTTGCCTTCAAATTCCTTTTATTTCTTAAGCGAATAGTATCCTTCATCCGCATCATGGTTGTGGTCATGAGGGCTGACAGGGCGATGATGGAAGCGTCATGCTCTTCCGCTGCCGCGATAATCTTCTCCGCCGGCACATCCTTGCCCAGGTCATACACCTGATATCCATAGTTTTTCAGCATGAGCGCCACCAGATTCTTTCCGATATCGTGGATGTCTCCCTCCACGGTGGCAATGACAATGACCGGTTTTTCCTCCCCGTCACTGTCCTCCTGCAGCAGCGGTTCCAGATAGCCGATGCCTTCCTTCATGGCGTTGGCGCTGGCAATGAGCTGCGGCAGGAAATACGCTTGTATATCAAAGAGTCTTCCTACCTCGTTGATGGCAGGAATCAGCATACTGTCAAGGATTTCCTTCGGAGATGAGCCTCCTGCCAGGGCCACCTTCACCCGGTCCACGATTTCCTCCACATTTCCTTTCAGCACCGCTTCAAACACCGGCGTCCGCTCTGCTGTGTCCGAACCGGCTGACTGACTTTGCAGCGTGCTTGTCGAACGGCTCTGTGCACCCTGCGGGTTTCCTGCTCCGGCAGTGTCAACTCCATTGCTTCCGGCGGCGCCAGCATATCCGACTTTTCCTGGCTCGGTGTTTCCGGCAACACCGGCAGGCCCGGCACTGGCCGCCTGCTTCTCTTCCATCCGTTTTACCTGCTCGATGTAGGCAATGTCTGCCTGCGGTTTGTTTTGAAGCAGGTCGGAGGCGTAGGAAAGTCCCATCAGCAGCGCGTTGGACGGATTGGCGATGGCCATGGTGAGACCATTTTGAATGGCCATGGCCGCAAAGGCTCCGTTGACATACGCCCGCTCCGGCAGGCCGAAAGAAATGTTGGACAGCCCCACCGTAGTGCACAGTCCCAGTTCTTCCTTACAGTAGCGGATGGTCTCCAGTGTCTCGAGAGCCGCCTTTTTGTTGGCTCCAATGGTGGTGACAAGACCGTCCACGATAACCCGGCTGCGGGAGATGCCGCAGGCCTCCGCCTGCTCAAGCACCTGATGGATCAGCGTCTTTTTCTCCTCCAGACTCTCCGGCAGGCCCTTGTCGGAAAGCGGCAGCAGAATAAACATGGCTCCGTATTTTTTTACCAGCGGCAGAAGTTTCTCAATCTTTTCCTTCTCCATGGAGATGGAATTTACCAGCGCCCGGCCCGGATAAGCGCGGAGCGCCGCTTCCATGACCTCCACATAGCTGGTGTCAATGCACAGCGGCAGATCGGACACCATAGTCACTTTCTGAATGGCCTTCAGCATCATTTCTTTCTCGTCAATGCCGTTGGTTCCCATGTTGATATCCAGAATGTGCGCTCCCATTTCTTCCTGCTGCTCCGCCATCTCTTCCACCATATGAAGGCGGCCTTCCCTGAGTTCCTGCTGCAGCTTTTTCTTTCCTGTCGGATTGATCCGTTCTCCGATAATCAGGAAGTTTCCGTCCAGAAGGATCTCCTGGCTCTTTCGCTCGGAAGCGAGCATGGCCGGATGCCTGTTGTCTGGCGGAAGCACCGCAAGGTCTCTCACCTTCTCTGCCAGCCGGCAGATATGCGCCGGCGTTGTTCCGCAGCAGCCGCCAAGAAGCCCCGCCCCGGCTTCAACGAACGCCGGCCCCCAGGAAGCGAACTCTTCCGCATCCATAGGATAGACCGTCTCGCCGTCCACAAGCTCCGGCAGACCCGCATTAGGCTTTACCATGATTGGCACTTCCGCATATTCTTTCATTTTGCGCACCACCGGAAGCATCTGCTCCGGCCCGGTGGAACAATTGACGCCGATCACATCGGCGCCGATACTCTGGAGCACCACCACCGCCGTCACCGGGTCCGTTCCGTAAAGGGTTCTGCCGTCCTCCTGGAAGGTCATGGACGCCATCACCGGCAGATCGCAGGTTTCCCTGATGGCGATGACGGCCGCTCTGGTCTCCGCCAGACTCATCATTGTCTCCACCACAAAGAGATCCACACCGGCCTCATAAAGGTATCGGGCCTGTTCTTTATAAATATCAATGAGCGTCTCCAGCGGCATCGGTCCCACCGGCTCCAGCGCTACGCCGGTCATGGTCATGTCTCCAGCCACAAGCGCCCGGTCTCCCGCCGCTTTTTTACTGATGCTCACCAGTGTTTTATTGATTTCTTCCGTCCGCCCGTCCAGACCGTATTCTTTCAGCTTCTCCCGGTTGCCGGAAAAGGTCGGCGCATAAAGGATATCCGCACCTGCCTCCACATAGGCTTTCTGCAGTTCAATAAGAACCTCCTCATGCTCCATGATCCAGAGCTCCGGACACACACCTGTGGGCATTCCCGCCTTCTGCAGGTTGGAACCCGTGGCGCCGTCCAGGATAAGAGGGCGTTTCTCTATCATCTTATACAATTCTTCTCTTGTCATACTGTCATCTCCGTCTCTTTTCTGGTATGTAACATTTCCTTCTTCTGTCATCCAGCACTTCAATCACTCTCCGGTACGTGGATTACCATAATCCTTTTTACTCCGGCACACAAGTTTCCATAATCCGCTTAATCAGGGACACCCTGTGGAACGGCGTCATAAAATAATATCCTGCGCCCACATCTTTCCCCGCAGTGATTACCGTCTTTGATATCTCTGCTGCGGTCTGTTCCCATTCTTCCCGGCTTCCATCCGGGCTGTACTGCGCCAGCACCTCATCGGGCACGTGAATGCCCGGCATCTCGTTCTTTATAAAGAGAGCGTTCCGGTAGCTCACAAGGGGCATAATGCCGATGAGAATCTTCGCACCGGTCTCCTTTTGCAGGAAAGCAAGCCTCTCCAGCTCTTCCTCCGAGTACACCGGCTGCGTCAGAAAGAACTGACAGCCGGCATCAATCTTCCGCTTCATTCTCTCGGCGATCTTATCAAGCCGCGCGCCATTTTGGTTCAAAGCGCCGCCATAGCAGAACGGGTCGTCCGCGAACAATTCACCGTTAAGACTGTTCAAAAACTCCATCAGCTTGATGGAATTAAAGTCAAAAACACTTTTGGTAAACGCCCGCTCGTCCCGTCCCACCGGGTCGCCGGTCACAATTAGCACATTGCGGATATCATTAACATAAGCTCCCAGCAGGCCGCTCCGGATGGCAATCCGGTTCCTGTCCCGGCAGGCCAGATGCGGCATCACAGGAATTCCGGTCTCCTGCTGAATCTTCACCGCCGTAAGAAGCGCGTCCGCCCGGGATCTCGCCAGCGGAGAATCCGCGATCGTAATGACATCCGCAGGAGTATCCGCCAGCAGGCGCGCGCCGTTCACCAGCTTATCCATCTGCGCGTCAAAAGGAGGATCCAGCTCCACGGCAATGACCGACTCGCCTTTTTTCAGCTTCTGAAGAAATGTATTCTGCCGCAGCGCCTTTGTTTCGGAAACATTTTCTTCGACTGTTCTTTTATCTTTTGCTCCGGCCTCAGCCGCTCCGGTCACATGTTTTCGTCTCACAGGGCGAATCTTCGGCATCTCTTTTCCTGTATCGCCCCGCAGTTTTCCGGCGATCTCCCGGATGTATTCCGGCGTCGTTCCGCAGCAGCCGCCAAGGATTCCCGCACCCAGCTCCGCCAGATTTGCCGCCTTCTCTCCAAAGTAAGCGACGCTGTCAGAATACACCGCATGTCCCCGCACGATCTGCGGGTAACCGCAGTTCGGCAGCGCCGTGAGAACCACCTGCTCCGGCATGCCGGACTCCTCCAGCCAGGAGCGAAGGAAACGCTCCATGTGGGCGGCTCCGATGCCGCAGTTTAATCCCACGCCGTCCAGAAGTCCGCTGCCCGCCGCCTTCTTTAAAACCGTTTTATAATGAAAACCGGTTCTTCCGTATCCGGTAGGAACGAAAGAAAACTGCCCGATCACAAAGGCGTCCGGCCGTTTTCCCCGAATATATTCTGCCAGAAACAGGACATACCTTTCATCCGGAAATGTTTCCAGCACAAAAATGTCTGCGCCCATTTCAAGAAATGCATCGGCAATCTCCCGGTACTCTTTCCGCATTTCCTCCTGACTGCTCTCGCTGTCCTCGTAGATGGGCCCGATATCCGCCGCCGCAAAAACCATCTTTCCATCACGTGCCGCAGACTCTGCGGCTTCTCTGGCAATGGCGTACCCTTTCTGCACAAACCGCACAAAACCGGCGTCATCCGCTTCCTGTCCATGCTTACTCATAATCTCCCGGTATGTTTTCCTGTTGGCAGAAAATGTATTGCTCCGTATGAGCGCCGCTCCCGCCTCAATATAGGATTGGTGAATCCCGGCGATTATATCCGGCTGGAAAAGATTTGCTTCCTCCGAGCAGACAAACTCTCCGCCGGTCTGTTCATCAAAATATGTACCCATTGCACCGTCTGTCAACAGGATATGCTCTTTTAAATAGTCTCTTATCTTCATGGTCTGATATCCTTTCTACAGAAAAAACCTGCATAGCCATTCCGGACATCCGTTGTCCGAGGAACCGGTATGCAGGCTCACAGCAATTATAACGCGGTAACTTTTCCTTCATATTCAAGATTCAGCCGCCCCTTCATCTTGCAGGCAAGGCCGATTTTTCTCATGCAGCGCATCATGGAGCGGTTATCATCTACACCGTAACGGTCAATGATATCCACAAACTTGTCAATCATCTCCATGGCCTCCGGGTCGGAAAGGTAAAATGTCTCGATGATCTGCTGAATATTCTCCTTCTTGGAAGTGGTAAACAGAAGCAGCGTGATCTGCAGTCCCACCAGAATATGATACAATTCTCTGTTATAATCGGACATGCCCGCCTTCAGGAAGGCAAACAGATCGCTCAGACGCATGGTATCAATATCGTCAATGTGCATATCGTTGGCTTTTAACGTATTCTCCACGTCGATATCCATGATCACGGAACTGATCATCGTCGCTGTCTGATATGCGTCAATATCCTTATCGGACACCGGTGTGAGCACCGGAGCCTGATTGCTCATCTGCCGGCAGTAAATCAAATCTCTTACCAGTGCATTTTCAAAAAGATAATCTTCCAGTCCGCTGTCCACCTTGATGATGAACTCTTTCTTGCCGGTATCCATGGCAACCGGATGGCTGCAGTCCTCCTGGTTCTCCGGGTCCATCTTCAGTATCGTGACCGGATAAATCAGCTCTCCCGTAATCTCATTGTACAGTTTCTCTGTTTTCTCTGACAGAGTCTTTCCTAAAATCTCCATAACTGTTGTTCCAACCTTTCTTCTTCCTTGCCGGATCCTCCTGCGCGCAGCCTGCCGCCGCCGTCAGCCTCCCGGCTCGCAATACATTTCTTTCATTCTAACAAAATAGAACTTGTGTTTCAAGTATGTTTTTTCTCTGATTGAAATTCCTGATTTTTTTTCTCTGATTGAAATTCCTGAGTTTTTTTAATTTGACTTTTTTTCCTCTTCCGGGTTATAGTAGGCAGTAAACAGCAACGTGACAGGAGGTATCAACACAATGGCAGATAAAATTACAGGAACAACCGTGCTGACCGGCCTTCTTGGCAGCCCGGTGGCGCACAGTCTCTCTCCCCTCATGCACAACGAAAGCTTCCAGGCTCTCGGCCTCGACTACGCGTATCTCTGCTTCGACGTAGGAACCGACCGGCTGAAAGAAGCCGTGGAGGGCCTGCGCGCCATGGGCGCCAGAGGCTGGAACCTGACCATGCCCGACAAAAATCTTATGTGCGAACTTTGCGATAAACTCTCCCCCGCCTCGGAGATCAGCGGAGCGGTCAATACAGTGGTCAACGATGGCGGCGTGCTGACCGGCTACACCACCGACGGTACCGGCTACATGCGCGCGGCAAAGGAGGCCGGCTTTGACCTGCCAGGCAAAGTGATGACGCTCCTGGGCGGCGGCGGCGCTTCCACCGCCATCCTCGTGCAGGCTGCCCTGGACGGCATGAAGGAAATCCGCGTCTTCAACCGCAAAAGCCCTTCCTTCGACCGCCTTGTACACATCGCCGGACAGCTGAACGAGCGGACAAACTGCAAAGTAAGCGTTCTTCCTCTGGAAGACACAGAAACCCTTCGGTCATCCATCGCCGAAAGCGACATCCTGACCAACGGCACCAGCTTGGGAATGGCTCCCCGCACCGACGCCTGCCCGATTCCGGACAGCTCCTTCCTGCGCCCGGATCTCATCGTCTCCGACGTCATCTACAACCCGCGGCAGACAAAGCTCCTCAAGATGGCCGAAGAAACCGGCTGCCCGTTCTTCAACGGCCTTTATATGCTGCTCTACCAGGGAGCGGCCGCCTTTGAACTGTGGACCGGGCAGGAAATGCCGGTGGAACGCATCAAAGAGAAATATTTCTCAGAATGAGCATTTTCCGGCATCATGTGCCCGGCACATTTTAACAGGTTCCCGGCATGCTGCCGGGACAAAATTCCACCTTTTTATAAAGAAAGGGTAATATGCAAGACATCCGTCCTGTATATTACCCTTTTACAAATCACGATCCCGCAATGCAAAATTCTCTGTCCACAGCATATCACATTAGCGATACATTTCTTTTCCTCTTTCACCGCCGCTGCGATCCCGCAATGCCACATCCTATTATTGTTGTCCGACCGGTACTTCCAAAGTCTCCCGCAGCTGCTCAATGGCCTCCTCGGAAAGCGCTGTGGCTTCCATAATAAATGCATTATCTTTTCCCATTTTTATCAGATTGCTCGCCACTTTCGTAACGCCACGTTCTATCCCTCGTTCCATGCCGCGCTTCATCCCGCGTTCCTCAAACATATCGGATAAATTGCACATCTCATCGACCTCCCTTTCGTAGCCGTTATCCATGGAGATGCCATATTTGTCTGACAACTCTCTTTTTATCTCCTCTTTTGACTTTCGCGAAGAAAACAGCGTGTTCAGCATCTGAATCAACGCATCATCTTTTTCATCCATATCTTCCCGAAGACAGATCTGAATCACTTCCAGTTTATCATATGCAGATTTTTCATCGGGAATCCCCGGAAGTAAATCCTCTTTCTTCATGGAATACCGGCTGATGGCATTACCTATGTACGTCGGCGGGTTAAAACAGATCCAGATAGAATACACTTTTTTCACATCGTCATAATTATCCAAGGTGAACTCCTGGTTGATCTGAGAAGAAATCATTCTGGCACAGTATACGATACCCCTTGTCACAATCTTGTATCCCGGATAAAAATCTTTTTGTGCTTCCACATCAAACAAAATCTTTAATTTATCTTTATCATCTATCACAATATAAAAACGGATATCATAATAGATTGTACTCTCATTAACGGAAACTCCCTCCGTATTATCTCCCGTAATCCTTTCCGGAGTTTCCAACACCGGAACCTCTCCGGACCGCATATTTCCTTCAATGGATGCACGGATCTTATCAAGCTCCATGTCCGCAACCTCAGAGACTGTCCGTTTCAAAATCCTGGCCAATATCGATTTATGAGATAACACCACTTTACACTGTTGATCCAGCTGTCTCTTCTGGGGATTCTCATCGATACTTGCCGCAACTGATGTCTGCATCAATCCTCTCCTTCCTGATTATAACATACGCATCGGCTCCTTTCTACCTTCCGGCATTTCTCTTTTGATTAATATTTTTAATATATATTATCTATTATAAATAATATAATTTTCAAAATCAAGCAAAAAAATATAAAATATCCCATGAAAACTGCGCAAAAAAGCCCCACGGCTTGCGGCCGCGGGGCTTGGGCTGTCTATCGCACTACAATCTTCCCTTTGAACCCGGCTTTTTTCACCTGGTTCTTTACAGTATTATTTTTCACATAGATGGTGCATTTGGACTTGTCTGCAATATCCGCTAAGTCTATCTTTTTCAGCTTTGGAGCGTTGATATAGATTTTCCTTAATTTCTTTAACCCGATCCCGTCGCAAAACAGTGAGATCTTGCGGATGTTTTTTGGAAACGTCAATGTTTTCAATTTATCAGTACGGTAGAAGATGTCTGGCCGTACTGCAATCATTTCTTTACTGAATTTGATGGATTTCAGATTTTTCATATCGCCAAAAGCAAATCCATCCACTTTCTTTACAGAAGATGGCAATTTGATATGTTTGATATTGTCGTTTCCATAAAATGCGCTGTACTCGATTTTTTTCACAGTCTTTTTGACTTTATAATTCTTAGAGCCGTTTGGCACATCATACAGGATTTTTCCGTTTTTGCTGTAGATATCCCCGTCTACCACTTTATACTTCGGATGATCCGGCGCGAAGGCTACTGTGGTGTTCGGACACCGCCGCAGCCGCGGCAGCACATCGACATTGGCTGGGATATAAATATCTTTCAGATTCGGACAATTATAGAAATACAGCCCCATATTTTCCATATCTTTCGGGTCCTCGAATACCACTTCTTCTAAAGCAATATAATTGGAAAAATTCGTGTCCAGAAAATCAATGCCTGCTTCAATGGTCAGCTTCTTCAAATGTTTCGGATAGTACCTGTTATCATTGGAATCTGTCTTCCGGAGGATCATCTCTTCCAAAGTATCTTCCGGAGGATCAAATTCAAAATTAGTTACTTTGTACGTCTTCCCGTTATAAACAATCTGATTATGGACAGTGACTTCTGAAAAGTCGGAGCCTGCCGGAATGTCTCTCGTTGTTACCGAGTCAATGGATGCCTCTGCCGTTCCATAATCCTCCAGATAATACATTACACCGTCAATCATCACGGTTTCCGATGCATTTACCTTTAGAGAAAATAGCAGGCACAGGCCAAGAAACACTGCTGCAAAAAATGTGTGGCTGAAAAATGCTGTGATACCTTTTTTGTTCACTGTAACGCCTCCTTTCTTAGAGTAAAACATATTGTTTATTGTTTAAATTGATTATACCACAATATTTTTTCTGTGCCGGATGTTGTAAAAAATGGGCTATGTTTTTGTAAAAATTAGACTTTTTTGGGTACAACAGATGAAATTCACATAACAAAAAGCTCTTTTCTTATAATTCAAGTTGAATACAGAAATATCCACACAAAGATTCACGACAGATACAGCAGCACCCGCACGGAGAACATGTTGTTTTCTTTTTCTATTTTCATTTCTCCTTGGTATTTCCGCACAATGTTTTCCACGCTGCCAAGGCCCAGGCCATGCAGTTCTTTCTCTTTTTTGGTAGTAAGGAGCCTGGTCCCTTTCTGGATGAGGGTCCCGTTATAGCTGTTTTCTATGTGGATTTTCAGGACGCCTTTTTCTTCTTTAATGGCGACCGTCAGCTTCTTCTCTTCTGTCTGCCGGGCGGCTTCGATGGCATTTTCCAGCAGGTTACCCAGAATGATATTCATATCGAAGGAGTGCCGGCCCGCGTCTGACAGGGATACCTTCGCCTGAACAGCGATCTGCTCTTTCCTTGCTCTTGCCAGCATGTAATTAAGAAGACTGTCCATCTCCACATCCCCGGATTCTATGACTTCGTCCGGCGTCTGTAAAAAATCTTCCATGGAGGAAATGTATTCCCGGATTCCTTCCAGGTCGTTCTTCCCGGCCAGAATCCGGATCTCATTGATATGATGCTTCATGTCATGGCGCAGCGATTTGATTCTGTCACTGGTCCGGGCAATGATTTCCAACTGGTTGCCATAGGCCTCCAGATTTTGTTTCAGGATAATGTTTTCATACTTTGCCGAAAATGCTTTGATGGACAGATGGTAGAGATAGAAAACGACAAAGTTCATCACCAGAACGCCGATGGAGGCAACCACCGCATCATGATCCATGGAAGAATGTTCCTTTGTCATGTAGCGGAGCATCAGGATGCTGCACACCGGAACGATAAGAAGGAACATGCTGTGAATATCTTCCTGTTTCTCCCGGTACGCCAGTATCTTCTCCACGATGATCTCGCAGGCAAAAAACAGCAGCACGATCATGACCTGATAGATCTGGCTGAACATTTCTCCGTCCCGGTAATCCACAAAAAGCATCACAACGATGACGTCACAGGCCATATTTAACGCACAGATGACAACAGTCACAAACAGCTTCATCCGGATTTTTGAAGGATACAGAAATGTCAGCAGGAAGATTCCTGTGATATTACAGACCAGATTTATGGAAGCCGTGTTAAATGTCAGATATAAAAATGTATTGACCGCATAAAAGGCGCTGAAAGCCAGGAGCATCTTTCGTTCGGATACCTCTTCTGTCCGGAAAAATGCGTTCATACACCGGCTGGTCAGATATATCCGGAACGCATTGGCGCCCATGCAGATGATGCTATCTATCATGCAGATCATCCTCCCGCAGTATTCTTTCCCGTACTTTCTTTCGGTTACTTTTACTGATAGGCAGACAGGTGCCGTCTGAAAGCTCCACCGAATCATAGGCGTATCTCGCCACAAAGTCGTGGTTTACGATATATGACTGGTGAATCCCGATAAAGTCCGGTGGAAGCTCCTGTTCTATTTTTTTCAGATTACCATAAAATGTTTCTTCTCCGCGGAGAGTTTTGATTATGATTTTTCTGCCCTCGCTGCCAAAATACAGGATATCTCCGAACGGCACATAATGGTATTCCTTACCGCTCCTGTACTCAAACCTTCGTTTTCTTTTGTCCAGTATTTTTATCGCCAGATCCAGTGCCTCCTGCACATTTTCTCTGGTGATGGGCTTCACCAGAAAATCCATGGGCTGTGTTTTAAACAGTTTCTGTGCGTGGGAAGCATTGCCGGATATGTAAATGATCTGCATCCACCGGTTTTCCAGCCGGCTGCGGATGAACTCTGCTACCTGGACGCCGCTCATACTGAGCAGCTCAATATCAAGAAACAGAATATCCAGCGGACATTCTTCCTCCAGGTATCTGCAGACATCCTCCCCGCTGTACCAGGTCTCCACCTCCAGAGAAATCCGTCTCTCCGAGGCGTATTGCAGGATCATCTCTTCCAATTCTGCGCATATATTTTTTCCGTCGTCACAAATCCCGATATGATACATAGTCTCACCTCTAAACAAAGAGTTCCGTAAAGGAAGAAAGAAAAAAAGAGGATTACTCCTCTTTTCCTTCAGTCCCGCAGACGCGGGACCTTTCATCTGTGTGATTCTCTTTTGCGTGTCATTCTTCTTCCGGTTCCTCTCTTCCGTAGAAGGCGTCCGCTCTGCCGGAGATCTCATTGTAAAATACGGCCTCCGCCGCATTCATGTAAGGCAGAACGTAAAACAGCGCCAGCCCGAAGGTCAGGATGCTCAGCAGATACCAGCCAAAGAAGCTGAACCGCAGACAGAACAGTTCCCATTTATGGCCCCGCATGATCTTCCGGGACATTTTCATGGCCTTGCCCACAGTGTAGTCCTGTTTCTCCTCCAAAATGTACGGAACCATGGCGTAGGCATACATGGTGACAATACCCGGCACGATCAGAAGAAGGGTGAAAAACAGCTCGTAGGCAAAGAGCGCAATCTTCATATACAGTCCTTTCCATACCATGGAAAAACGGTTCAGCACCATGGACGGTGCGGCTTCCCTCCTGTCAAGAAGCGCCAGGTTAAAGTCAATGTACCCGAAGCGGGCGGGTCCGCCCGCAAAAAAGAAAAAGACTGCCAGCACAATCCCAATCACAACCATGATCAGAAAATAATGAGGAAGATTCTCAAAAACCCGGATGGATACCCCCATCACAAGCATAAAATGACTGATGAAGAACAGGGAGGTACAAAAAGCTCCCAGGCAGGCGGCGATGAGCATTGCTCCCACAGCTTTGCCCCAGTTTCCTTTCAGTGCCTCCCTGGCAATCTCCTTGTACTCCGATGATGTCAACTTCATAAAGGGTCCTCCTTACCGTCAGTACAGGAATCCATTGACCTTAATCGATATCCCACATTTCTTTTACGCGTACAACCTCATTTAAGGTCATATTCATAAAAGCTTCGTTCTGCGGCTGATTGCTGAATGCGTTTGTCTCTTTTCTGTAGGCGATCTCCGCATTCACATCGTCAATGGTGATTCCTTTCTCTTTTAAAATCTTTGCTGCTTCATAACCTCTCATTTTTACTACCTCCCATATTTCAATCAGAAGCAAAAGCCATTTGCCGGCCTTTGTTACTTCTTGTATTATAATGCATTCTGCACGAATAATCTAGCACTTTTCCTATTCATCATCGCGAAGAAATTGTACATAGGAACGCGGCTCTTTTGTACTTCCCGAAAACCCGCAGGAACGATACAGATATTCCGTATAAAAAGAGAGAAGCGTCCTGGCGTCTTCTTTTTCCGGCACCGGCGTCTTGATCACCATGGTGTACAGATTCTCTTCGTCTACTTTTACTACTTTGTAAACTTCCAGACTGTTATTATCCTCATAGCCGGTTACCACATAGACGGTATCCAGATGAAGAAGCGTCTCCGCCTCGGTGAGAGATCCCATGTCTTCCTCGTACATTTCTTCCATCGGCGTCCCTTCTTCGGACTCCCCATGTTTCTCCTGTGTATAAGAAAGAAGCGCGTTGTTGCCTTTTCCCAGAAAAGAAACACTGTACCTTCCGGCAGCTTCATCGGCCTCAGCTTCCACGGTATGGTAGAGATTCTTTGGATAAACGAAAGAAAACTTCTCATCCAGCCTGCTGTCAACATCATGTCCGCTGAAAAAACGATAATCTTCTTCCAGCAGCACACGGTGAAAGTCCATTTTCTCCCGGGAGGTGATGCGCAGCCCCCACTGCTGCGCCTGCTTTTCTCCTTCACTTAATTTGTCTCCGGAAGTATTGTCCGCATTATCATTCTGTCCCGTCATACTCTCTGTATCCGAACTGAGCTGCGCATCGTAATCTGTCTCTCCAAAGAGATTTTTACCGCGGATACTCACAAAAACACAGAGAATCGCAAACATTCCGGCGAAGGACACACAAAAAATAATACAAATTCTTTTCAATAATTTTTTTACATATCCAGACATCTTATCTTTTCTTCACCCATTCCGACCTATATCTTTCCATTATAATTTCAATATAGTTTCAAACTCATGATCCCGATATTCCTTCTGTCTTTATATAATCTGCCGACGGTTTTCGTCTTTTTCATTTTCACCCTTGCCAAATCCCAGTTCATCGTACTGTGCCTTTACTTCCTCCCACGGAAGAACATCCCTCTCCTCCTTAAGGTAGGAAAGGATATCAGCGATTCCCTCTCCGGTATACGCACTGGTATAAAAAATCTTATGGCATCCCGCCAGCGTGAGCCAGGCCGCCGCCTGTTCCGGCTCGGCAGCCCAGTGATCGATCTTGGTCACCACGCCGACCACTTCCCGGTTGCACACCGGCGTAAGGTTCGGGGAATACAGGGAAAACGGCTCCGTCGCGTCCATCAGCAGCCCGATGACATCCGCCTCCGCAGTAAATACCGCCAGAGCGGATATCAGATTTTTGGATTGCAGATATTCTCCCGGCGTGTCGATGATCACATCATAATGATTAACATACTGCGTCTTGTGATACGTGATGGTATCTCCCTTCATGGCCTGAGACAGAGTGGTCTTTCCGGCCTCACTGCGTCCGATAAACATGATTTTACGCATGGCGGCCTGTCTCCTGTTCTTTCCATTTTTTCCATTCTTCCATACACTCACTGCAGCAGAAGCGATGCTCCACGCCATCCTCCTCCAATGTGCATATATTCTCATCGTCATCAAACACGTTATCGTAGCAGTTCTCACAGATGATCATTCCCTCTGATTCCGCATTGATAAAATCCTGAAACATGGAATCAATACCCATAAGCTGCTGGATGATACTCTCCACGTCCCCTCCCGGACGCACGGCAGTATCTTTTCCTTCTTTATTCATACTGTTCTTCTCGTTATCCAAAACTGTCTGCCTCCAATTTATTCTGTAATTTTTTATCCTTTTTCTGCCTGCATTACCGTACCCGTACAGACACGGTTTTTGAATATTTGGAATATACCGTCACTCCGTTAATCTGACGGCTCAGTCTCACCTTAAAATAATATCTTTTGCCGGATTTCAGCTTCTTTATCTTGACAGAACCTTTTTTCGCGTTCTTTGTCACAGATTTGAACCTGCCCTTTTTAGATTTGGAATAATAAACCTGGCAGGTTGTCCCCTTCTTCTTCGGCTTCCAGGATACCTTTACCTTCTTCTTTCCGGCAGTGCTCACCTTGATGGTAGGTTTCACAAAAATCTGATCGGAAATCAGGAAATTAATATCCACCGTTCCCTGGATACCTGCGACACGCCCCTGATTGGTCGCCTGCCACATTTGATATGTACCTTTATATCCGCACTGTGCGCTGTAATGAGCCACCCATCTGCCCCACTGATCGAAGGTCTTCTCCGGCAGATCGTTGGTAAAGGAATAATTGCTGGAGTAGATGGCAGCCTCATACCCTGCCGCCTCAATCCTGTCACAGAACGCCTTGGCAATCTTTCCTCTCTGCTTTGCCGTGGTAGAAGAGAAGATGGAGGCGTCCTCCATATCAAAATATACCGGATAAGAAAGGTTCCGCCCATTGATCAGACGAAGTACGTGATCCGCCTCGCTGACTGCCCGGCTGACCGAATCGGCATAGGAATAAATATATACGCCGTAAGGAATCCCTGCCGCCTCGCAGCCCGTTACATTGGCAAGCCACTGACTGTCATCCTGGTCGGTCTGATTCATGCCGTAACCGCAGCGGATAATGGCGAAATCAATGCCGTCCGCCTTCACAGCGTTCCAGTCAATGGTTCCGTTATTACTGCTGACGTCAATGCCTTTGGCATAGGCTCCCTTGATAACCTGGCCGTTGCTGCTGTAGTAAGCATCGCCCGATCTCTGCCAGGCGCCGGCGTTCATAAGTCCAAAAGAAAGGCCCGGCTGCTGCAGTGCGCTCGCACCGTACCGGAAGCTGTTTGCCTGATCTCCCTTTTCCTCCGCCTGTACTCCGGTATGCAGGCAAAAAAATGCCGCGCAAAGCAGCATAAAGGAGACGCCGATTTGCTTTAATGAACGATTCCGCATAATATTCCTCCCAACTTTCCGTACAATCCTCAGAGTCTGTAAATATCTTTATATATTCTACCTACGAAAAGGCTCCTTGTCAATGGACAGGTTGGATTTGCATTTGCCATAATGACAGAAGGGAGTCCCGTTCCCGGACGACTCCCTTCCTATTATAATGGGTGTATGACTATAATGGGTGTATGACAGATGGCGCATCAGCCCATACATTTTTTGATACATCACTTTCTCACTTTGATGTGTACCTCACGAAGCTGCATCTCGGAAACTTCTCCCGGCGCGCCGCACATCACATCCTGGGCATTTCCGTTCATCGGGAACGGGATGACCTCGCGGATGTTTTCCTCGTTGCGAAGCAGCATAATCATACGGTCAACGCCAGGCGCCATGCCCGCGTGAGGCGGCGCGCCATACTGAAACGCATTGTAGAGCGCTCCGAACTTAGCCTGCAGATCTTCCTCGGTGTAGCCGGCTATTTCAAATGCTCTCACCATGATATCAAGACTGTGGTTTCGTACCGCGCCGGAGGATAATTCCACGCCGTTGCAGACGATGTCGTACTGATAGGCAAGAATCTCCAGCGGGTTCTTTGTATTCAACGCTTCCAGTCCGCCCTGCGGCATGGAAAAAGGGTTGTGCGTGAAGACGATCTTTTTCTGCTCCTCGTCATATTCATACATCGGGAAATCATTGATATAGCAGAAGTGGTACGCGTTCTTCTCACAGAGATCCAGCCGCTGCCCGAGCTCCGTCCGGATCTGCCCCGCATAGAGGCACGCCTGTTTTTCCTTATCAGCGATGAAGAAAATGGTATCTCCCGGCACAAGGCTCGCCAGCTCTGCCATCTCTTTCTTCATCTCCTCCGGTATGAACTTGTCGATCGGTCCCTTGTAGCTGCCGTCCTCCATCACTTCCAGATAACCGAGGCCGCCTATGCCGATGGACTGGGCAAACTTCAGGAGCTTCTCGTGGAAGCCTTTGGACATTTTTTCGGAAACCTTGATGGCCCGGACCGTCTGCCCGTGGAACGGCTTGAAGCTGCACCGCTGGAAGAATTCTGTCACATCGATGATGCGGAGCGGGTTGCGCAGATCCGGCTTATCCGTACCGAACGAAAGCATGGCCTCGGCGTAGCTGATCACCGGAAACGGCGTCTCTGTCACCGTCCAGCCCTCCGGCGCAAACTTCCGGAAGGTATCGGCGAGCACCTCTTCGCCCACCCGGAACACATCCTCCTGGGTGGCAAAACTCATCTCAAAATCCAGCTGATAAAACTCTCCCGGCGACCGGTCGGCTCTTGCATCCTCATCCCGGAAACACGGGGCAATCTGAAAATATTTATCAAAGCCGGATACCATCAGAAGCTGCTTGTATTGCTGCGGAGCCTGCGGCAGCGCATAGAACTTACCTTTATATTTGCGGGAAGGCACGATATAGTCCCTGGCTCCCTCCGGCGAGGAAGCGCACAGAATCGGCGTCTGAATCTCCAGAAATCCAAGTTCCGTCATCTTCTCCCGCAGATAACTGATGACTCTGGAACGGAAGATCATGTTGTCCTTTACTTTGCGGTTTCTGAGATCCAGATAGCGGTACTTCAGGCGGGTGTTCTCATGGTTTTCCTTTGAGGTCACGATCTCAAATGGCAGCGGTTTATATACTTTTCCCAGCATATCGACCTTGTGAGCTTCCAGCTCAATGGTGCCGGTCGGAATCTTCGGGTTGTAAGTTTCCTCATCCCGGTGTTCCATGACGCCTTCCACAGAAATGCAGTCTTCCTTATTAATGCCTGCAAGAAGGGATGTATCTCTCATGACCACCTGCAGCACGCCGTACATATCCCGCAGGTCGATGAAAGACACTCCGCCATGATCGCGGATATTCTCCACCCAGCCAGCAGCACGCAGCGTCCTGCCCACATCCTGTTCGCTGATTTTATCTAAAGTGACGTCTCTGTAAATGTTTGATGTATGCATAGTTGCTCCTTTCCTGTCAGGGCTGCCGTGCAAGCGGTCAGCCGGATTATTATTTTGCTTATGGATATTAAGAATAAGAGTTCTGCTAAGCAGAACTCCCGCGCCGAGCGCGGTCGCTTTTGCGACGAATTTCTGCTTCGCGCGAGTGCGCATTCCGCCCGGAGGGCTTTTATTTTACAGAATTCCAACGGAATTTTCTGTAAAATAAAAAAAATCCGCCCTGAACAAAACGTTCAGGACGGAATATTACCGTGGTACCACCCGAATTACCGCAGCCCCGTTGCTGCAGTCACTCAAATATCACTAATACTGTTTATCGCACAGCTACGGCGCACCTACTCGCCGGAGTCTGTCTCCCGCTTTCAGATTGCTGCTGGTGAAGTGTTATTGGCGCCAATTCATTCTGCGGAGTTCTCACTGTCCCCCGCTCACTGGGAGCGATAATTCGCGTTACTTCTCTTCGTCATCGCATTGCTTTATTAAATTATCGTGGCTATCATAACATAATTTTTTTTAATTGTCCAGATAAAATTCTTAAAAATTGCAGGTTTTTATGTCGGCTCCTTCAATTTTTACAAAATTTTTTCCCTTATTCTATCTGGATTTTATCCGCCAGAATCTTCTCCACATCGTCCACATCCATATCAAGGGCGATGGACAGTTCATTTAACAGGCAGTCTCTCGCCAGAAAAAGATATTTCTCATCCACTGCGGTGATTCTCCTGCCGACCGCCTCCCGTTTTCTTTTTCTCTGATATAGAGCTTTCAGAAGACGGAGTGAATCTGTAGAGTTACAACTCTGCAGTATTTCCTTATACTGCTGTTCCTGCGTTCGCGAATCCCGGATCTCCATGTCCTCATACTCAGGAATCCCCTGAAGCAGCTCTCTTGCTTCTTCCTTCGTCATTACTTTCCGCATCAAAACCTTCTGGTTGTCCACAGGTGAAAAAATCGTGCTCCCCTTGGAGCGCATCGGCGCCAAAACATAGTAGGTCCTGTTATCTGTCTCTCCTGCTGCATTCATATAATCCTGGACTTCACAAACGCCATTGCTGCCGTAAATAATATATTCACCTTTTTCAAACATTTCAATCAGCCCTCTTTCTTATGAACAAAATGCAGTTATCCGATACTTATATACATAATTTATCAGTTTTTTTTGTAATTTTGCAAGAACTTTTTCTAATTTTTACTTTTCATCCACATTATCATCTAATTTTTAAAATTATTTGTCTATTTTTCCCATAAGATATCTATTCTCACTGCATTGTCACACGATTACCCTGTGCACTGACGCATTTGTCATCCGAACATGGCGGCGGCAGCGCAAGTAGTTTACAGAAGGCCTTCTACTATTCATTCTTCCAATTATTTCTGATTTTATTCCTGCAGACCCTAAATCTCAAGAGGGTATTCGATGGCGTAACGAAGCCCGTCCACAAAGGCATTAGCCGCTGCGCGGCAGGCAGATTCGGTTCCGGCAAGGACCGCTCCGCTGGAATTGGCGTGTGACGGAGGGTACCAGTATCGTGCAATACGTGTCTCACCGGCTTTCAGCGCCTTATCAAGAGCATAATTTGTCTCAATGGGTCCGCCCACAAGATAAGCGTAAGCGGTTCCTTCCTCAAGACCGCAAAACTCCTTGAAAAACTTTCCGGAGCGCGGAATACACTGCGCATAAAAGGCAGTACCCCTGTCACCGTCAAAATTACAAAGTTCCGTCCGGTTATCAATAAAATCCTTTACATAGGCAAGCCCGCTCTTCACATCCGCCACTTTCGGACCGGAAAACATAACAAACACACTGCCGCCGTATCTGCTCCATGAACAGGTGGAACCTCCGTAAAACGTCTCCGCCCGTATCACCTTGATATCAGCTTTCTTGGTTGCGTCATCCACAGCCAGATACCCGGCGTCATCGTTGTCCACCGAGAAAAAGCCAACGCTCTGGTGGCCCTCCGGAAGGCTGTACATTCTGGCAAACTCATCCGATACATTTGCAATGATCTTCTGACTGAGCATCTTCGTCTGCATTCTGATTATCTTCATATTATTCTACCTCCATCGGATGAAATGCGCAGTATTCCACTGCCTCCGCAAATGTCTGCACCGCCGCGCGGCATGCTGACTCCGTTCCCACTAAAACACCGCCGCCGGTATTCACTCTGGTCGGCGGATAAAACATCTCGGCAATCTTCGTTTGGCTGGCCTTGAGCGCCTTGTCCAGGGCGTAAGTACTCTCCACAGGAGTGCTCACCAGATAGGCAAGGGACGTTCCCTCAGCGATTCCCAGTTTTTTCTGATAATAGCGTCCGGCTCTCGGAATCCAGTCCGCATAATATCCCAGTGTTCCTTCCTCATCCAACATATAAATAGCCGCTTTATTCTCAATATACTCCTTCGTGTAACGGAGACCATTCTGGACATCCGACACATTTTCCCCTGAAAGGACGGCGGTAATCTCCCCGCCATAACGGCTCCAGGAATAATCCACGCCCCCGTACACGGTCTCCGCATGGACAATCTCTATTTTTGCTTTTTTGGTGGCGTCATCCAGGGCGAGCCACATGACATCCTCATTATCGCAGGCGATAAAACCAACGCTTCTGTGAGTCTCCGGAATCTCCCACAGCTTCCGATACCTGTCTGTCACATGGGGAACCACCTTCTGCATGGTTACCTTTGACTGTACTCTTCGTTTCATTTCTCCTCCTATTATTGATAGTATACCACTATTGATAGTATACCACAGGCCTTCTTTCTGCGGAACACTGTTTCATGAAAACAGTTGCAGCTGCTTCAGGAAAACAGATCACGCAAAACTTCTCTGGCTGATTTTTCCTGATAGTGATCCGGGTCTTCCATGATATTTCCCTTCTTTACATTCCAGCGGAATTGATTGTAATCCAGATAAGAAGCTCCTCTGGAACTGTCAGGATAACGGCGGCACCAGGACGGATAATATTTCTTCATGTATTTCCCGGCCAGCTTCACCGCTTTGGAATTCCTCTTTCCGGAAGGAGTCGCCGTACCGGAAATCTGCACGCCGGCAGGACTGGAATGAACGAGTACCACGCTGCCGTCTTCACATGATCCGATAACAATGTAAACATGACCGGAGCCGGACATGATATCTCCTGCTTTGTAATCTTTTACCGCAGAGGACCGCCGGAAGGTTCCCCAGCCATTTTCCGCATAATCGGCAGCAAGATTTCTGGCCTTATCTACGTATCCTTCTCCTTGCTTCCCTTTTGACGTATGCAGAGCATTATAGACGGTCCAGCCCACAAAACCGGAGCAGTCCAGCCCGTATCCTCTTCTGTACCGGTAGTTCCGGTAATTATAGGAAGCGCGCTGTCTGTCCGCAAATGTCCTCCACTGCGGGTTCAGTCCGATGCGTAGGGCGTCTTTTCCCGCGCCGTTATCGGCTTTATTCCATCCGCCTCCCCAGATATACATGGTGGAACCCACCGGCGCCAGGGAAACTTTCAGAAAGTTCCGGAGGGTGGTTGTGCCCTTTGCAGGTACTGTGGTATCACTTTTTTTACTGAAAGAACCGTACCTCATTCCGCTTTTTTTAACCTTGTAGGCGCGCACTTTGTAAATGTACCGGCTTCCGTTCTGCCGGTCTTTGAGTATCGCTTTCTTTTTGGCCGTGGTTTTTACCATGGTCCAGCCATCCTGTCCTTCGGCTTTCTCAAAAATCTCATAACCGTCCGCACCCTTTACCGGCTCCCAGGATAATACAACCTCATCCTTCACTCCGTTGGCGAGCAATCCCTTCGGTGCAGAGAGAGACGCCGCGCGGCATTTCGTCTCCGGCGCCCACAGACAAATCATGCCCGCTGCCAAAAGAATCATCCAAAAAAACATTTGTTTTCCCTTTTTTTGTTTTTTTCTTCTATTCATAATATATCCTGCAATCCTTTCTGTTGTCAGTTTATTTATAATATTTTGTTTTCAAAAATGAAAAAACTGTTATTTGACCAAATATGCTGGTTTTTCCCAAATTATCGTGCTATATTATAAATATTTACAGCACATTATACAAAAAAACAGGAGAGTGATACGTATGAACCATGTAACCGCACACACCCGCCAGGCAGCCGGACCGGCGCAGACATCCCGGAGACGCCACGCTTTAAAAATCCGCGCCGCCCGCAGAAATATGGGCAGGATCGTTTCTGTCTGTCTCGCAGCCTGCTGTCTTTCTTCTGTCCACCTGCTCTCTTCTGCCGGGTCAGCCGGTCAGCTTTACACCACAGACGGCGTCAATGTGAGAAGCCAGCCTTCTTCAGAATCATCCGTCTACTTTGCCATACCGGCAGGCACGGCAGTCGCCCGGACCGGTCAGAGCGGCAACTGGATTGCCGTCAATGTGGACGGTGTGGATGGTTACATTTACAAAGACTATCTCTCGGAAGACCCGGACGCCGCTTACAAAGCGTCCGCAGATACCGGTGAAACTGCCGATGCAGATCATTCCTTCATCAACAGCACTGAAGTCAATCTCCGGGCAGAGGCCAACAGCCACTGCAGTGTTCTGGCTGTACTGGACATGAACGAAACTGTCGCTGTGCTGTCCACCGAGGGCAACTGGACCCGAATCCTTCGTCAAAACGGCCAGGAAGGCTATGTATACTCCATCTATCTGGGTGATAATAAACCGGCAGCTGAAGAATCTGAAGAAGCAGACGTACAGATTTCCCGCGAAGATTGTATTGACAAATTCCGCTCTCTGGCCATCTCTTACGCCGAAGGAAGGATTGGGGATACTTACAGCCAGGAACTTCGGGATACTGACGGCTACGCCGACTGTTCCAGTCTGGTCCGCGACTCCTTCTTAAGCGCTTCCGGCATCTTGATCGGCAACACGACCACAGACCAGGCCGACACCATGAGCGGCTACTTCTATGATGTGAACAAGATCACGGACGCCGCTCCCGGCGACCTGCTGTATCACCTCTCCGGCGATCATCATGCGGGCATCTATCTTGGAAGCGGACAGGTTCTTCATGCTTCCCAGAATGCGGGAACCGTGAAAATATCTTCTTACAGCGATGAAAGTTCCTATTGGGAGTACGGCTGCAACGCCGCCGCCTACTGTTTTGACGCGCAGTAAATGTCTGACGCACGATTAATCGACATCCAGTAAATGTCTGGCGTACGATCAGTTGCCGCGCCTTAAAAACCGTTACAGGTTCAGAAACTCGCTGGTCACAAAAAACATCAGCGCCGCCCAGGTGTACACCGGATAATAGACGCCATGCTCGTCTTTGCCATTCACCAGATAGCTCCGGGCTTCCGAAAGACTTACCAGCCGGCAGCCCTTAAACTTCTCGGAGCCCTCCGCTCCGCTCTGGGAAAGCTCCGGCATGGTTTCCCGGTTGATGGACAGATACACAAGGGCGTTGGCTTCATCGGTCATCCCCGGGGAGGAGAACACGAAAGGATTGATAATACTCACTTCGTCGTTGTCCCCCACGGTGATGCCCGTTTCCTCTTTCAGTTCACGGATAGCAGTGTTCTTCACCGCTTCCTCGGTGCTTCCCCATGCTTCCGGCTCCACAAGTCCTGCCGGAACACTCAGCAGATACTGTCCCGCCGGATACCGGTATTCCCAATTCAAAAGAAGCTTCGGCTCCTCTCCTTTTACCCGCAGGACCACCACGCAGCTTACGCCGTCCGGCGGCAGCGTATCATAGGATTCCTTCGGCAGCACCGCCTGCAGATGTTCCTCGTCCCTGCGGCTGGCACAATAATAGTGAGCCCCTTCTTTATACTGCAGATCATACATTTTCATAAACTTTGAATCATATAATTTTTTAATCTGTTCTTTTTTCATAATTCCTCCAAATTCTGCCACTGCATTTTCTATTTTGTTATGCATTTTTCTGTATGTATCATAACATAAAACGTGAGGAAAAGCACTTTTTATCCCATTGTATTTTTTTACAGAAACGGTATAATCAGGATATTACTTATTTCTGTGCCTCTTTTCAGAATTATCCGGTACAGATTGATTGGAGTACTTCATGCTTACTTACTCATTTAATGATATCGGCACCACGCCTCTTTATGAACATTTATATAAATGTATCAAAAATGACATTGTAAACGGAACGCTTTCCGCAGATACGAAGCTGCCCTCCAAGCGCAGTTTCGCAAAGAATCTGGGCGTCAGTCCCATCACCGTGGAAAACGCCTACGCGCAGCTTCTGTCAGAGGGATACATTTATTCCGTTGCAAAAAAAGGATATTATGTGGCGGATTTTTCGCCGGAATTTACGACCCTCCCGGCTCCTGTCGAAAAACCGGCCGCTCTGCAGGAGACCCGGCCGCAGTATTTTGCGGATTTCTCCAGCAACCAGACCCGGCCGGATCACTTCCCGTTCTCTGTCTGGGCGAAGCTCATGCGGGAGACTCTGCAGGAAAGAAACGCCGAGCTTATGACCAAATCTCCCTGCGGCGGCATCTATGAACTGCGGGAGGCCATCGCCGGACACCTGCGGCAGTTCCGGGATATCCATGTGCAGCCGGAACAGATCTTCATCGGCGCCGGAACCGAGTATCTCTACGGGCTTCTGGTGCAGCTGCTGGGCTTTGACAAGGTCTACGCCATCGAGAATCCCGGCTATGAGAAAATCGCTCAGATCTATGACAGTCATCAGGTGGATTACCGTTTCGTGGATATGGACAGCCAGGGTATCCGCATCGACCGGCTGGAGGAAAGCGGCGCCGACGTGGTGCACATTTCCCCGTCCCATCATTTTCCCACGGGTATCATCACGCCGGTGAGCCGCCGCTACGAACTGCTGGGCTGGGCGGCCAAATCGGAATCCCGCTATATCATTGAGGACGATTACGACAGTGAATTCCGCCTGACAGGCCGGCCGATTCCCGCGCTCCAGAGCATTGACATCATGGAAAAGGTGATCTACATCAACACTTTTTCCAAGAGTCTGTCTTCCACCCTGCGTATCAGCTACATGGTGCTGCCGCCATCCCTGGCCGCCCGGTTTATGCAGAGGATGAGCTTTTATTCCTGCACTGTATCCAATTTTGAGCAGTACGCCCTGATGCGCTTTATCCGGGAAGGATATTTTGAAAAGCACATCAACCGCATGCGCAATTCCTATCATAAGAAGCGGGACTACCTTCTGGAAACCATCAAAAAAAGCCCGCTGTCTTCCTACGTTACCATCACGGAGGAAGACGCCGGCCTTCATTTTCTGATGCGGATCGATACGGAAATCCCCGACACGGTGATCATGGAACGGGCCCTTGCCCGCGGACTTCGCCTCACCAGCCTGTCGCAGTATTTCCATCAGCCGCCAGAAGATGTGGAACACATTTTCATTATTAATTATTCTTATCTGGAGACAGAGCATATCCCCGGCGCGGTGGAACTTCTGTACCGCTGTCTGGAGACGGAATAAGCCGCCGCTTATGCCTGACAGGCATTGCCCAGGATCTCATTTAATGCGCTGCCGCTGCTGGTGTGACAGCGGACGATATCTGCGTTGCATTTCTCCGCCTCCGCCACGGCGCAGCGGACCATTTTGTGAGACACTGTATTGGTAAATAAGATCAGCAGATCCGGACTTCCGATCTGGGTGCTCAAATTGCCTCTCATCTGCGTAAATACCTTTGCTTTACAACGATGTGCTTTACAGATTTTTTTGTACTGGGACACCATTCGGTCGTGTCCTCCTACGATAACTACACTCATGGATATACCTCCCGTTCTACTTGGTGTATTCAACTGTCACATGGCTGATATCTCAATACTCTTATTCACATTTATAAAAATAGAAAACTTTCTCATTCAGGCAATGATTAGTTATAACTAACTTACATTAAGTATACCTAATAAGGATATCTTCGTCAAGGACTCTGTTGAGAATCTTTATCCATACATACAGATTGACAATCTTTCCGCGAAGGAGACAAGGCGGATCTTTGACCGGCAGAAACCGCTGCTGCAGAAAAAAACAGGCGAAGAACCGCAATTGTACAGTATCTCCGCCTGTCTTTTTATTTATATTATTTCTGATACTTCGCTTCCTGCTCCCGGATCATGTCATCGTTATCGAAGTAATTAATGCGCATGGCTGCCTTGACTTCTTTTAATGTCTCCGCTGCCACGGCCTGCGCCTTAATGCTGCCTTCTCTGAGAATCTCGTAAACGGCAGGAATATTCTTTTCCCACTCTTTTCTTCTCTGTCTGATTGGCTCCAGTTCTGCCTGCAGTACCTTATTTAAGAACTTCTTCACCTTCACGTCGCCGAGGCCGCCTCTGGTGTAGTGGTCTTTTAACTCCTGCAGGTTCGCGTATTCCGGCAGGAATTCATCGAAATGCTCCTGTTTGCTGAACGCATCCAAATAGATGAATACCGGATTACCTTCCACCTGGCCCGGATCTTCGATGCGCAGATGGTTCGGATCGGTGAACATGGACATAACTTTCTTCTTTACTTCCTGCTCGGTATCGGATAAGTAAATGCAGTTGCCCAGAGATTTGCTCATCTTCGCCTTGCCGTCGATACCCGGCAGACGCAGACAGGCTTTGTTATCCGGCAGGAGAATCTTCGGATCTACCAGCGTCTCCCCGTACACGGAGTTAAACTTGTGAACGATCTCCTTGCACTGCTCCAGCATCGGCATCTGGTCTTCGCCCACCGGCACGGTGGTCGCCTTAAATGCAGTGATGTCCGCCGCCTGGCTGATCGGATAGGTAAAGAATCCCACCGGGATGCTTGCTTCAAAGTTACGCATCTTGATCTCGGACTTCACCGTCGGATTACGCTGCAGTCTGGACACGGTGACCAGATTGGAATAGTAAAAAGTCAGTTCGGTAAGTTCCGGCACCATAGACTGGATAAAAAGCGTGGACTTGGCCGGGTCCAGTCCGCAGGATAAGTAGTCGAGAGCCACTTCCATGATATTCTGGCGCACCTTCTCCGGGTGATCCGCATTATCGGTAAGCGCCTGCGCGTCAGCAATCATAATGAAAATCTTGTCGTATTCTCCGGATTCCTGCAGCTCCACTCTCCGTCTCAGAGAACCCACGTAATGGCCCACATGGAGTCTTCCTGTCGGCCGGTCTCCTGTTAAAATAATCTTTTCCATTGTATTGAAACATCCTTTTCTGTAAATTTTCTCTTGTCCTATTGTAGTATACTCTGGTGGGAGTGTCAAAACAATTTTTCCTCCCCCTTTTGATTTGACTTTGTCATAGCAAAATGGTACAGTAGGCTCAGAACAAATACATAAAGGATGTGAATTATGAGTAAAAGAATGAAAAACTGTATGCTCCTGATTGCTTTCGGCGTGGCTCTTTACGCCTGCCTCAATAATTTCGGGAGCGTCATTCGCTTCTTTCAGGATATCGGAGGGCTGCTCCTGCCTATCATCGGCGGTATGATCGTCGCTTTCGTGCTGAACGTACCGGTAAAAGGATTTGAAACCCTCTACAGCCGGCTTTTCCGCAAAATCAACTTTCAGCCGAAAAACGGACCTCTGGTCATGCTCAGTCTCCTGTCCACTCTGGCCTGCATCGTGCTCATCGTGATCCTTGTTTCCACCATGGTTGTTCCACAGCTCATTTCTTCTGTGCGCAGTGTATACCTGACCATCCAGACGAGGAGTCCTCAGTGGATCGCTTTTTTATCGGAATACGGTTTCGACACCACGTGGATCACGAAGCAGCTGTCTTCGCTGAGTTTAAGCCAGATTGACGTTGAGCACATCGTACAGAACGTTTTGACCGGCGCCGGCAACTTTTTAAGCTCTGCTCTGGGTATCGCCACCTCTACTATCAGCATTATTGTCAACTGCTTCTTTTCCCTGGTCATCGCTCTTTATATCTTGCTGAGCAAAAAGACGCTGGGACGGCAGTGCAAAAAACTTCTGTACGTGCATGTACACAAGCCTATTGCCGACTGCATTTATCATGTAGCCACCCTGATCAGCAAAACCTACTCCAAGTTTTTGTCAGGACAGTGCATCGAAGCAATTATCCTGGGCGTGCTGATATTTATATCTTTCACGATTTTCAGGATTCCTTACGCAGTACTCATCGCCGTGCTGACCGGAGTGCTTTCGTTCATTCCTTATATCGGCGCATTTTTTGCCTGCTTCATCGGCGCGGTCCTGGTACTGATGGTCAATCCGCTGCAGGCACTCCTGAGCATCATCGTCTATCAGGTGGTGCAGTTTATTGAGAACCAGTTCATTTACCCGCATGTGGTGGGCGGTTCCGTGGGACTTGCTCCGCTGTGGACTCTGGTTGCCGTACTGATCGGCGGCAATCTCTTCGGCATCCTGGGAATGATCTTTTTCATTCCTCTTGTGGCGGTTCTCTATCAGCTTGTGAAGGAATACACCAACAAAAAACAGGCAATGCAGCAGGCCGCCGCTGCGGCAGCTGCGAACGCGGCACAAAAAGCAAAAGCGGATGCAGAAACCAAATAAAGTCAAACGACACAAAAAAACGCCGTGCATGGTTTATTTCCATGCATGGCATTTTTTATGTGCCGCCGTATCCACAGCTTTTATTCGATTTCCACCACTTCGTAGCCGGCGTCTTCCACTGCCTTTTTCAGCACTTCTTTGTCCATATCTGCCGGTGCATCCACAGAAGCGGTCTTTGCTTCCAGGTTCACCTCTGCCTTTACGCCGTTGATAGCGTTTAACGCCTTCTCAACTGCTGCTTTACAGTGTCCGCATGCCATTCCTTCGATTTTCATTGTCAACATTGTGTTATCCTCCTTATGATTTTTATTAGATGCACTCTGATTTTCCTGCGTCAGGGTGTCGTCTTTTTGATGATTATTATCTGCCGGGCGAGTGTCTTGCGACCGGTCGCTGTCCGCTCCCGGCTGACCGCCCTCTCTCACTGTTATCTCCGCTTCCGGGAGAACCGTCACATCCTGCGCGGTCTCTGCTGCGGCGGACGCCCTGAATCTGCGGAGCCGCAGGGCGTTGGTCACTACAAATACGCTGCTTAAGCTCATGGCCGCCGCTCCGATCATCGGGTTCAGCTTCAAACCGAAAGCCGTGTAGAACACGCCGGCTGCCACCGGGATGCCCAGGGTGTTATAGAAAAACGCCCAGAACAGGTTCTGTTTAATATTGCGGATGACCGCTTTACTGAGCCGGATGGCCGTCACCACATCAAGCAGATCGTTCTTCATGAGCACCACATCCGCACTCTCGATGGCCACGTCGGTTCCTGCCCCGATGGCAAGACCCACATCCGCCCGCGCGAGAGCCGGTGCGTCGTTGATACCGTCGCCGATCATGGCAACCGTCTTTCCCTCCTGCTGGAGAGCGGCAATCTCTCTTTCTTTATCCTGCGGCAGAACCTCCGCGATCACCTTGTCGATATCCAGCTGTCGGCGAATGGCCTCGGCAGTTCTCCGGTTGTCTCCGGTGAGCATAACGACCTCAATGCCCATGGCTTTTAATTCTTTTACCGCCGCATGGCTGGTTGGCTTCACCACATCAGCCACGGAGATAATGCCAAGAATCTTCTTCTCTCCGGCAAAAAGCATCGGCGTCTTACCTTCATCCGCCAGCTTGTCAAGACGCTGTTCATAATATCCGAGCAGAATCTGTTTTTCCTCCATGAGCCGCTGATTGCCGGCGTAATACATGCGCCCATCAATCCGGCCTTCCACGCCTTTGCCAGGTATGGAGCGGAAATCCTCCACTTTCGCCGACCGCGCCTGCTGTTTCCCGGTAAACTCCATGATAGCTTCCGCCAGCGGATGCTCGCTTTTTGCCTCAAGTCCTGCCGCCACGGCCAGAAACGCATCAAGAGCCATGTTGGTCTCCACGTTCGTCACCACCGGCTTGCCCTGGGTGATGGTGCCGGTCTTATCCATGACCACGCACTGAATATTGTGGGCGGTCTCCAGCGCCTCGCCGGACTTTAACAGAATACCGTTTTCCGCGCCCTTTCCGGTTCCCACCATGATTGCCACCGGCGTCGCCAGTCCCAGCGCACACGGACAGGAAATCACCAGCACGCTGATGGCGCAGGACAGCGCAAATTCAAATGTCGCTCCGGAAAGCATCCACGCCGCCGCTGTTATGATGGCAATGGCGATGACCGCCGGCACAAAAATACCGGAAATCTTATCGGCAATCTTCGCGATCGGCGCCTTACTGGAGCTGGCTTCCTCCACCAGCCGGATAATCTGAGAAAATGTCGTATCTTCTCCCACTCTGGTCGCTTTAAACCGGATAAATCCCGTTTTATTCATGGTGGCGGCGATGACCGTATCGTTCACCTGCTTGTGCACCGGAATACTTTCTCCGGTGATGGCCGCCTCATCAATACTGGTACTTCCCTCAATGATGAATCCGTCCACCGGGATGCTTGCGCCCGGGCGCACCGCCAGGATGTCGCCGGTACGCACTTCCTCCACCGGAACCTCCACCTCTTTTCCGTCTCTCTCCACAAAGGCGGTCTTCGGCGCCAGATCCATCAGCTTGGTGATGGCCTCGCTGGTCTTTCCCTTGGAACGGGTCTCCAGATATTTACCCACGGTAATGAGGGCGAGAATCATGGCCGCCGATTCAAAATACAGGTCATGGTAATACCGATGCACCAGCTCCATGTCACCCTGTCCCAGTCCGTAGCTCATCCGGTAGATGGCAAAGATACCGTATATGAGTGATGCGGAAGAACCGATGGCGATCAGGCTGTCCATGTTCGGCGCCAGATGAAACAGTGTCTGAAATCCCTTGGTATAATACTTCCGGTTCACAAAAATCACCGGAATACACAGCAGGAACTGCGTAAACGCAAAGCTCACGCTGTTTTCCACCCCGGATAAAAAATACGGCAGCGGCAGGCCGACCATATGTCCCATGGATACGTACATGAGCGGAATCAGGAAACCAAAGGACACCCACAGCCGGAACTTCATCTCCTTTAACTGCTCCTCCACAATACTTCCGGAACTTCCCGCTGCCCGGGATGCTCCCGCAGAGGCCGCTGCCCCTGCCGTCCCCGATGTATTTCCTGCCCCGCGGGCTTCCTTCGGGAAAGCGCCATACCCGGCCTTCACTACCGCGTCTATGATCTGCTTCTCAGAAAGAACCGCCTCATCGTACTCCACCTGCATACTGTTGGTCAGAAGATTCACGGTCACCTTGTCGGCCCCGTCAAGCTTCGCCACACATTTCTCCACCCGCGCGGAGCACGCCGAGCAGGTCATTCCCGTGACATTAAAATTCTCCTTCAAATCTATCACCTCTATTTCAAAATCCGTCCCAGCATGGAAACAAGCTCGTCAATCTTCTCTTCCTTCTCCTCCTGGGTCTCAGCGTTGGCTACACAATTCTTAAGATGCGCCGTCAGGATCTCTTTATTCACCTTGTTGAGAATCGCCTCCGTCGCCATGAGCTGATGGGAAATGTCAATACAGTACCGGTCCTCCTCCATCATCTTCAGGATACCGTCCATCTGTCCTCTGGCCGTCTTTAAAAGACGCATCATCTTCTTTTTATCTGCCTGCACCAAAGTCCCTCCTTTTGTACTTATATGACTTCTTCCGCGCATAACGTGAATCCGCCGGGAAGAACTGTCGTTATAAACGTATTCATGACACCCCACAGGGGTGTGGTTATTACAGTTAGCATTATAGAACGTTTGACGGTGGTTGTCAACTGGTGAAAAAAATTAATTTTTTTGTCACAAACACCCTTCCTCGATCGTTTATATTATAAAGGGGTATTTATTCGAATTTATGTCCAATCATCCCGAGGAAGTAATCATTAATTACATCCATCTTTCCGCCGTGCTGGAATACGGCAATTAAAGTACTATGTTTATGTAGACATCAACATCGACACATTGTATAATATCTATAACAAGCACCTCGTGAACAATATATTTATTACACATTTTACACAATTAAAGGAGGCGTTACTATGAAAAAACATCTGAAAACTTTTATTTTCACAGCACTGGCCTGCACTCTTCTACTCGGCGCAGGCATTTCCGCAGAGGCGGCGGAAAAATCATCAAAGGTCGCCATCAACGATGAAAATTTTGCATGGGCAGTAAAGAAGTATGCAAAAAAAGCGGACACCAACAAGGACGGATATCTTTCCGAAAAAGAAGCTGAAAAGATAACAGAAGTTCGTTTTTTCAACGCTGGACGTAATATTGATTCCTTTGAAGGTATCAAATATTTCACAGAAATCGAGGATTTTTACTACCGGGCTGATTCTTCTGATACAGATTATGATGATATCGTCATCCATGAAACTTCTACAGCACCGAAAATAAATCTCAGCGGATTCAAGAAATTGAAGAAGGTCAATATTGACAGCAGAAATGCTTATCTGAGAAAAGTCAATCTGAAGAATTGTCCGAATCTGGAGGAAGTGGACATTCATGGGAATATTAAGGGATGTGTGGATGATCTGAATCTGAAAGGCTGTAAAAATCTGCGTACGCTTACTTTATATATGACTGATGTAAAAAAACTGAACCTTTCTAATCTTAAAAAGCTTACAGAATTATCCATAGATGATGACAATGACAAACTAAAAACATTAAATGTCAAAGGCTGTACCAACCTGCGTACGGTTGATATAATCAGTGGCAGTCTCCGCCATTTAAAATTAAAAGGAGCAAAAAAACTGGAATATTTTAGTGTGGCAGGAGCATGTTCGTTTGACTCTCTGGATTTTAGTACAAATACAGGACTAAACGAGTTACATCTTGGCTATGGAATCTATGTTTCTGATTTGAATTTAGAAAATAATTTGAATCTGAAAAAATTAAGGTTATATGATTCAAACATTACTTCATTAAAAATAAGCAATAAAAACCTAAGACAACTGGATTGTCGCGCCAGCGGAAAGTTGGAGAAACTTGATGTGAGCGGCTGCCCTAAATTAGAAGCAATTAATTGTTCTAACACTGATTTGACAAAACTGAATGTGAAGAAAAATGTCAATCTACGATACATCGACTGTGATAATACCGGATTAAAAAAATTAAATCTGAAGAAGAATCACAAATTAGAGATGTTGAAATGCAGGGATACCGATATCCGGGAATTAGACCTCTCCAATACCCGTATCCGCGGACCGGAGTCTTTGAGATATGACCGGGATGTTACAGTGACATACGCGAAATAATTATTCTAAGAGCAGGCATACTCGTTCGGATTCCGTCAGAAGATTGTAGTGCAACAGACAGCTCAAGCCCTGTGGTCATTGGCCGCAGGGCTTTCTTTTCTCAATTTTGAAAAAATTAAATTTTTTTGTCACAAACACCCCTCCTTAATTGTTTATATTATAAAGGGGTATTTTTATCTGTTTCGGCAGCGCTGCCCCGGACTAAAATCTGCAGAAGAAAAAATAAAGAAGGAGCTCCCTATGATATATTTTTTGCAATTATTAAACACCTCGCAAGAAAAGGAGGTTTTTGCTCGACTGTATGAAATGTATTCTCAACCGCTGTACGGCGCGGCTCTGGCCATCATGAATGACCGCGCCGCGTCGGAAGATATGGTGCACGAAACATTTCTCATCCTCACAGACCATATGGACAAGGTGATGAACGATGATACTTTTAAAAACTGGTCTTATCTTGTGACAATTCTTCGGCACTCCTGTTTTAATGTCCTGCGAAAACAGGAGAAAATCAATTTTCACAACATGGAAACTGACTTTGCAGGGATTTCCTCCGGAAATAATATTGAAGCCGATATTGTCGGGAAGGAAAAGATTGAAGTTCTGAGGGACCTTATCCGGCAGCTGAACTATCCCTACAGAGAAGTTATCATCCTGCAATACTATAATCAGTTAAAAAGCAAGGACATCGCCAGAGTGCTGAATCTGACGCCGGAAAATGTAAGGCAGATCGCAACGCGGGCCCGCAAACAGCTCAAAGACCAATTAACAGAAAGGGGGTATGACTAGATGAAAAAAGAAATACTGGACAATGATCTTCTGCGGGAAGCTGCCCGAAGGGTGGTGGAGGAGGAATTCTTAAAAATCGATGCGAAAGTAAAAAAAGCACCGCATACTTTCAGCCCGGAATTCTACGAGAAAATGAACAGCCTCCTGGAATCAGCCAGAACAGCCACTGTACATAGAGTATCCGAACACAGGACGTCCAAAGCTTCGCAGACATTCGGGAGACCCCAGTCTTTCCTCAAAGGACTGAACCGGCAGCAACAATCCGGAGAACAACCGCAGCGGCTCTCTTCTTTCTGGCGGCACCGCCGTTACATCGCGGCGGCGGCTCTGCTCATGGCTGGAATATCCGCAGCATCCCTCGCCAATGATGACATCCGGCAGAGTCTGCAGCGGCAGCTCAAGATTGAGTTCTTTTCTGATAATGTCACCATAGAGGCAGTACCGGAGACCGACACCAGCCAGACAGCCGATGAGCAGACAGAAACTCCCGCCACAGAAGAATTCCATGCGTATAAATGGAAAGCAGAACCAGAAGGATATTATGTCACATTTGAAGAAGAAAATGCAGAATTTGGCTATTATATCCTTGACTATGAAAACAAAGACGGCGGATTTATCCATTATATGCAAAATGACGCCGCACTGTTTACAACCTCCATCACCTACGATGAAGAAGAAGGATATCAACGAACCATTGATTTAAACGGTATACAGGCCCACTCCATCTCCGACGGAAGAAGAAATACCATCTTCTACCAAAAAGACGGCTATTTGTTCGAATTTATGTCTGATCAACCCGAGGAGGTAATCATTGATTACATTAACTTTTCCAGCGTGCTGGAATACGGCAATTAGAGTACTATGTTTATGTAGACATCAGCATCAACGCATTGTATAATACCCATAAGAAGCATCTCACGAACAAATATTTATTACACATTTTACACAATTAAAGGAGACGTTACAATGAAAAAACATCTGAAAACTTTTATTTTCACAGCACTGGCCTGCACTCTTCTGCTGGGCGCAGGCATTTCCGCAGAGGCGGCGGAAAAGATTCGAATTGATGACAGCAATTTTGCCCGCGCAGTAAAAGAGCAAGCTGTAAAGGCAGACGCCAATGGCGATGGATATCTGTCCAAAAAAGAGGCATCCAAAGTAACAAAGATACATTTTTTTGCACCGCATTACAATATCGATTCGTTTCAGGGGATTAAGTATTTCAGCAATCTGAAAGACTTTTATTACAGGGCCGACAACGCTACCTTCGACTACGATGATATCAATATATATGAATCCTCCACTGCTCGCGAGATTGACCTTTCCGGTTTAAAAAAGCTAGAAAATGTGACGATTGACAGCCGGAATTCCTATTTAAGGACAGTAAATCTGGAAGACTGTGTGAATCTGAAAAATGTGAGGATTGAAGGAAGGCGGGACGGCTGTCTGGATAAATTAAATCTAAATGGATGTACAAATCTGCGTACGCTTAATCTTGATATGACTGATTTGACAAAGGTAAATTTATCCGGATTTAAAAAATTGACAGACGTTTCTATCTATGACGCCAGGCAAAAGTTGAAAACAGTGAATTTGAAAAAATGCTCCAAACTAACAACCCTTTTAGTCAGTGGAGACTGTTTAAGCAACGTAAAACTAAAAGGTGCCACGGCTCTGGAAAAATTAGATCTGACCGGACGTTCTATGAAATCATTGGATGTCACAACCAATACACAGTTAACAGATCTTAGTCTCGGCTGGGGAACCACAATCCCAACTCTGGATCTTAGCAAAAACAAAAAACTGACAACTTTATATTGTTACACAACAGAACTTGTTTCTCTGGATTTAAGCAAAAACACAAATCTCATAGATGTAAAATTACGCAACAATCCAAAACTCATCCAATTAAACACAAAAGGGTGTAAAAAATTAAAAACTCTTTTTGTGGAACACACCGGACTGACAAACTTAAATATAAAGAAAAATCCTAATTTACAAAAATTAAGCTGCTACAATAACAAATTGACGAAATTAAATCTCAAAAACAACAAAAAATTAAAACGCTTGAATTGCGGAAAAACGGATATCCGAGAACTCGATCTCTCCAACACCAAAATCCGTAAGCCAAATTCTCTGAAATGTGATCCGGACGTGACAGTGACATACGCGAAATAATTATTCGTTGCAGGCATACACGTTCAAACTTCATAGTGTGCCCTCTCTGTCAGAAATAAGATATTTTTACTCTAAGAAAGGAGACGTTACAATGAAAAAACATCTGAAAACTTTTATTTTCACAGCACTGGCCTGCACTCTTCTGCTGGGCACAGGCAATTCCGCAGAGGCGGCGGAAAAATCATCAAAGGTCGCCATCAACGATGAAAATTTTGCATGGGCGGTAAAGGAGTATGCAGATCAAGTGGACACCAACAAAGACGGATTTCTGTCCAAAAAAGAAGCATCTAAAATAACATCTGTAGAATTCAACTCGCCTTATAACATTGATTCCCTGAAAGGAATTGAATATTTCACAGAAATTAAAGATTTCACTTACCAGGCGTATGATGCTTCCGGCGATTATGGAAGACACAAAATATATGAAAATTCTACTGTAGAGGAAATAGATCTCAGCGGTTTTAAAAAGCTGAACACAGTATATATCCAAAGCAGTACCCCTTATTTGCAGACAGTAAACCTGAAAAACTGTACGAATTTGAAAGAACTGGATATCACAGGGCAAGTAGAGGACGGAAATGTGGACAAATTGAACATCAAAGGCTGTTCAAATTTACAGAAGTTGACTCTTTCTTATATCAACATAAAGACATTGAAACTAACTGACATGAACAAACTGGCGGATGTCTATATTCTTGCTAAGCATATGGAAACCTTGAACATAAAAAGATGTCCCGCCATCCGTTCACTTTGTGTGGACAGTGACAGATTAATATCTTTTAAGCAAAAAGATACTGATAAGCTGGAAGATTTGTCCATACTCAGTAAATCACTGAAGACAGTCAATCTTAGGAAAAACCACTCTCTGAAAAAACTGTATCTTTATATGCCGGAACTTACTTCTTTAAATGTAAAGAACAACAAACGTCTGGAAAAATTAACCTTATTTAATACAAATGTTTCTTCTCTGGATTTAAGAAATAACAAAAATCTCATAAAGGTTCATTGCCGCCAGACTCCTGCACTTAAAGAACTGAGATTGGAAAAATGTACAAAATTAAAGAATCTTCGCATTGAAGATACCGGATTATCTCGGCTCAATGTAAAGAAAAACAGAAATTTACTGCGTCTTCGCTGCGAAAACACTCCAATATCCAAATTAAACCTTAAAAACAATACAAAGCTGCGATCTCTGAGATGTAAAGGAACCAAAATCAGTAAATTGGATCTTTCCAATACTTCTATTATAAATGTTTCACATGATGACGGCGTCTCCGTCATCTACCCGGAATAAAGTTCCGGCAGCAAAACGCCGCGTTCCGTTTTCTGTACTCAGGGAGCACGGCATAGACCGATAATCTTTCAGGAAGACCGGCACGCCAGGACCTCACCTGTCCGGCGTGCCAAAGTTTTCTTCTCTCACCGGCATCCCATCTTTCATTTCCTGCTTTTTCTTTAAGAATTATATGTTCTTTATTTCTTCACTTTCCTGTATATTTCCGGATACAGGAGTAATTTTTTGAATTATTTTATATTCATCACTTCATTTTTATCTTGTACGCCGATTTTTAGTTTCATTTCATATAATTTTATATTTCGAATGATATTCTTTTAGGATAATACTGCATATTTTTGTTTTACACTTGCTTTTTCTCTCTTCTCCATATATACTGGTCACAACGCCGCACCTGTGGTCTGTGATTTGATTTTATCAGGTCTTCGGCGGATTTTGCTTAACAATATGAATTATTTCAAGATTATTCCTGCATTTATTAGAAAAGGAGAAAAATATGGCGCAGTATTCAATACGCAAGTTTAAAAAAGTCATGGTTGCCAACCGCGGCGAGATTGCCATCCGCATTTTCCGTGCACTGAACGAGCTGGGTATCACCACGGTTGCCATCTTTTCCAAGGAAGATAAATACGCTCTCTTCCGCACCAAGGCCGACGAGTCCTATGAGCTGGACCCGGAGAAAGGGCCTATCGACGCTTACCTTGATATTAAGCAGATCATCAAGACCGCCAAGGCAAAAAATGTAGACGCTATCCATCCGGGTTACGGCTTTCTGTCGGAAAATCCGCGGTTTGTGGAAGCCTGCGAGGAGAACGGCATTACATTTATCGGCCCGTCCAAAGAGCTGATGGAGCGTATGGGCGATAAGATTTCATCCAAACAGATGGCCATCGACTGCGATGTTCCGATCATCCCGGGCGTGGACTATGCTTTAAAGAGCGAGAAGGCGGTTCTTGACGCCGCTCATAAGATCGGCTACCCGGTGATGTTAAAGGCTTCCAACGGGGGCGGCGGCCGCGGTATGCGTATCGTCCGTTCCGAGGAGGAGCTCATCAAAGAGTACCGGGAAGCCAGAGAGGAATCCAAGAAGGCCTTCGGCGATGACAAGATCTTCCTGGAGAAATATCTGGAAAAGCCGAAGCATATCGAGGTACAGATTCTTGCCGATAATTATGGAAATGTAGTGCATCTTTTCGACCGTGACTGTTCCGTGCAGCGCCGTCACCAGAAGGTGGTGGAATACGCGCCGGCTTTCACTATTCCGGAAAGCACAAGACAGATTATATTTGACAGCGCCGTGCGTCTTGCCAGCAAGGTGGGATACCGCAACGCCGGTACGCTGGAGTTCCTGGTAGATAAGGACAATCATCCGTATTTCATCGAGATGAACCCGCGTATCCAGGTGGAGCATACCGTAACGGAGATGGTGACCGGTATCGATATCGTACAGGCGCAGATCATGATCGCGGAAGGTTTTCCGCTGAGTTCACCGGATATCGGCATCGCATCACAGGAATCTGTGACATGCAGCGGTTATTCCATCCAGACCCGGGTGACCACCGAAGACCCTGCCAACAATTTCCTTCCGGACACCGGAAAGATCACCGTGTACCGTTCCGGTTCCGGCTACGGCGTACGTCTGGACGGCGGCACCTCCTACACAGGAGCATCCGTGCTTCCGTACTATGACAGTCTTCTGGTAAAGGTCATCTCACACGACCGGACATTTAAGGGAGCCATCCGCAAATCCATCCGGGCGCTGAAGGAGATCCGTATCCGCGGCGTGAAGACCAATATTCCGTTCCTCATCAACGTGCTGAATCACGAGACTTTCCACGACGGAGCCTGCTATACGAACTTTATCGAGGATACGCCGGAGCTGTTCGACCTGCGGGTGAGCCAGGACAGAGCCACAAAGATCCTCGAATTCCTGGGCAACAAGATGGTCAACGTCTCCCGCCAGGAAAAGCCGTTCTTTGAGAACCGGGTTCTTCCAAAATACGACGCGTCGAAACCGATTTACGGCGCCAGAGATGAGTTTCTGAAACTGGGTGCCAAAGACTTCACCCAGAAGATTTTACAGGAGAAAAAATTATATATTACCGATACAACCATGCGTGACGCACAACAGTCGCTGATGGCGACCCGTATGCGTACCAAGGATCTGGCGGGCGCAGCCAGAGCTGCCAACGCATTTTTAGCCAATGCATTTTCTGTGGAGGCGTGGGGCGGCGCAACCTATGATACCGCCTACCGTTTCTTAAAAGAGTCTCCGTGGCGGAGACTGGAGCTTCTGCGCGAGCGGATGCCGAACACATTGATCCAGATGCTGCTTCGTGCTTCCAACGCGGTGGGCTACAGCAACTATCCGGACAATGTGGTAAAGGAATTTATCCGCATTTCCGCAGAGAAAGGTATCGACGTTTTCCGTATCTTTGACAGCTTAAACTGGGTGGAAAACATGAAGATGCCGATTGAGGAGGCGTTGAAGACGGGCAAGATCGTCGAGGGCGCCATCTGTTACACCGGAGATATGTCCAGTCCTTCCGAGACGAAATACACCCTTGATTACTATGTGAACAAGGCAAAAGAACTGGAAGCCCTGGGCTGTCATATCTTTACGATCAAGGACATGGCCGGACTTTTGAAACCGTATGCGGCGAAGGAACTCTTCTCCACATTGAAATCCGAACTGCACATTCCGGTCAACATCCACACCCATGATTCCACCGGAAACGGCGTCAGCACCGTGCTGATGGCTGCAGAGGCGGGCGTGGACATTGCTGACCTTGCCATTGAAGCCATGAGTTCCTTAACCAGCCAGCCTTCCATGAACGCTGTGGTGGAAGCCCTGCGGGGAAGAGAAAGGGATACCGGCCTTGACTTTGATGAATTAAATGAACTGAGCCGTTATTACGGACGCATCCGCAAGCTCTACAAGACATTTGAGAGCGAGATGGACGCTCCGAACACCGAAATCTACAAGTACGAGATTCCAGGCGGTCAGTACTCCAATCTGCTGGCGCAGGTTACGGAGATGGGCTCCGCCGACAGCTTCGAAGAGATCAAGCAGCTTTATAAAGAGGCTAACGACCTTCTCGGAAACATCGTAAAGGTAACGCCGTCCTCCAAGGCAGTGGGCGACTTCGCCATCTTCATGCTGAAAAACGGTCTGAATAAAGACAACATCCTTGAAAAGGGAAGAACTCTCTCCTATCCGGATTCCGTGGTGGATTACTTCCGGGGTATGATGGGACAGCCGGACGGCGGCTTCCCGAAAGAGCTTCAGTCCATCGTGCTGAAAGGACAGGAGCCGATCACTGTCCGCCCTGGCGCTCTGCTTCCTCCTGTTGACTTCGAGGAGATCAAAGCCATGCTCAGGGAGAAATTCGACATGTCTGCCTTCACCGACTACGAGATGGAGCAGAAAGCCATCAGCTACGCTCTCTATCCGAAGGTGTACGAAGATTACTGCGAACACTTTGAGGCGTACAACGACGTTTCCCGCCTGGAAAGCCACGTATATTTCTACGGTCTTGCCAAAGGCGAAGAAACCACTCTGAAAATCGGCGAAGGAAAAGAGCTTCTGCTCAAGTTCGTTGATATGTCCGAGCCGGACGAGCAGGGCGTGCGTACTCTTACTTTCGAAGTAAACGGTTCCATGCGTGAAGTTAAGATCGTGGACCACAACGAGGAAGTAAAGGCCGACCGCAAGCTGAAAGCCGACAAGAACAACCCTCTGCACCTGGGCTCTTCCATCCCGGGTACCGTGGACAAGATTCTTGTAAAAGAAGGAGACCGCGTCTCCGAGAACACTCCTCTCATGACCGTCGAGGCCATGAAGATGGAGACCACCGTGGTGGCGACCATGGACGCCATCGTAGACAAAATCTACGTATCTTCCGGCGAACAGGTGAACTCCGAAGACCTGCTCATCAGCTTCCTTCCGCTGGACGCAGGCGAAGAGCGGGAATAATCGTCCCGCTGCCACTGCCGGATAGATCCGGGGCATAGCATTTTTTTCATTTCTTATCATTTTAGTTTTTATACGCAGAAAATCAATCGTATTTTTTTACGATTGATTTTCTGATTGTTTTTGGTTATGAAATTTTAAGAATAGCCTTTCTACCTGATCTTCTTCTCTCGCAGATTCCCCGCATATTTTCCATCCACGCAGGTTCCGGCGTAGTCGTACCGCAGCTTGTCATAGTAGGCGTTGATCTTCGGATTATCAATGGCGCAGTCCAGCCGGAGGTATTCCTTCCGGTCGGCGACCGCCTGCTTTTCACAGAAAGAAAGCATCGCCTTCCCGGTGCCTTTTTCTCCGATTCTTGTCGCCAGATGATGGACATAGTAGGCGGCTGGCCCCTGCTGCTTTGCCCAGCGTTCGTCGCTCTCGTAGAGCACCGCTACACCGCTCACACGGTCGCCGCCTGCCTCTTTTAGCACGTACAGATTGCCATCGTGAACCGCCTTCTCATAATAGCTCTCCGGATAACAGTCCCAGTAATCCGTCACGTTCCACTGCTCGATGCCTACCTCGTCCATCCAGTGGATACGTTCGTCGATAATGGCATAGACCTGCGGGAGGTCGGCCAGCGTGCCGCGGGCAAAAGTATATTTCTGTTTTTTCGGCACAAAGAAATGTTCTATCGGTACATTTTCCAGGGACAACAGCTTTTGCTTCTTCTCTATTCCTCCGGCATAGCCGGTGAGGCTTCCATTGGTTCCCACCACGCGGTGGCATGGTACGAGGATCGAGATGGGGTTGTGCCCCACCGCACTGCCCACCGCCTGGGCGGACATGTGCGCCACTCCCTTTTTCTCCGCGATTTTCCGGGCGATCTCTCCGTAGGTCATGGTCTGACCATAGGGAATCTGTCTCAGAATCTCCCACACATTTTTCTGAAACTCTGTGCCGATCAGATTAAGCGGCGGCATGAAATCGGGCTCTCTCCCCGAAAAATAAACCGAAAGCCACCGTTTTGCCTCCTCGAAAACTGGAATCTCCCGTTCTTCGTGATCTTCGTCCAGTTTATATGCATAGTATTTTTGATTCTCGAACCACAGGCCCGTGATTCCTTCTTTATCTGCTGCCAGAAGTATTCTGCCCAGCGGGGAAGAATAATGGCTGATGTACTGCATTGTTTTGCCTCCTTGCCTGAATGATAAATTCGCTGCTGTCATTTTATCATTTTTCGTGGAAAAATAATACGCCAATCGACAACAAAAAAACACCGCCGGGATACCTCACCTCAAAGATGAGTTTCCCGGCGGCTTCTTTATGCCAGAGACTTTTGCCCTGCCTGCGCAGGCCGCTATTTCGCCTTGCCCACGCTGCCGCAGACTCTTATTTTATCCATAACATATTTCTTCACTTCTTCGCGGCCGCGGGCGTTGTATTTCTTCGGGTCGATGGTTTCCGGATTCTCATGCAGAACCTCATTGACGCCTTTGGAGAAGGCGATGCGCAGGTCTGTGGCGTAATTGACCTTGCAGATACCCCGGCGGATACATTCTTTTACCGCCTCGTCCGGAACGCCGGAGGTGCCGTGGAGAACCAGCGGGATGGAAACAACCTTGCGGATCTCGCTGAGACGCTCCACATCAAGTTTCGGTGTTCCCTTGTATACGCCGTGGGCGGTGCCGATGGCTACGGCCAAAGAATCTACGCCTGTGGCTTCCACGAAGGCTTTCGCTTCCTGCGGGTCGGTGTACGGATTGCCGTCGCTGCCCTCCAGGTCGTCTTCCTTGCCGCCGACCTTGCCAAGCTCCGCCTCCACCGGAACGCCGGACGGATGGCAGGCATCCGCCACAGCCTTGCTGACGGCAATGTTTTCCTCAAAACTGCCGTGGGAGCCGTCAATCATAATGGAGGTGTAGCCGGCGCGGAGCGCCTGCATGGCAAGCTCGAAGCTGCTGCCGTGATCCAGGTGCATGACCACCGGCACGCTGGCTTTCTCCGCCGCCGTCCGTACATTTGCATAAAAGTATTCCAGGTCTGCGTATTTCACGGTGGATGGGGTGGTCTGCATGATGACCGGAGACTGTAATTCCTCCGCCGCTGCCACGACCGCCTGCACCATTTCCATATTTTCCACATTGAATGCGCCGATGGCGTAGCCGCCTGCCTGAGCGTCCAATAATAACTGTTTCGTCGTTGTCAAAGACATATTTCCTTCCCCTTTCTGTTTCGGGACCATTTGCCCTCCTGTCAGAATCTGTCGTATCTTCCGCCCGGAGTGTTGATATGCCGCCTTTTTACATTTCCGCTGATATCGGGAGCGGTACCTGGCGTTATAATCTTCTGACTGTCGTCCCTTTCAATATTTCCTCATAATCTTTCCGTTCAAAATTCCCCGTCCGGGTACTCATGGCGTTGGCGGACGCCACAGCCACCGCTTTTTTTAGTGTCTCCGCAGGAGCGGTGCCCTTCTCCATTTCCACCGCGAAAGCTCCCACCATGGAATCGCCGCAGCCCACAGTATTGAGCGCCTTCATCTGCGGCGGCCTGCCCTGAAAAATACCGTCCTCACAGACGAGCAGCGCACCGTCTTTGCCAAGGGAAATCACCACGTAAGGGATTCCCATTTCATAGATCTGCTTTCCACAGCGGATAACGTCCTCCATGGAGCTGATTTTTTCTCCGAACAAAATCTCCATCTCATCTTTATTAGGCTTCACCATGGTCGGCGCCGCCTGAAGCCCTTCCTTCAGCGCGTCGCCGCTGGTATCAAGAATCACTTTCTTTCCCGCATCCTTCGCAATGCCGACCATCACGCCGTAGATATCTCTGCGGACGCCCTTTGGCAAACTGCCGGAGATGGTGATGACACTGCTCTCCTCCGCAAGCCGCGCAAACTGCGCGAGAAATTCCTTCTCCTCTTCTTCTTCGATGGTGCAGCCCGGCTCCAGATACTCGGTGGAGCCGTATCTTTCATCCAGAATGTTGATGCAGCTTCTGGTCTCGCCCTTCACATGGGTAAATGTATGGGCGATGCCGTCTTCTTCCAGCAGTTCTTCCAGATATCTTCCGTTGAAGCCGCCACAAAATCCGGTGGTCTGCACCTGCGCTCCGCACAGCCTGACGATCCGCGCCACATTTAATCCCTTTCCTCCCGCCGAATTCCGGCAGGAGGCCACCCGCATGACCGTTCCGTTTTCTATAGGCTGCTCCATGGAATAAGCTTTGTCAACGGATGCATTTAATGTTACTGTCGTTATCATATTCTCCCCTGTTTTTCGTTCTGGTGTACTGTCTCATTCATTTTCACAGTACTGGTATTATATGTTTTTGCCCGCAACAGTCCCTCACTACTCGCTGTCAATAAGAATCTTTCCCTTTACCGTTCCCGGTGTCTTGTACATTTCAAATGCGCTTTCAATCTGACTGAGCGGTATCTTTTTAAAGATAAATGAATTGTCGAATCTGAGTGCTCCGGTCTTGAAATAATGTGCGGTCAGCGACCATTCTTTTCCCGGGAACGGCGCGCTGTAGGACATCCAGGAGCCGGTCAGGGTAAACTCTTTCCGGTTCATATTTTCCCACTCGCTGACAGAGAAGCTCAGCTCCTTCGTCGGCGTTCCCACAAAACAGATGTTGGCTTTGTTGGCCGCCAGCGCGAAAGCCATCTTCATGGTGACGGTATTGCCGGCGGTCTCAAAAACATAATCATAGCCTCGTCCGCCGGTGAGCGCCATGGCCTTTTCCATGTAATCCTCTTCCAGCGTGTTGATGCTTGCCGTGGCTCCCAGTCTCTTTCCGAGGGCCAGCCGCTCTTCGGCAATATCGAAGACCACAGTCTCTCTTGCACCGAAGATGTTTGCCCACTGCATGACAAACATACCGATGGTTCCGCCGCCCAGGATAGCGACGGTCTTACCTCCCTCAAACGGCACTCTTTGGAGACCGTGGAGAGCTACGGTGGCCGGTTCAAAAAACGCTCCCTGCTCAAAGGAAACTTCATCCTCGAATTTCACCGCATTTCTTTCCGGCACAGCCACGTACTCCGCAAAGCTTCCGAACTGGCGCGAACCGATGAAGCTGTAATGCTTGCAGAGGGAGTAGTTTCCTTTCTGACAGTCCTCACACTCCATGCACGGCACCAGCGGCACGCCGGCCACCCGGTCGCCCGGTTGTAAGGAAGTCACGCCCTCGCCGATTTCCGCCACCACGCCGGAAAATTCGTGTCCCAGTACATTTGGGAAGAAGTGGCAGGCGTCCCCGTTGACGCGGGGTACGTCAGAACCACAGATTCCTGTATATTTTACCTTAATGAGCACCTCGCCCTTTCCCGGCTTCGGCGTCTCAATCTCCTCATAACGAATGTCTTCTCTGGCATGTACGACACCAGCTTTCATACTATAACCTTCTTTCTATAAATATTCCTCTTCCGCTGCCGCCAGCTCCGCCGCTCTTTTTCTTGAGTGAAGCACGGCAAATACAATGCATATCAGATAAAGAACTGCAATCACGGCCAGCCCGGCAATATTTTCTCTTGTAAATAACTGCGTGAAAATGTAAGTGATCGGGCATCCACCCTGATCCATGGCCGCCAGCGTATCCCCCTGCGCCACAGCGCCTACGGATTGTCCGAGAGTCGTCGTCCATCCCACTGCCTGATTTGTAATCCAGAGGGTCAGAACCATAATACGCGAGCCCGATATGAGCGTCCGGAACAGATTTCCTTTATGTACGGCAACTGCCATGGCAATGAAAAATCCTATGGTCGCCAGATCTCCAAAAGGAAGGATACGGTTACCCGGCATTATAATGGCGATGAGCAATGTGATCGGGATGAACAAAATGCCTGCTGTCACAACCTCCGGATTACCCAGCAGCAGCGCCGGATCAAGACCAATATAAAAGTCTGCATTTTCTCCGAAATGTTTATGCATAATTTCTTTTGCTCTCTCAGAAATCGGCAGAAGTCCATCCATGATACATTTGATGATCTTCGGCATCAGAACCATAACGGCTGCCATTTTTATGCCCAGCGGCAGCGCTTCCTGCGGACCGTATCCGGCAAGAAATCCAATGATTGTGCCCAGAATAAAGCCGATGACAACCGGCTCGCCCAGAACGCCGATTTTTTCCTGAAGACCGCTGACAGAGATGCTCACCTTCCGAAGACCCGGGATTTTTTCTATAACCGCATCTACCATGCAGGCAATCGGTCCCAGGTAAGCGGAAGTTCCGTGGGGAGTTGTGATTCCCTCCATCTCAAAATAGTCTGCTAAAAGAGGCGCCCACAAATCGCCCAGCTTAAAAGTGATAACTGAATGCACAGCCGCACCAAGAATTCCAATCCAGATATTACCCGTCACCGCGTAAGCGATGGCTCCCGTAAATGCAATATGCCATACGTTCCAGATATCAATATTAATGGTTTTCGTAGTCTTGGTAAAAAACATGATCAGGTTGATGGCGATGGAAAGCGGTATGGCGATAGTAGCGATAATGGACCCCCAGGTAACGCCGCTCATACCCGGCCAGCCCACCTCCACGATGGAAAGACTTACGCCCAGCCGGTCCGCCATGGCCTGCGCCGCCGGTCCCATATTTTGATTCATCATATCTACGATGAGACTCATGCCGACGAATCCGACGCCGATCATCAGTCCGGAACGGATGGCCTTGCCAACCTTTACGCCGATGATGATTGACAAAATCGCGATGATGATCGGGAGCATGACCGACGCTCCCATATCGATAATATAATTAATGACAAAGTATGCCCCGTTTAAAAACGTACTCATTTTCTCCCCTCCAGTATAATATCATTCTCCAGCTCCATACACCGGCTCTATCCTCTGAGCACTTTGAGAATCGCCGCTTCTGTCTTTCCGACACCCACTCCTGAGATAAACGGCATGCCGGTGATCAGCGGAACTCCGAAATCCCGTTTTACTTTGGAGGTGGTGACAATCAGATCAGCCGGAAGATTGGATTCAATCTCAGAGATTCTTACCTGGCAAATGTTTACGTCAATCCCGTTCTTCTCACAAAGTTCCACAACCTTATTGGCTGCCACTGTTGATGTTGCTACTGCTCCGCCGCATGCTACGATAATTTTCTTTTTCATAATCTATTCTCCTTCTCTTTAATAATCTCAATAATCTGTTTTGCTTCTTTCCCCTGCGCCAATCTCTCCAGAATCTCCTTATCCTGAATAATGGCGATTATTCTCTGTAACTGTTCCAGATGTCCTTTAGGGTCATCCACCGCCAGCATGAAAACAACTTTTGCATCCACATAATCGTCATCGGTTCCCATCTGCACGAAGGTGACCGGATGGTTTAAAATAGCAATGGCTGTCGCCGCCTTATTGACATGACTCACATCGGTGTGAGGAATCGCCACCCCGAAACCGTCGATGTCAAGCCCTGTGGGAAATCCCTTTTCCCTTTCAATGAGAGCATCCACATAGGATTCTTTTGCGTAACCCTCATCAATAACTTTCTGCCCTACCAGCCGCATGACATCGTCGCTGGTACTGGCGTTCAGATCGGTAAGAATCAAAGATTCTTTTAATTCTTCCCATATCATGTTTCTTCTCCCCTTCCTCTCTGACTGGACTGATTTTGTGATTTTGATACTGCGCTGACCGGAAGTTTCTATCACTGTCTGCTTTCCTTCAACGTCTCTGTATCTGAAAGATGAAAAACCGGTTTGTTCTTTCGTTATCTGTATCCTACCATCTCCGGTGCGAGAAAAAAAGTCAAGAGTATTTCAAGTTTTGTGCAAAAATATAGAACGGTTGAATTCTTTTCCAAAACAAAGAAGAAAACTAATCTCCTTTTTCTGGTTATGCGCGCATTTTCTTATGCATACTGTACAAAACATCGAAATTCGCAGACTTTCCATATATCAAAAAGCTCAGATCTTCTTATATTGAAAAAGGCCGCGAACTCTTCAGTCCACGACCTTCTTATGATGTGACAGCAGTTGCACTGTACCTTTGCTGCGCTACTCCATCACTTCGTATTCATATTTTTCGATAATTGACGCTGCTTCCTCCGGCGTCCGGCAAAGGTGGAGCATTTCCTTCACTTTACCGTTCTGGAGCATGTTGACCAGGTTAAAAAAGGCTTTCAGATAGGTTTTGTGATCCACGGCGCTCAGGCAGCAGACAAACTCCACCGGGTCAAATTCTTCCTCCCCGAAAGGCACCGGATTTTTCAGCCGGATAAGGCTCATTCCCACCTTGATGCTTCCTTCCTCCAGCCCTTCATGGGGCATGGCAAAACCAGGCGACAACACCACGTAAGGACCGTTTTTCTCTATATTGCTTATCATGGCGTCAATGTAACGCGCCTCGATGTATCCGGAATCCAGCAGTTTCTGCGCCGACTTGCGCACGGCGTCCCGCCAGTCGCTGCACTCCACGTCCAATGTGATATGACCCGGCGGCAGCAAATGATGAAGATACGGAGAAAAGATTTCCGCATCCGCCTCCACCGACTGATTCATATAATGCCGGATTTCCCGGCGAATCCGCTTCATCAGCGGGTCGGCCTGCTCCGGAACCATCTCTCTGACGATGGCGTCCACCCTGGCGATGACTCCCCGCGCCGTCACTTCTTTTTCTCCGATCCGGGACGGCAGCTTTCTGCTGTTGCGAAGCGCGTCAATCTTATTGCCCACCCGCAGATAATCCTCATCACTCAGCAGCGGGGAAACCACCACATAGTCCAGTTTACAGTTCTTTAGCGGAACTGTCGATATCATAAAGTCAGCTTTTCCACTCTCGATGCGCTCCGCCTCATGGGAGGATACCACATCCACAATTTGAAAATTAAAATGCTGTTTCAGCTTCTCCAGAAGAAGGTGTGAGGTTCCGATGCCCGCATGGCAGACCACGATCACATGAAACGCCACCTCCTTGTTTTTCTTCCGCTCCATAGCCGCGCAGATGTGCACGGCGATATATCCTTCTTCCATCTCCGTCATGGGCCGGTGAATGTGTTTCAGGATGATATCTTCTTTCTCCTTCACCGCCTGTAGCACATGAGGATTTTCCTCCAACACCTCTGTGACGATGGGATTTTCCTGGAAGGAAGGCGGCTTTTCCGAGAAGACCGAGCGCAGATGATTGGACAGACTCTCGAAAAAGTCATAATCATCGCTGAGATTCACGTCCAGCTCCTCCGAGATGTTTTCAATAAACTGCCGGGTCACCATCTGTATTTTGATCACATCGCTGTCCACCGTTTTCTCTTTCAGATAGCGCGCCCGGGAAAGCTGGCTGCTCAAAAAGCATACCTCCGACTCCGTGGTATTGATATGGCAGTACTGGGAAATATATCGGAGAATATCCTGGGCCATCCGGTATTTGCCGTCGTTTCTGTACTCCTGCTTCTCAATATATTCTCCCTGCAGATTCCGGTTGACCATAATTCCCAGATATAGAAGGATCTTCTGAAAGGAACCGTCCGTCAGAAAGCTCTTATGCACATGCTCCTGTTCACCCACGATTTTCTGAATGATGATCTTGTTGCCCGCCTGCACGCTGATGTGATTCTCTACGATACCGGCCTCCGCGACGTCCCCCTGCTTCCGGGACATTTTCATAATGAATCGCCGCTTATCACTTTCCTTTCCTTCCACCCGCAGGCCTTTGTTCGGATGAGAGATCACCTCCATGCCGTTTTTCCGGATCAGCGCTTTTATCTCGTCCAGATCGCCGATGATGGTCGCCCGGCTCACAAACAGGCTGTCCGCAATGCCGGACAGGGTAATATACTCCGTGGAGCTTACCAGCAGCACCGCAGCCAGCCGCTTCCGCTCTTCTCTGGAAAGCTTATACTGGTAGAAATCCTCCTCCATGACGCAGGCGATCACCTCTGCAAAATCCTCCCGTACCCGGATGATTCCGCCTCTCTTTAATTCCAGTCTCTGCAGCCCATTTTCTTTCAGCACATCGTTGATGGCGTTTAAATCATTACGGATGGTGCGCTGAGACACGCCAAACTCTTCCGCCAGCTCCGCGATGCTGCTCTCCTTTTTTCCGGCGCTTAACTTCTGCACAATGGATAACGTTCTTTTATTCATTCTTCTCCCCCAATGTATGTGATAGTAAAAAGTATAGCGCATTTCCCATGTGAAAAAAAGAACAATTTCTTTCACAGAAAAATGCGCTGATTATACTTTGTCGGCTTCATATAATAGATTATGTTATTTGCAATTATCGTATTATATCATGATAAAATATCACCACTTTTGGTAATATTGAAAAATGTTATAGTTAAATTTCCCAGTTTCCTACTATTTTAATAATACATATAAGCATTAAAACATAAAGAATAATTCCCAATACAGAGCACAACACCCCTGTACGTCCTCGATTCTTCTGCTTTGAATCACTATTCTTTACTGTTGCTATGCACCCTAATATAATGCCTAAAACAAACAGAACCGGAATCACATAAGTACCGACTGCGGTCATAGAAAGAATACTTGTCAATCCTGTACCTATCATCCCTAAAACCCCAAAAATGATTGCTGCAATCCCTAATATCATAGATATCGTTCCCATTTTTACCTCCATATTTTTTGCATATCAAGCTTCTATCTTGCTCCAAAACTTTTATATTATACCGTGTCTTTATTTCTTCACTTTAACAACTTTTACTTTTGACCATTTGGAAAAAATCTTTTTTGTTTTTCCATTTACTGTCGTCTTTTTGTATGTACGAATTCTGATAAAATATTTCTTTTTCGCTTTTAATTTTTTGATTTTCTTTTTAGTTTTGGAAGCACCTTTTATCGTATATGTTTTAACTCCCTTTTTAAACTTTTTATTTGTTGCACACTGAACCTGATAACCTGATACACTCGGTTTTGCTTTCCAAATTACAACTATTTTTTTCTTATTTCGTGTTATTTGAGCAATTTGAGTTTTTTTCGGTTTTATATTTTGAGACGCACTTGTATTTCCTGTCTTTTCACTGAAATTGCCTAAATTGAAAGCATAATTCCCTTCCCCTGAATATTTCTCAATATACAGATAATAGGTACCTGCCTCCAATTCAAAATCATAAGAATGATTTCCTTCTTCTGGATATTCATTTCCCCATACAGTTTCTCCACTGGCATCCGTTATATACATTTTTGTTTCTTTTATATTACTATTATACTGCAGTGTTAGCTTTTTAGCTGTAGAAAAAGTATATTTATAAATATCTACATCATCATTAACAGCCAACTGTCCTTTTACTGTACTTCCAAAACCTGGAACCGAGGCATATGTCACTGTATTGTTTGGTTCAGTAAAGCTCTCTCCCGCTGACGAAAACATTGTCGCATAATTATAAGTGCCAGTTGCAGACCAATACTCCTCTACAACCAAATAATATCTTCCTTTTACCAAATCAATCTTATACGCAGTACTACCTTCATTCGGATATTGATATCCCCATACTCTTTCCCCACTAGCATCAACTATGCAAATTCTCACAGAAGATAGTTGACTGTTAAATGTCAACGTAATCCGTCCAGAAGAAGATATATCATATTTATAATAATCTTTATCATCATTGATTGCCAATTGTCCATTTACCTTAGTTCCAAAAGAAGGACTTGAAGCATAGGTGATAGAGTTATTTGCTTCACTAAAACTTTCTCCTGCTGAAACAAAAGATGCCGTAAAATCATAGGCTCCAGTCGCAGACCAATACTCTTCTACATATAAAGTATATGTTCCTTTTATTAAATCTAATGTATATATTGTGCTTCCTTCATTTGGATATTGATACCCCCATATCCTATCACCGCTGGCATTATTCATATAAACCCTCACAGAAGATAACTGACTATTAAATGTTAACGTAACACGTCCCGCTGAAGATAAATTAAACTGATAGGACTGGCTGGATGTACTATTAGAGATATATCCCCGATAATTATTTCCCCAATTTACTGTCGTCGCACTAAACCCTGTTATTTTCACTGCAAACAGCAGTGCAAATGCCAAAAAAATACTAAAAATAAATGTACTACTTTTTGATTTCATGTAACTTCTCCTCCTTTTTTAATATATTTGATATGATATTTTTTTCACAATATAACCATATTTTGATTTTTTATCTTTCTTCAATGTTAAGTGAATTCCACATATATCTTTTGTCCTTGTAGAACCATTTTCATAATCATATGTATTGATTTTTCCTTTCACTGATACATATAACCTTTTTCCTTTCTTCTCCATGGATAAGATCTCGGCCACATCGGTGATTCCTTCTTCTCCGTCTCCTCCTGCATATCCATAATTGGAATTATCTATTTTCCGAAAGAATCCGTAACTGGAGTAGTTTTTAATTTTCTTTCCAAAAAGGTTTTTCACCGTCTTTTTTATTGTCCCTTTTGAGTAAACGTATTTATTCTGATACATATAAAGGATGTATGCCGCAATTGATTTCCTGTTATCATTATTGTTTTTCACAATCACATTTTGGGCTGAGCTGTCTGTGCCGTATTGTGCTTTATCAATACAATATGAAGACATATACCGGATAAGTTTTTTTACTTTGGCCTGATTCTGAGACTGTTTTGTAACCACCTTCACTTTGCATTCAGCAATCCTTGTTTTCGTACAATCAGGCACCCAATATGTTGCCTTACAAAAAACAGTAGATGTTCCAATATTTTTTGCTAAGATTCTTCCATTCTTTTCCACTTTAACAACATTATTATCATCAGTATACCATTCATATTTTTTTATTTCAGGGACTCCGACTTCTGCCGTGACTTCACATCTTAATTTTTTAGTCGCCCCTTTATAAATACTCACTTTCTCAGGAATAATATTTATATCCTCTTCTGTAGCACAAACTGTTGTTCTCAAACAACAAATTAAAATAAAAACAAATCCAGTCGTCATAATTATTTTCTTTGCTATTTTCATTAAAACCTCCTCCTTACAGCACTTTAACTTATTTCCATTTCTCCAATTCTTTTTTATCCAGCAACAGATTCTGACACTCTTCTTCTCTTTCGATTAAATCTATCAGAGCAAGACGCCAGGAATCAACTGGCAGTCTGGAACGTAATCTGGATGTAATTCAAAAGATCTGCTTCGTGGAGCTTTTGGATTGCTTTCATAATATGAGAAAAACTGCCCGGGAGTCTTCTCACTCGCTCATGCTCTTCATAAAACCATCTATGCTGATGGAAATCGTTCTCATGTGAGTCCTTTTCATTTTCCCAATGATTTCTTTTGTAATCAGTGAACCATTGGTTACCATCCCCTAGGGGAATTCCAAGCGACTAGTATAACTCATGACCCGAAACAAGTCCTAGCGTAACAGCAATTCTCCGCCTGTCTTGTCTCTGCTATACAAACAGTAATGACGTATTCTTTATCAGCCAAATGCCACAAACCCAACTCTGACAAAATATATTTATAGTCATATTTTCCCCCTACAGACTCCCATAAAAGTCGTATATATTTTGAAATCTGTCTTTTATATTCGAATTCAATCCCCGCATGATTGCCTCCTCCATTTGATGCGATACGTTAATTCCCAGTTCAGACGGTGTTTTTACCCTGCTGCCGCACAGAACATTCACCGGATGCTCCGGATAAATCCCCGTGAGACATTTATACATACTCATGGGCAGGCTGTACACATCTGTCCATGGGCAGCAGATATCATTTATTCTATCCATATATTCTTCCGGCGGATAAGGATACGAAATCGATGCCATTGGATATCCATATTCCGCTTCTTTTTTTATATCCGCCGTCATCTGAATATTGGTGAGAGAAAGTTCCATCCCTTTTTTCAATATCAGATGACTGGGCCGTATCGCCTTATGGAGTATGCCATTGTGATGAATTCTTTGCAACGGCTCCGCCACCTGATAAAAAAGGTGCAGAATCTCTCCCTCAGATAATGTGCCATACTGCTTTAAATACCAGTCCAACGGAATCCCATCCGGATATTTCATAACAAGATACACCGTGTGATTTTCTTCAAAATAATCAAAAGCGTCCGCCATATGAGAATTGCCATGCCAGCTAAGGCTGATTAAAATACGAGATTCTCTAAGAAAATCTTCTTTGCCTTTCTCCGAACGAATCATAATCGCGCCGAGCTCTCCCAGCCGTTTAATAAATCCATTTAAGAAAAATTCCCGAATCATCACTCTCTGATTCCAACGAACATCCATCGCTTCATAATTGATTCCAGCGGCCTCCCATCCCACTGTTTCCCGGATCCAATATTTTCCTTTTAAAAGATACCCTTTTAGTAAAACATACATAATATACATGAGAAGTCACCTGATTTCTTATATTATTTTTTTATAGGTAACATCATTTTTTCCAATATTATATTTATCCAAATATTTATAATATGTTTTTTCCGAACATTTTTTCCCATTTTTGAAACAGGTAGGATATGGTGAATATCCATAATGATTCGCCTGATAATATTTCAAATCCAACGTTTTCTTTCGTTTTCCTTTATATAACTTATATATACTATAATGACTATAGCCAGCCAATCTGTCAAAAATAATCAACCGTTTTTTGCTATAGTATAATTCTCCTCCACCTGCCGGTCCATCTATGATATCCAGAACTTTTACTTTCTTTTTATGATGAGTCAGTATCACAACTTTATTGGTATAGTCAATCCATGAGTCCGGCGCGTCCGAAAGCAGTAATTCTTTCTTTCCGTCCTTATTGATATCTAAAAGCTTATAATAATGAAATTCTGAACGATAGGCCGTTTTGGTAACGCCGTTTGATTTTTTCCTGTAAACACCTGTATTGGATTCCAAAATCTGCTTATACCAGTCTTTTGATGCAGCTTCAGATTTCATCGAAAAAATGAATCCGCATGAAAGCACAAAGAATAAAGAAATAACAAGATAACTCCTTATTTTTTTACACATTTTTTACTTTCTCTCCTTCCTTCTATCCTATTTTCTTTTCCTGAACACAAACCACAGTACGCCGCCTGCGGCGCCAAGAAGAATCACTGCAATCACCGCCAGAGTAATCACAAATGTACTTCGGCCGGCATCCCGGTCTTTCTCTGACACAGCATCCTCTCTGCTCGCAACAGTCTGACTCTCTCCGGAAAATGTGTCGTCATTTGCTCTGCCGTCTTCCGGCGCTCCCTCTGCCTCAGTGCTCTTTTCAATGGATGTACTGTTTTTTGCCGTCTCATCTACTGCAACGCTATTGTTAGCAGACACGCTGTTATCTGCGCCACCAACCGCTCCACTGGCATCTGTGCCGACTGTTTCCCCGACATAATAGGTCTGATAGGTGATATCATTGTTTTCGGCGCGGCCGTCACGGACGTGAACCAGCTTGGCCTGATAGTCATCAAGTTCCGGCAGAATCTCGCCGGTTTCTTTACTGATCAGCTGATAATATCTGGCGATGCCCCGGGCATCGGCCCGGGCCAGGGTACGTAATCCCTCATCGCTGCTTAAGTAAGTTTCGTAATCGCTGTCGTTGTCAAGAAAAGCGTGTTCGATTAAAATACTCGGCAAGTTGTTGAGAACACCGTTTCGGATGATGGCGTAATAATCGGCCAGAGTACCGTCCCCGTAACGCTCGTCTGCTTCGGAATCCCGTAGCAAAAGGCCCTGGTTCGTCAGGCCAACGGCCTCCAGTTCATTTAAAATATTACAGCCCAGTTTCTGTTCTTCTTCTGCCATCTGTTCTTTAGTCTCATCGTGAGTGTTATAGTTTCCCTTGGCCACCAAAACCGTCGAACCGTTGCCGTAAGGGCAGCAGGGACCGGTGGAATTATTGTGCAGGCTTATGAGCACATCAGCGTTCTCGTCAAGAGCGATTTCTGTCCGCTCTTCCAGTTCCACTGTCTCATCGTCATCTCTGGTGAGAGTAACAGTCACGCCTTCGTATTTCTCCAATTCCTCCTTCAGATAATGGGCAATCTTAAGGTTTAAGTCTTTTTCCTCAACGGAGTCCCGCTCTGCTCCGGACTGGATACCGCCATGTCCGGGATCAAGTACGATATGAAGTTTTTGACCGGAAGTTTCGCATCCGATGAAATCTCTATCATCATCGAAAGTAATTTGTCCGGCAGAATCTATATACTCAGTGGCTGCTGTATACTCAGTGGCTGCTGTACCTTCGGCAACAGCCGCCTTCACAACCGCATGGCCGACTGACGCTGCCAGCAGACAAAATACCATCAGACGGCAGATAGTGCGGAGTGAGACAAAAATGCGTCCTGGCCTGGCCGGTATTCCCATGGCTTTTATCAATCTGGAATCATATTTTTTCATGTATCACCCCGTCAATTTTCTTCCGTCAAGGGCGGAATCCATATGTTCCTCTTTTTTTCTTCCCGTGCCATCTGGCGCCGCATAAGCATATAAATTTCCCGATACGCCAGCTTTCTTCTGACCCATGTCGTCTTTCAGGAATTTCTTATATCCCCTCGGTTTATAACTGGAGCCGCTGAAAGAACAGTAGCGGTAAATACAATCCATCAGATAATTGATATCATCATAGTCATTATTGATATCCGGGTCGTAAAAACGGAATTCCATAATATATTCCTGCTCTCCGTTATTGGCTACCAGAATATATTCGGCATTCATCGGAGTAATATCGCTGCGGGAACCGGCGATAATGGAGCGAACAAAACCATTCTCATCCACCTTATCAGATATCAGATTATAGTTTACTTCGTCCATGCGATCAGAATAGATCTCGTAGTCCAGCTCGGCATTACGGATGGGATCGGTATATTCCAGATAGGAATCTTTGGAAAACTCCAGCTCCATCTGCGTATTCCCGCTACTGTCCACAAAGGAAAACGAGTACTCATTATATACATCATTGGCATAAGATGTATTAAATGTATATTTAGGATAACGAAAGCTATAACTGCCGTCCCCACTCACTGCTTCCGCATAAGCGGCAGTATTAAGACAGGAAGCAATATCCATCTGCGCATTATCCAGATACGGCATGGAGTTATATATGCCCTGACTTTCATCCCAGGCAGGATCATCTTCCGGCTCTGTCGCCGGTTCCGCTTCCGTGGTGGAAGCTGTAACCGCCGACTTTCCCTTCGTTGTGGCCGGTGGCGTTTCCTCCGTTGTGACCGATGACTCTTCTTCTGTTGTGACCGGTGGATTCTCTGACGTTGTATCACTCACCGATAAATTCTCATGTTCAGAAATGTCCTGCCCTGCATCAGAGTCCATTTGTACCTCATTGGTTTGTGTACGCATATTGTCGGCCGTAGTGTTATTGCTGCCCACAAGTGTCACAACCAAAACCAGCATGGCTGCCACCAGAAGACATCCTGATGCTGCCAGTATAGCGATTACACCAGTATTTTTTTGCTCTTTCGGCGGATTGGAATTCCCGGCGCCCGTATTGGAATGTGCTGGTATTGTCACTATAGTTTTATCGTTTCCTCCACCGAAATCATCTTTGCCGGAATTTCCGTTTCCGCAATTTCTGTACAGATTCCTCTGTAAATCACTCACCTTCTGATAACGGTCTTTCTGGAACACACTCAGTCCTTTCATCAGAGCATATTCCGTCTGAGGATCAATATCAGCGCCAAGCTCCGACGGTTTTTTTAATGTATCGCCCACCAGACGCTGTATAGCTTCCACCGGGGTAACGCCGGTGATACATTTATAGATGGTGGCGCACAGAGCATAGATATCTGTCCACGGTCCCTGCATACCATGGCTCCTGTATTGTTCCTCCGGCGCATACCCATATTTGAGGAGAATGGACATGCTTTTTTCTCCAAAAGCAGTATAGTCTCTCGCCGCTCCGAAATCCATCAGCTTCACCCTGTTATTCTGGAGGAGCATAATGTTGTCCGGACTGATATCCCGGTGAATCAGGCCGTTGGCATGAATGACTGCCAGAGCGTCCATGACCGGGCGCAATAATCCCAGAATATCTTCTGTAAGAAAAGTTCCATTTTGTTTCAGATAATCTTTCAAAGTGATACCATCCAGATATTCCATGACGATATATGCCGTATTATTCATCTCAAAGAAATCCATGACCCGGACAATTCCTTCTTCATCCTGAAACTTTGCCAGCATACGCGCTTCTTTGAGAAAGTCAGATTTTCCCCGCTGAAAAAAATCTGTATATTTTGTATGAAGTACCGTCAGCGTCGCATCATAGGCCGTATTTCTGGTGACAAAATTCTGCGGATAGTATTCCTTGATGGCCACTGACATCGCCAGCAGCTCATCGTATCCTAAATATGTAATTCCAAATCCGCCTTCACCAATCAGGCCCTGAATGACGTACCGGTCTTTCAGCCGTCTGCCTGGCTGTAACACGTGAACATACTCTGTCCCCAACTTTTTTCCCCTTTTCTCTAAGTTATTTCTTTATATTATTTCTCTGTTATTTCTCTTCTTCCTCTTTCTTGTTCTTCTCGATCTGGTCTTCCCAGTTGAACTGTTCACAGCAGCACGGCACAAACATCAGATCTGTATTCCCAATGGTCAGAATCTGATACGGCGCGATTTCTTCTACGCCCAGCACCACCTTGTCATTGAGGTAGAACAATTCTCTGGATGTTCCCGGCTGCACAAGAAACATTTTGCTCTTCGGGTCGTAAAGAATCACTGCATGACACTGCCTTGAGATACTCTTATCACCCGGGATAGATACGTCCATGGAAGAATCCCGGCCAATGAAATTCCTGCCGCTTTTTAAATTAAAGCTCCTGCCGAAGTCTTTTCCCCGGACGCAGACCAGCCAGCCCACCACCGGTTCCACAGCAATCTTTGGATTATTCAGATGAAAGAATCCCACAGTTTTCTCATCCATGTCCAGTCCCACGGTCGTTACCTGTGGATCAATCGGTCTCCTCTCAATATTGACCGGGCTCGTTGACTGATAACTCTGTCCGCCTCCTGCGCCTCGACCGCCATAATTTACCTGTCCCATGCCTTCCTGCGCACCGGTCAGCGGCTGCGTCTCCGCCGTATCGCTGGTATAATCTTCCGGAAATCTTCCGTGAATATCTCCATTTCGATGTCCTCCCACAGGATCGGCAAACACCGGCTCTGTGGCGTCGGACCTGCCGCCGCCCTGCGGCATATAAAAATCATTTTTTCCACCCAACGGCGCAGTGACGTCACCGCCGCCGCATTCCGCCATAGTTCCCTCTCCCATACCGGTCAACGGGACGGTGGATCCGGATTCTCCTCCGCCCATCCCGGCGCTGGCGCAATGCGGGCAGTGATCAAACTTATCTTTGTCGTAAAAATGTCCGTTGTTACATCTTGTCAGATTCATAATAAAAGTCCTCCTTTTGGTCTCTTAACTTTTCAGATATCTTTCCCGGTTTTTATACCGGCATATCCGTCTTGATTTTTGCTATTTATTTTCTTCTATAGGATAACAGGACGATGGACGTGTTATCCTGCGCTGTCGGAGAAGATACTCTGGCTTCCTCCTGCAGCTCCTGCAGAGTTTTCTCCAGATTAATGGGATTTTTTCGGATAATGGCCGCTATCTGTTCTTCACTGAGAGATTTGTAGAGACCATCGCTGCACAGGATAATAATATCCCCATCTATCAGTGGTATAGGAATGGGATTTGCATCCATGATACTGATATTTCCCATACCCAGGTAACTGATCAACGCTTCTCCTCTGGCTCCTTCCCGTAAGTAATCGCCCTGAGTGATTTCTCCCCTTCTGTACTGCTCATCCAGTATCAGATAATAATTATGTTCTCTGTTCATGGTCCTTAACTGGCCGTTTCGCAGAACATAGATTTTACTGTCGCCTACCGAGATAAACTGCATATATCCATCCACAACAGACACCGCGACCAGAGTCGTTCCCGCTGACATGGTCTCCCCCTGCGCGTTGGTCAATCCGGCAACAATCTCATCAATTTTGATAACCTCTTCGCAGAAGAAATTATAATAATCTTTCTGTCCGTAGCGAACCGCTTCAAAATCCTCCACAAAGGTCTGAAGCGCTGTCCGGCTGGCCATTTCCCCGCCTTCCAGACCGCCCATACCATCACAGACGATTCCCAATGCGCTGCCATCCGGTTCCACCGAGACATAACAGGAATCCTGCTGATTTTTCCTCGTTCCCACCACAGTGCTTAAACTTCCGGATACCATATATTCCAGCCCATTCGGATACTCCAGCCCCCGCAATAGCTGGGTGCTCTCTTCTTCTGTCAGCTGCTGTGTAATCTCCGTCGCAGCGTTTTCCCTGTTGTCTTCCAAATAATTATTCATATATTACTCCTAACTGAAATACACAGGCGTTAGCCACAGACACTATGCTTCCCGGCTGTACCGGAATGATTGCCGACGGCATACACCGCTTTCCATCAACATAAGTTCCGTTTACCGAATGATTATCCATCATATAAAACATTTGATTATAAGTATCATAAAAAATTTCCAAATGTTTTCTTCCCACCACCCGGGACGATATGACAATACTGTTGGAAGGCAATCTCCCTATACTTATCATAGTATTCACCGGAACAAAATACCGGTAGCCCTTCATGGAACCGGCCAAACCGTCCAGATACGGGCGAATCTTCTGTTCCAAAGTGTTTCCCGTTTTCTCCGGAGGGACAGACGGATCGTCCGGATCTATTGGCGTCGTTCTCAGATGTTCCCGGCACCGCTCTATATCAGCCATGAAATCTTTCATGGTCTGTGTCCTTTCGTTTACCTTAATGGCCAGCGCCCTCTCCAAAACCACGGATAATTCCTCATATTCCGTACCCAGAATATTTTCCAGCGGTTCAATGACCGCATTGCCGCCCAGACGATCCGGCGCGGCGGGCACTTTTTTGCCGGTGAGAACAAAATAAAAAGTAGCGGCCAGTGCATATACATCCGTATATTCTCCCTGTTTTCCTGCGCTGGAGTATTGTTCCGGAGGCGCATATCCCGGTTTCAGAATAACGGACAAATTCTGACTTTTCTGTCCGTGAATGTATTTTGCAGTGCCAAAATCAATAAGCTTTACATGATCATCTTTACTGATCATGATATTTTCCGGACTGATATCCCGATGAAATATATTGGCTTTCGTATGCACCTCATGGAGGCAAAACGCAATCTGATGAATAATCCCGTACGCGGTTTCAAAAGGCAAACGGCCGTTTTCCGACTGTGCCCGCAGACGTCCCAGTGTGATACCGTCAATATATTCCATAACAAAATAGGCGGTTCCGTTTTCCAGAAAACTGTCAAAAATATTTACTACCGAAGGAATGTGGTCCAAATTCCGGAGCAGATTGGCTTCCGCCATAAACTTATTTTTTCCGTATTCATAAATTTCTTCTTTTTCCCGGTTGGTGGATGTAAGGGTAATACCGTCATTACTTCGGACTGAATAGCCCAGAGGCACATATTCTTTAACGGCACATAGTTTTCTCCGTTTTCTATCCATCGCCTTATAGGTGATACCAAAACCTCCGCTTCCAAGAATGACTCCCGTCATATATCTGCCCCGGAGTAGTGCATTCACGGGAAGAGAAAGCAGATTATGCCTTTCGAATTCATCACAACCACAGTACGGACATACGGTTTCCCCATGTATTTTGGCAAAGCAATTGGGACAATATTCATAATCCATGGTCATACTTTTCACCACCTTATTGTCATAGCGACACTCCCTGCCTCAATGACGCCGCCATTCTGCACCGGCGTGCGTCCGGAAATCTTTTTGCCATTGATAAAGGTGCCGTTTTTGGACTCCAGGTCTGTCACATATACATTTCCCTTCTCCACTTCCAGGGCGAAATGTTGTTTGGACATGCTCAGATCGTCAAAATAAATATCACAGATGCTGGAACGTCCCACAATGGCGCTACCATTGATTCTTGCCTGCATCTGACGGCTTTCTGACGCAATACCGCTTATCAACAAAAGAATATCCTTTGTGGAAGATTCATCATTTTTCACATGCTGCTTCTGTTCGAGATTGGAGCCCAGCACCATCTTATTTTCCATAACCATGATGCCATTATGTCTTTTGATAATAAAATAAATCACTCCGATAATCACAAGCACCACTGCCGCCAGAATAACTGCCCAGAATCTGCCCAGTTTCCCGTAAATAGCCATCAGCAGCCCCTGCCCCTCCAGATTGCCCGTCCAGACATCAGACAGCGAATTCTCCTCATTGGTGTTATCCGTGATATTTATTGTACTGATCTCATATTTTCCTTTGACAAGATTGTCATTTAAGATCAGAGTCGCCTGATATTCTCCGTTGTCCACCGTATAGGCCGCCTCAGAAACGGTATAAACCTGCCTGCCTTCCCGCAGAATTGAATAATTTCCTTTATTATCCGCATTCCGCACATCCTCACTGAAATGAATCACCAGTGTTCTGGCATTCTCTCCCTTTTGCTCCACTTCCAGAATCTCCGGGCTGTCCGTATCTTCGACCGCCTTCGACAGATATACATTTTCTTTTTTGACAGTCTGTTCCCCAACCGTTACTTCCAGCACTTTGCTCTCATCATACATTTTGTTGGAAGAAGATTGAAAAAACACCACCGTCTCATCCAGGAGTTTCTCTGAAAGCGGCAGCAATATCTGTCCGCTTTCTTTCTCATTTAATATCCGGAACTCGCCTCCGGTTTTGCGCAGGAACACTCCCATATCGTCCTGCACTGTATCCTTCACCGTATCCGGGCAATAGCCATACAATGGGATTCCTTCTTCCTGCAGCGCCAGCAGAGATTCTTCTTCCGAAGTGCTACCGCCCACATTCTTGATTTCCTGCCAGTCTGTGAGAATAATTCCCACATGCCGCATCCTCATCTCAGCGCTCCGATTCTCAGAAACTTCCTGCTCTCTGTCTTCCTGCGCCTGAGAGGCCAGGTAACTGATCCCTTCGTACAAATGTGTTTTCTTTTCCTGGGTTAATCCATTGATTTTCTCCTGGACAACATTGCTGCTTTCTCCTCCCTGGAGAATCGCCTTTACTTTTTGCCCAAAGGTAATGACCTCCATGCTGTCCTGTTCCCGAAGATTCTCCGACAGACCAATGACTGCTTCTTTCATCGCTCTGAACTGTTCATCAGAAATGGAAGTGGAGATATCAAGCAGCACATAGTAGCGGATCCCCTGTCCGCACTCAGACATCTTCTGCACTTTTTTTACAGATAAGGTGGTATCTGTCCCGTCAATTTTACCTGCCACAGAAGAGGCATCCGGCGTCTCTGTTCCCTCCATTCGGAGATACGCTGTAAATTCCGGCAGATATGCATCCGTCTGCGTGACAGTCGCTGTATTTTCTCTGCCGTATCCTGTCTCCGGAAGAATCATCATCAAACAAAACAATAGGATTTTTGCCCATTTCTTTATTTTTCTTCCCATGTGCGTTCTCCTTCACAAAAACCTATGAATACAAACTTGTTTTCTCCTATGTCTATCTCGTCTCCGGAGCACAGCTGTTTTGCCTCCCGCACCATTTCCCCTTTAAAGTAAGTGAGCGTCCCGTTTCCCGGCGTCACAAAGGTCTGATTGGATTTTTTATCATAAACGATGGAACAGTGGTTGTCCCTTGATACACTCAAATCTCCCTCCAGAACCACATCCATGGACGGATTTCTTCCTATTCTGTTAAATCCGGCCTTCAACCGGTAATCTTTTCCACGGTTTTTGCCAATGACGCACACCAGCCAGCCCACCACCGGCTCCAGACCGCTTTCCGGCAGCTGATACCGCACAGTAAGTTGATCATCATCCTTTGATTGCTGTCTTCTGGCCATCTTCTGTACCTGCCGCATTTCCGGTGTAATTTCTTTTTCCAGATGCTCTTTGGGCGGTTTTGCTATATTTCCGGATACATCCGGAGTCTTTCGGAAACGTTTACTCCCGCCAAAAAGATATTTAGCAACAGTGACCATGGTGTCCAGATCTTCAACTTTGGAACTATTTTTGGCTTTCTTCTCTTCCTGCCCGGCCACTTTACAATGGGGACAGGACGCAAACTTATCCGCATCATAAAAATGTCCGTTTTCACATTTGATAATTTTGCTCATATTCTCCCCTTATTTCCGAATCCAGACTGCCACCGCAGAGTAGTTATCCATGTTCGTTCCTTTTCCGTTGGCAGAAACAATACGCTCCATCCGGCGCAGCCAATCCCTCACATCCGAAGCTTTCTTTAAACACGCTTCCATCTGATTCTCCGTGATATTCTCCCAGAATCCATCGGAGCAGAGTAAAAAAGACTGCCTTTCTCCCACCGGAATCTTCGATGAAAGCTGATACTGAGGACTGTCCCATTCCATGCCCATGACGCGGAGCAGCCGGTTTCTGTCCGGATGATGCCGGATTTCTTTCTCTCTGATCTCACCGGCATTGACCAGCATCTGCGGTACGCTGTGGTCCAGAGTCCTTTCTGCCATGCGGTTATTCTCAAAATAGTACAAGCGGGAATCTCCAACATGCCCCCACCGGATTACCCCGCCGCAGACGGACAACAGCACAAGAGTGCTCTTTAAATCTTCTTTGGCATTTTCCGTCTGCTGTTTCTCCATCAGCCTCTCCTGACTGATTTCAAAACAGCGCATCAGACAGTCCTTTTCCCGATAGCCGCTGCGGAAAACTTCCTCTGACACTTCTTTGATAAGCGCTGACGCATCTTCTCCTCTTCCGTGTCCTCCCAGACCATCCGCCAGAATAAAAAGCCCGGTTTCCGGTCCGATGTTGACAAACCCCACACTATCTTCATTAATCTGTCTTTCGCCCACTTCGGATATTTGTGCAAATGTAATCATAACCATAACCTCCTGCTTATCTTCTTACCGGTCCTTCGATACGCTGCGCAGACTGATCACGCTGCAAATTCCCAGCACAACCACAAAGGCAGCCATTATCAACCATGTCCGGGCCAGATGATCCCATCCATATTCAAACAGCGGGTCCGCATTGAAATGAATCTGTTGATACACATGTTTAAGATTATTCAGATTCACTACATTACCAAGACTTTCCACCGACCAGCGGCTCACCGTAAAGTAAGAAATTATCTGGGAAGCTCCGTCAAGGCTGAACAAAATTCCTGAAAACAGAAGCTGGATAATCAGTAAAAACGGGCTCACCGCCATGGCACGGTCTCCGTTTTTCATCACCGAAGAGACGAGCAGTCCCATGGCCGAAGAAGCGTAGATGGTCAGCCACATGGTGATAAATATCTCCACAGCTCCCGGAAGCACCACGCCTTCTGACGGTACATTTCCCATCAGGAGTAGAAAAAGTCCCACAAAAATAACCGTCTGCAAAAATGAAACTAAAAACTGCATCACATACTTTGACAATACATAAGCAGAAAGACGCAGGTTGGACATATATTCTCTCTTTAGAATCGCCCTCTCCTTACATATTTCCTGAATGGTATTAAATATGCCAATCCAGATACCGGAACAGCTGAACGTAAACAAAATCTGCTTTGTCGGCTCAAACACCTCAAATACATCATCGTCAGATACCAATCTGATAAGGATAGCGATAAGCACCGGTTGAAGCAAAAGGAGCATCAACCTTGGCACATCATTTCTTATCAATTCTCCATATCTCTTTGTCAGCACAGAGAGCTGACGGAAAAACGATTTTCTCTTCGTTTTTCGGATACCTTCCTCCTGCTCTTCCGGCAGCGGCGCCGGCTCATTAAACCTTTTAAACTGCTCCGCCCAGGAATCCGTATCTTCTTCCAGAATATTATATATTTCTATAAGACTGTCTGTCCCAAAGAACATCTTCGCTTCCTCCGGCGTTCCCATGAAAGCCAGCGTTCCGTTTTTTCCCATGAAAATGATTTTGTCACAGAGATCCAGACTCTGAGTCGTATGGGTGACCATGACAATCGTCTTGCCCTGGGTCTTTGAGAGCCGGTTTAATACCCGCATCAATTTCTGTTCTGTACCCGGATCCAGTCCCGACGTCGGTTCATCCAGGAAAAACATGCCCGGATCCGCCAACAGCTCCACAGCGATACTGGCCCTTTTCTTCTGACCGCCGCTTAAATCCCGAATCATCGTATTCTGATGTTCTGTCAGTTCCACCAGATGAAGGACTTCCCCAATGCGGTCAGATATTTCTTTCCGTGACGTCCCGTCAGGCATTTTCATCTTTGCTGTGTAATAAAGCATCTTTTTTAAAGACAGATTTTCAAAGACAATATCCTCCTGGGGCACATAGCCGATAATATTTTTCAGCACATTATAGTTTCTTTTCAGGGAGATGCCGTTATAATATACATCTCCTTCATACTCTTTATCATAACCGCCCAAAGTTTTCAGCAGGGTGGATTTACCTGCTCCTGATCCTCCCACAATCGCCACAAATTCATTTTTCTCAATACTACAACTCACATGAGAAAGAATCTGTTTCTTTCCGTGATTGACCTTTTTGACCAGATCCCGCATGGTAAGCTGGATACCGTCAGTCTCCGTCTGACATATGAGCGTATCACAGGAATAGATGATCATATTTCCCGCAATCTGTATCACATCTTTTTCCCGAATCTCACTGACTCCATTTACCGGAATCCCATTGACAAAAACACCGTTGACGCTGTTTAAATCCTCTACAAAACAGCCCCCTCCTTCTCTGTATACACGGGCGTGCCGTTTGGATACCGCCGGATGATTCAACACAATATCACAATCTTTGCTTCGCCCGATGATATACTGTTCCTGAAAAACAGGAAACTTTTTATATTTCTGGTCGTTCTGCTTATCTACAAATATAAGAAGAACCGCCTCTTTATTTTTTTCTGTTTTTCTTCCGTCCCCGCCCATCAGAAACATCGCGCCTTCTTTCAGCGGACCGAAATATTTGTTGACCTTTATCCTGACAAAACCGCCATGGTACATTACGCAGGTTCCGTTGGTGCTGCCGATGTCAGCCAGATACACCTTTCCGTTTTCTATTTTTATCTTGCCATGGACGGCTGAAACCAGAGGAGACTGAACGGTGATATCTGCTTTCTCCGGATTTCTGCCGATAAACAGACGGCTTTTTTCATATTGATACAGGGGAACTTCCCTCACCCCTTCCGAGGGACTCAAAATCAGCAGAGCCGGATTCTTTACCCTGCTTTGCACATACTGTCCCACATCCATATATTCTGTTTCCATATGTTCTTCCTGATTTTCTCCTTCTCACATTCTGTGCCGCATCTATGCATCTTTTCTGAGCACATGATTTTTTCTCATAAAAGTCTGAATTCATCTTCTTTGTCTACCCGGAAAATCGTTCCGTGGGGCAGATGATATCGTTTTCCCTGCTCCAGCAGCTGCCCTCCGGAAAGGAAAGTACCATTCAGAGAACAATTCACTATCACGTATTTATCCTCCACTGCATCGTAATATATCTCACAGTGCTTCCGGCTGACCTTTGGATTACTGAGAATCAGATTAGATTTCTCCCGGCTGCGGCCTAAAACTATTTTTTCTCCGTTCATCATAACGATTTCCGCTCCGGCATATTCACCCCGAAGACCAATCAGTCTTCCTTTTCTTTGTCCGGTTCTCTGGGTCGGATCATCCATCATCCCGTTGCGCGGACGATTGGGAGCCGCCCATCCCGGTTCTTTTTCAAAAACTGTAGAGTCGCTCCATGTCTGTATAATTCTTTCTGGTTTTTCCGTATTCTCTTTCCCTGATTTCAGGACTTCTTCTTTGTAGACCGCATCCGGCACTATGTTCTCCGGTAAATCAGCTTTTCCGCCTCCTGATACCGGAATAATCCGTTTTTCTGTCTTTTCTTTCCATAACTTCGACAGAATAATATCTTCCGCCAGGAGAATTAAGATCACAACAAGCAATATATAGTAGCCGACACTGCCGGAAATTCTTATTTCCACAGTGTTTTGGAGAATATCATTGATTGTATCCCCATAAAAAGATGAGACGTCCATATAAACCGCAGATGGTCCCCGGCCAATCTCTGCCAGAATCTGCCCGGATATTTCCTCCACAAAGTCATTTATCACACCCTGCACTGCCCGGCTTACACCATACCATCCGCCTCCCATACTGATAATGGACAGTAACGGGAAAGCAATCTGCCACCATGGCATCTTCCCTTTCCGCAAATGAAGCAAATGCAGGATTCCCGATGCCACCAGCAAAAGAATCGGCACACAAAGTGCAAACACCGCCAAAATACAAAAATATTTCTTCAGATCAGTAAAGAGCGGCAAAAGCTCATCAATCTTCATATATTCTGCAGGATCAGTAAAAAATGCAGCCAAGAGCCTGATGCCATTGAAAGAAATCACATCCAGAGTCTGATTCAAGGCCGGAATGGAAAGTTCATACTTGATAAACGGCAGAAAAAAAACAACAAAAGATAAAATAGCCAGCACACTGTATTGTACGGCAATGATTTTCTTTGGTTTCATAACAGCAATCCCCTCCTATTTCTCCGGCGTACATTGATCCAGATACTGTGTAAATTGTGTTTTTCCATCCTCTTCACTGACAGAAGAAGCCAGACTCAGCACCCATATATTGGTGAAAGATTCCACTGCGTCTCTGTTGACCGGAAGCACATCTTCCTGGAAAGAAGATAAGTAAGCGGCCTGACTGTTGATAATGTACTGGGCAAAATCTTCCGCAATCATCCGGGCCTGAATATGGGCATCCTCGGAGATACTGAGGTAATTGCACATTTTTGCTGTCATCTGCACTTTTTCCGCCGGATACAGGATATCCGTCTCCACATTGGAAGTATTGGTTACCAACGCCTTATAATCTGCCCAGTCCGTAATGTAATATCCAAGGGTATTGTCAGTCATCTGCTGTATGCCCGTTTCACTGTCCACCGTCTGCGATGCATCCACTGACAACGCTTCCGCCTGTGCCGCCACGCTGTCCTTTATCTTATAAACGGCTGCATTGCCCTTTTTCTTCCGCTTCGGTTTTAAATCTAAATCCCCGGCGCTCTGGACCGGACCGCTCATCTTAACTCCGACTTTGGTATTCTCCACAATCAGCGGTACGGAAAAATTCAGCGGCAGACATTTCTGGTTGGCTTCCGTCTTATAAAATTCGGAGAGATAATAAAAATTGTGTTCCAGATCCCCCAGCTTTTCGACAACCGGTTTCTGAAGATTCTCCGCCATTCCCATCTCTTCTTCTGAAAATGTATCACTGAAAAAGAGAACTGCTCCCTCTTCTTTTCCTGCATCGGCCAGTACTTCTTCTTTATAAGAATCATCCGGCACCGCCACAATGGTGATATCCTCCCCATCATTATCCATCTCAAAATCCTGCTCAATGGTTTTGTAGTAGTCCACCTGGCTCTCCGGCACATAGAAATTCACATTGCCTTTGTAATTGCTGACTCTGAGCAGTCTGGTATGATTGACAACTCCATAATAAAGCCCCCCTGCGATCGCCGCGACACCCACAAAGGCGACAACGGCCGCAATTCTGCTTAACCGACGGCGCTTTTTGATCTCTACCTGATAGGAAGTGACAGTTTTTTTGCCTTCCAGCGCATCTTTCATATCCCTTATTGTCTGAAAACGATACTCCGGAGACAGGGCCATGGCTTTTAAAATGATCGTATTGACATCATCCGGCAGATCCGGCTCCAGCTCTTTTGGCTCTTTTAGCGTATCTTCCATCATGCGGTTCAACGATTCCTCCGGCATCGCCCCTGTCACGGCCCGATACATGCAGGCTCCCACCGCATACACATCGGTAAATGGGCCCTGCCTGCTCTTTCCCCGGTACTGCTCCGGCGGCGCGTATCCCGGTTTCAATACAATGGAACGGGTCTCTTCTTTTTTGGAATCAGAAAATCTTGCAGCGCCAAAGTCTATCAGTTTCATCCGGTTACCCGTACAGAGGAAAATATTATCCGGGCTCACATCACGATGGATAATATTGTGTTTGTGCATTTCCTCCAGCGCATCCATGATGGGAAGCATCACTTCCAACATTTCTTCACAACTCAATTTTCCTTCATTTTGGAGAAGATAAGTTTTCAGAGAAATGCCATCCAACAATTCCATAACGATATAAGCCGTATTATTTTCTTCAAAGAAATCAAAAAGGCTCACGATGTTAGGATGGGAAAAAGCCGCCATATTCCTTGCTTCCAGCAGATATCTCTCCAGTCCCGCTTCAAAAATCTCCTGACTTTTTCCGGAATATACGATAACGTCCCGTTGTCCCGGCGTCCGGTTTACAAGACCGCTGGGAAAATATTCCTTGATGGCGACCGCCTGTTCCATGTGGGCGTCCCACACCCGGTAGATAATGCCAAAGCCGCCATATCCAACTACAGTTCCTACAATATATTTTCCATGAAGTATCTCTCCCGGGTGCAGGTGATACAATTCCTTCGGCGGCGTTCCCTCCACGAAACCACAGTGGGGACATACCTCGTAAACAGCATCGTACTCTTTAAAACAATTCAAACAACGTTTTTGCATATGTATTCTCTCTTCCTCTCACAGAAGCTGAATGGATTCTGTTGACTGACCCAGGGTCAGCACCGCACCCACCGGCTGTTTTACTTCCTGTTCCTTTGGCAGTTTTCCTGTTTTGGAGCTTATGGTTCCGTTGGTGGACATATCTTTCACAAAATATTCACCTTTTCCGCCTACTGCCCGATAGGCAATCGAAAGGTGTACTCTGGATACTTTTTCCGATGAACAGATCAAATCGCACTTACTTGGCTCTCTTCCAATCACAATATTCTCCCCCGGCTTTAAACGGATTTCGCTACCAGCGTACTGCCCGCTCAACATACGCACCTTACCGTCCATCGGTTTCACCTGTTTAAGATCACCATTTCCATTACCACCTTTCAGTTTGTCCCGGTGCCTGTCACATACGATGAATGTTCCGTTATAGGTTTCCCGGTTAAAAGCAGCGCTTAAGATATTGATATCATGGTAAAATAGATAATAACCGGCTGCATCCAATACTATTCCCGCCAAAATAAATAAGAGAGCAAAAATACGCAGAGCGATCTCACCGCCGCTTTCTCCCCGCAGGGCAAACACCAGGAAATTGTCGGCAACAGCACCAAGATAGGCAATAAAGAAAATAACTCCCACGATTTTACATGCTAGGCCCGCTATAATAAAAATAAATGCTTTCTTGGTTTCACTTTCAAATTGGTTGCTGATTTTATAGCTTCTGCCAATTTCAATCATTCTGGCTTCCTGACGATACACCCAGTACAGCCCATAGATTCCCAGTGTAACTGACGTCAGCAAATCCACAATGACAAAATTCTGAGATTTATTTGATCTGTCCCCATTCTCTTTCAGACCACAGGCCATATTCAGATTATGGATAGCCTCACATCTTAAATATTTCAAATAGATTGACGCTACAATCATGGCTATCACATATATCCAGGAAATCGCAGTTAAAGCCATAGTGGCCCCCAAACTGTTTACCAATCCAAGAATCAACGTCATAATAAACATAAATGCCGTAGAACCCACCACGAGACCTGCATAGGCCAGGTAATTCAACTTTTCATTTAACTTTCCCATTTTTTCTCCCTTTTGTATGACGCGGTATTGTTATCAGGCAATGGCCGCGACATATATGATGTGATTTTATTTTCTTTTTATCTTTATGCCTTCCGCATTCGCTTTTTTTACAAACTTGCAATTATTTGCCTTTTTGCTGGCACATCGGATCACAGCTTTCTTGCCAGCAGAATAAAACATATATTTTCCTGCCTTTTTTATGTTGCCGTTTACCTTCACAGTTTTCAGCTTCTTACAGCCATAAAAGCAATAATCGCCCATTTCCTTCACGGTTGATGGAAGATTGATACTTTTCAATTTTTTACAGCCATAGAATGCAGATTTTCCAATGCTGGTCACTCCTTTCCGGAGCGTCAGTTTCTTCAGTGATTTACAATTTCCAAAGGCGAAAAAGTTGATTTCCTTCACATTTTTCATGGAAACTTTTTTCAGCTTCCCACACCCGGCAAAAGCATACTGTCCCACGGACAACTTTGCTTTTTTGCCGCCTTTAATCTGTACTGATTCCAGATTCTTAAAATAAGCAAAGGCTCCTCTTCCAATACGGGTAACGCCGCTCTCAATGACAATCTTTTTCGTCTTTTCCGCATAGGCGTCCATACCGCCATAGCTGCTCTTACGTCCCGCCGAGGCGTCTTCCTCCAGAGTTTTCGTATTCTGACAGGATAAGTCCGTCATGGCTCCCTTCCCGGATATTGTCAATACGCCGTCTTTGTAGCGGTATGTAACATCGTCGCCGCATTTCCCTTCACTGGCAGTAGACGGGGTTTCCGGAACCGGCGTGGACGGAGCCGGGACAGATGGCTTTGGCGTCTCCACCGTCGGATCACCCGGCGTTGGTTTGGAGAGACCTGTTACCGGGGCGGATGGGATAGATGGTTTTGCAGTCACTTCAATTTTTATCGGTATCGGATTATAATTAATTGCATTGTTATCCGCGTAATTGACGTAAAATGTATATGGCCCACCTGCAGCACCCACTGGAGTATTCAAATTATCAACAAAAGTAAATCCTGTTACAAGCTGATCTTTCACATCCTCCAGCGTACTTCCTTCCTGTACTTTCAAGATTTTTTCTCTTTCTTCCGTCGGGTAAGCGTCTTCTGAAATATTTGTCGGGATTACCTTCACATTAATATAAAATGGCAGTTCCTTATAATAAGTAACTTGCTGCTCTACTTCTGTCCTCTTTGGCTTGTACGTAAAATCTTTATATTTATAATAATCATTTTGGACATTCCAAATATTAACCACATCACTAAACATATAACCATAATTTGACAAGCAAAAATCATCCTTGATAAAGGCTTCGATAATACCTTTTGGAGTTATCCCTTCTTCACAATATTCACAGGAAACAAAATCCTTCCACCCTTCTCCAAGATAGATGGCACATAAAAATCCGGTGTCATCTGATTGCCCCATAATATCTTCCTCGGGCACCATGGTTTCATTAACAATAACAGGTAATTTATCCGCATCATCCGTTTCTTTTTCATCTGCATCTGTCTCACCTATCGATGCGTTTGGTCGCAATTCATATTCTTCTGACACCAACAGAGAAGTTTCCGATGATAGATTCAAACGCACCAATCCGTAATTCTCTATAATTTTAGTCACATTTGAATTCGTTTCAGTTTCATCCGTTCCAATCCGCACAGTTCCACTGATAATGTTTATCTGTGCTCCGTTTGCGATGGACACCACCTTGACCTCTAATTTCTGTCCTTCTTCCTGTGTCCCTTCACCCATCTTTTTATTGAACTTTCCATTTACATCGACATTTTCATCTGCATTATTGTCTGTCCCTTCATCGTTTTCGTCGTCAATTTCCCCTTTAATCGTAACATCACAGTATATGTTCAACACAGCGCCTTCTTCTAGTGTGAGCGTTCCATTGATGGTTACTGGGTTACCCTCTTCGATAATAGCCTTCACACCTGTTGCAATTGTCAAGTCTTGATATCCATTCTCCACATTTGGAATGACCCCGTCTTCTTCAACTCTCTTGACGTTTTCAGCCATATCGGTCGGCGTACCGTTTTCCGCCGCTTCCACTTCTTCCTGTCCCAGGCCGGAAAACAAAATTCCGACCACAAGAAGCAGAAAAAACATACATACTTTTCTCATCTTTCTCATCTCCTTTGTTGTTTTACTCGTTTGTTGCGTCATTCTCTATCTCTCTCTTTTGTTCAGATGAAGGCTTTTTACCGCCGTTGGAAGATGTTCCTCCGGAACTCCTCGAGGAATCACTTCCGGAACTTCCGGAAGAACTGCTGCCAGAACTTCCTCCAGAGTGTGAACCTCCTGTCGCCGGTGTGGTCGGTGTTGGCGCTTCTGTAGTTGGACGCGATCCATCACTGACAATGATCCTGACGGTATCGCCCCAATGCAAATTCCCATCCAGTCCCCAACCTGTATGCTTGCACGAAACCTTTTCTATTTTCATCACGGTTCCTGCCGGATAATTTTTTTCATATGCATCGTTATAGGCATCTGTTCTCTCTACTTTTAACCGGTAGTCCCCATCTTTATCTTCCAGGTCAGCTTTTACTTCGTCCGCATCTTCCCCTAAAAAAGAAGAATTCAGAGTCACTGCCTTCGGTCCTTCGCTGAGAGTCAACAGAATATTAGCGCCCTTCGTCAGTTTTTTACCGGCTTCCACAACTTTGCCCTCAGTGGCATCCGCTGTTTCCAGTAAGCTCATATGACTGATCAATCCCGGCCGTTCCATAGAGTATTCTGTCTCATCGGCCAGACCAATATAGAATCCATTTTTCTCCGCCTCGCTATATGCCTCGTCGAAACTCTTCCCTGCCAGTTTTGGCAGTTTAATAGTCTGTGAGCTATCCAGTCCCTCCATTCCTTTTGAAGTAGTTACTGTGAGCGCACAGCCGTCGGGCAGTTCTGTGTTGGTCTGGACTTCCGCAGATTCTTCATTGTCTGTCGCAACCATTTCCTCTGCGCTGCCGTCATTTCCGGTATCTGTATCACCTTCGGAAGTCATACTGGTGGTATCCGATTTCCTGATGGACAGAATATATCCCGGAATAATATAGCTTTCGCTGGAATCGGAACCGGAGAGGATAAAACCGTTCTCCTCCAATACCTTCTCCTTATTATATCCTTTCGTAGCCACAGCAATATTTCCGTTGACATCTGCATTTTTGTCAAAACTTTCCGGTCGCTCTTGGAAAATTCCCTTTTCGGCTAGGGTAACCGGATCCTTGCCAGCGCTCAGGATAACCGACACCTGTTTGCTCTCAGGAACTTTCTCTCCCCATTCCGGTGTCTGCTTTAATATGTCGCCTTGCGGTACCGTCTCATTAATCCAGGTATCTGTCACAACCAACTCAATACCATTGTTGCTTAACATGTTTGCCGCATCTTCCTTACTGCTTTTCTCCAGATTTGGAACCACTGCGGCGGCCTGCTCTGTTTTCCTGGCCACGGTTGCCGGCGCATCGCTGCGCATTTTCATAAATCCAAAGACTCCTGCCGCTGCCACAACCACCAAAAGTCCCACGATCAGCGGCGCCTTACCGAATGCTTTTTTTCCTGTATCTTCATAGGTGACACTTCCGCCGGTTTTCTGCAGTGGCGCAGAAGCCGCCGACGGTTCCGGTAAGTCTGCCCGCTCCACTTCCCAGATGGAAGTCAGCTGCTCAATGAGCCTGCCCATAACCCGGGTACGCATATCCACATCCGAGATCATCCCATTGATAATCGCGTTATTTCTCGAATCCGCAGCCGCTTTTTTCTCGCTGTTCAACAGAACTTCCACATTTTTCCGGTCGGCTCCTTTGACTGGTATCTCCCCTGTGATCATCCGGTACAATATGGCACATACACTGTAAATATCCGCTGCACCGCCCTCATTTTCTGAACCATCTTTCAGCTCCGGCGCCATGTAAAACACTTCATCGGCAGGCGCATTTTTCTTTCTGTGACGTCCAATGACCGACTGATACACTCCTGGCGCCATCACCATGATTTCACCGGAATCTGTAAGAAAAATATTATTGGGATTTACCTTCAGATGATAAAGCCTTTTTCTGTGAAGCATTTCCAGAATCTCCATGACCGGCATCATATAACTGAGTGCCTCATCCAGCGACATCTGCTCCTCCGACAAAAGCTTTGCTTCCAGCGTCTCTCCGGACACATATTCCGTCACAACATACTTCCGTCTTCTTTCCACAAACACATCCAGCACAGTTACTATGCCCGGCACATCAATCTTTCGGAAAGATAGAATATCATTGGGAATCGTCTCATATTCATTGACAATCACCCTTTTTAAATCAATCAGGTCATAGCCGATATAGGTTGTACTGATATCGTCCGTATCCAGAGACAGTCCGACCATGTATCTTTGCTTGATAATCGTCTCCGGTTTCAGGCCGGAACCGCCATCAGTCATGACGTTCTGCCTTGTACCGCACCGGGGGCATACGTCAAAATAGGAATCGTATTCCTCCATGCATCCCATACATCTTATTTTCATTACTTTTCCTCCGTAGGAAGTTTATTTTATCTTTTTTAATGATTTATTAGTTGTTTGCGTAAAATAAGTTGTCCCATTTATTTCTCTGTACCCAATTATTTTCACAAATTTAATTTGCTTCAACTTTCTTTTCAGTTGTTTCGCTTTTTTAGGCGTTAATAAATAACTTCCCTTTTTCTTTCCTACTCTTTTCATCAATGCATTGTCAAAATCTCTATTATTAGAAATGAAAATATAATAGCCATCTAAACCTTTTTTCTTTTTCCATTTGATTTCTATTGTTTTCTGGATTTTGCCTTTGTATTTTACTTTTATATTCCGGGCTTTTGTGATTTTCACCGTAGGTAATCTTTGCATGTTTTCCCATTCTGCTTCAAAAAAGACATTTCCTTCCAACTTCATCTTATCGCCTGGTTTATATAAAACAGATTTATTACCATATACATTTCTCCATCCCACAAAACGATATCCAAAACGTTGCGGTACTTCATTTGGAATTAATATTGTATCTCCTTTATTCAACAATCCTTCATATGTTGTTCCCCTGGATAATCCACTGAAATTATATTCTACAGAATATTTTTGGTCGACCTTTGATTGTGGCAAAATATTTTCTGAATCTCCATGATTTGATGTATCTGACTCCGTAATATTTTGTTTTTCCCAAACTGCATATAACGTTATATCAGCATTTTCTGTATAACTTCCTCCCGGCTGATAACTTGCGCTGGTCGAACTGCTACTGGTTCCCCAGCCCACAAAATCATATCCGGTTCGGGTTGGCTTTGTACTGCTCAAAGTCAACGTTTTCCCGTAATATTTGGTCTGTGATGACGGTGCTCCGCTCCCTCCATTCGTGTCGTAGTTTACATAAAATATTTTTGGCTTCCATACTGCATACAACGTCCTGCTTGAATTCGACGTATAACTTCCTCCCGGCTGATAACTTGCGCTGGTCGAGCTGCTGCTTATCCCCCAGCCCACAAAATCATATCCTATTCGGGTTGGCTTCGTACTGCTCAAAGTCAACGTTTTCCCGTAATATTTGGTCTGTGATGACGGACCGCCGCTCCCTCCATTCATATTGTAGCTTATGGTATATTCCTTTAATTTCCATACTGCATACAACGTTCTGCTTGAATTCGATGTATAAGTTCCTCCCGACTGGTAACTTGCGCTGGTCGAACTGCTGCTCAATCCCCAGCCCACAAAATCATATCCGGTTCGGGTTGGCTTCGTACTGCTCAAAGTCAACGTTTTCCCGTAATATTTGGTCTGTGATGACGGTGCTCCGCTTCCTCCATTCGCGTTGTAACTTATGGTATATTCTTTTAATTTCCATACTGCATACAATGTCCTGCTTGAATTCGACGTATAACTTCCTCCCGGCTGGTAACTTGCGCTGGTCGAACTGCTGCTGGTTCCCCAGCCCACAAAATCATATCCGGTTCGGGTTGGCTTTATACTGCTCAAAGTCAACGTTTTCCCGTAATATTTGGTCTGTGATGACGGTGCTCCGCTCCCTCCATTCGCGTTGTAACTTATAGTATATTGCGGGCCTACCGTCACTGTGACTGTTTTGGTTGCCAGCGTTGTATCTGTCGTTCCTTCTTTATAAGCAATCGCTATAGTTCCTTTTCCGCCTCCTTCCGCAGTTATCTCCAATTTAGCTGATTCATTTATCCCATCTCCTGTCGTATCATGCCAGGAATCTGTTTGCCATTCATATGATAAATTAGAACTTGCAGATGTGATTGTAAATCCATGGTTTGCTGGCACCGGACCGGTTCCTGTCACCGTTAACATATAAGTTTTGGTTCCCGTCATGCTGAGTGATATATTTGAGCTTGATACTTTCAGTCCTGCTCCACAATCTTCCAACGCCTGCAAATTTAGTGTGGCATCATCCCATGTCAAAGTATCTCCGGAAGAAGTAGTAGCGCTTCTCTCCACCGTATATGATCCTTTTTCATCCAGAGAAAGCAAAATACTTCCATAATTATTCGAAACATTTGCACTTTTACTCACAACAGTCGTTCCATTTTTCTTGATAGTAACACTGATCGTTTTCAAACCAAGGTTCCCATTTGGATTCCAGAAATTAATAAAAAAAGCGCATTTTTCATATACAGCCTGAGCATTACATCCATCGGCTGATGAACATTTTATATTCGACCAGTTACTCCAACATGCGTCAGGTTTATCTTCCTGTGCCTGGAGATAAACAGGGCAACAAAAGAACATTATCGTAATAAATAATGTAAATATGAACAATGTTCCATTTTTTTTCATCTTATCCCTCCTCGTCTTTTTATTCTGGAGCGGTTACCCAATCCCCTGTATCAAATTTTTTCTTCTTCTTCGTTGTCGTATTCTTTTTCTTACTTTCGCCTCCTGAACTTCCGCCTGAACTGCTGCCGGAGCTGCTTCCCGAACTGGAACTGCCTCCGCCAGAGCTTCTTCCTGAAGATGATGGCGCTGAGGTGGTCGCTTCCGGCTCTGCGCCGCGGCTTACGGTCAACGTGATTTCTGTTCCCTCATCTACCGTGGTTCCGCCTTTTACGCTCTGGGCCATGACATCTCCTTCACCATACTGGCTGCCGTAAACATCGTTATATTCTTCCGTCGTCGTCACTTTCAGTTTCTGTGCTTCCATGGCTTTGGTAGCCTCGGCCAGAGTCTGCCCGATGACGTCCGGCACCTTCATCTGTTCCGGTCCGTCGCTGATGGTCACCAAAACTTCCGTTCCTCCGGCGGCATCCGTCTTGGCAGCGACTGTCTGCGCACAAATCGTCCCCTTTTTTGTCTCCACACTATATTGATGCGTCTGTATGCCTATCAAAAAGCCATATTTTTCTGCCAGCTTTAATGCCTTATCAAAAGTTTTCCCCGATAATGACGGCATTTTAAAAGTATTTTCTCCATCCGCATCTCCTCCGGCGGAAACTGTCTGTCCGGAAGACACCGTGACCTCCAGTACAGAATCCTTCGCAATCTTTTCTCCCGGCTGAGAGTCCTGCGCCAATACGTAGCCCGGCAGAACATTACCTGCTTCTTCCTGTTTTTCCACAAGGGAAATATTATTTTCTTCCGCCATTTTCTGCGCCTCTTCCAGCGTATATCCCCGATAATCCTGAACCTGACTCTGCTTAGTACCGACGCTGATGACCACACGGATGGTTCCGTTACATTCTTCCAGGGAAGAACCCGCCTCCGGCGTCTGGCTGAGAATCTTTCCGATGGTATCGTCAGAGAGACTGTCGCCGTTGGCATCATTGGCGGTATTGACCACTTCCAGATTGATGCCGTTGGCCTTAGCGTCATCTTTTACATCATCGTAAAAGAAACCTTTATAATTTCCCACCAGGCCGCTGCTGTAATCAATCTTCTGCTCAATGGCGCTGCCGCCCGGGCGGACGACGCCCGTGCCAAAAAGACCCGCCGCTGCAATACACAAAACAGCTGCCGTGGCAGCCCCGATACGGGCAATCTTTTTTCTGGTCATCTTCTGCCCGCCCCGTCGCTCATCCTTCTGCCTCACCACGGTCTTTAATGACAGAAACTGCTCTTTGAATTCTCCCAGCGTCTTTGTCCGGCTCTCCACAGAGGTATTCAGGGCGTTCAGCAAAGCTGTCTCCTGATTCTTTAAAAGCTTTGCCCCCAACCTGGAAGGAGGGAGCAGATGGTCATCTGCCATTCTCTCCAGCGCCTCTTCCGGTACAACGCCGGTGAGCATCCGGTACATGGTAGCGGCCAGACTGTAGACATCCGTCCAGCTGCCCTGATTACCTTTGGACTGATACTGTTCCGGCGGCGCGTATCCCGCCTTGATGATAACGCTGAGGCTTTTACTCTGAGCCAGCGCCACAAACCGTGCAGAACCAAAATCCAGCAGTTTCACCATGCCTTCATCAGTGATAAAAATGTTGTCCGGGGCAATATCCCGGTGAATAACACCTGTCTCATGGATTTTCTGCAGGTCATCGATGATTGGAAGTATGATCTGTATCGTCTCGTCCACATCCAGCCGTTTCTTTTCTTCCAGCAGTTTCTGCAATGTCCTGCCTTCCAGATATTCCATGATAAGGTAGGCGGTGCCGTTGGCCTCAAAACAGTCATAGACATTGACGATGGCCGGATAATTTTGAAACTGCATCAATTTACGGGCTTCCTCCATAAAAGCGTTAATCCCTTTCTGGAACTGTTTTTCTTTTTCCCCCTCAAACACTGTGATATTCTCATCGCCGGGAATTCTGGTGGCGCACTCTCCCGGCAGATATTCTTTGATAGCTACTTTTCGAAGCAGTTTCTCGTCCCAGCCAATATATGTAACGCCAAAACCTCCAAAACCGATGACTTTTCCGACGAGATACCGTCCGTCCAGCATCGTTCCCGGATAAAGATGATACATTTCTTCCGGCGGAGAGTCGTTGACATAACCACAATGGGGGCAGATATTGTCAAAGGATGTATACATTTTCATACACCCGAGACATCGGCGCTGTTCTCTTTTCTCATTCATTGTTCTCCCTCTCTTTTATCCCCTGATTATTTGTTCTGTTTTATTTCAATTCAAAAGATAACTGTTCATTTCCAAGGAAAATAACAGTGCCCGCCGGCAGCGGCACATCCACATTCTTCGGAAGTCGGGTTCCCTGTGCCAGATAAACTCCATTGGAAGACAGATCTTTTACAAAATATCCCTTTTGATCCTCACTATAAGTAACAATGCAATGCCGACGACTGGCTTTGATGCTGCTGACCACCAGATCATTATCCCCATGGCTTCTTCCGATGCGAATCTTTTGACCCGGTCGAATCGGGATTTCCCTGCCTGCATAATCGCCCCGGAGTCCCCGGATGATTCCTGAGGACTGAAACGCCGGCCTCGTCTGCCGGCCTTCACTTTTGTCCATGACGTAGTCTGCTCTGTCACTGTGAATGATCCGCACATTTTCCCGCCCATAGATTGGACTCCGGTTCTGCTGATTTTGTCTCTTCCGCCTTTCCGCTTCCTGTCTGGCCTGCTCTCTTCGTTCCTGCTCCATCCTTTCTTCTTCTTTTCTTCTGTGTGTCCTCCGCATCAGAAGCACAACCAGAGCAATAACCAGGACAACGGCGACAACTATGACTATCACCACCGCAATGGGAACATGAAATGTACTCTCTTTCTCTTCCAGGACTGATTCATAGAAATGAATGATCTTATTACTGGTTGAAGTATCTGTGATACAGACGCTATTATCAGAATAGAAACCGGCTTCCAAAACTTCTTTTCCATACTCTCCAAATGGGATTACCATATTCCCATCCCGGTTCATGACGCCATATTTCCCATCTTCATTTCCAACAATCACATATTGATGCTCTTTAAAAATAACTTCCTCATAGGTTTCCGGCAGAGCCTGACCTGTCTTCAGACTGAATAGTTTCCAGTCAGTATTCTCTCCTTTTTTCTTAAATAAAATATACGCTTTATCGCCAGATTCATCATATTTTCTGGAATAACCGTCGATATTTAAAGATTCATCGTTAATCGTTTTTCCGCTCTCATCAATAATCTGCAAATCTTTATTTTTATCCAACGCAAAGGCTTTCCCATCAATAAACGTACCGATGTCTCTGTATTTCTCACTATAGGTTGCTTTCTCTATATCATAAATGCGATAAGAATCTTTCTCACCGCTTATCTGAACTCTCACCTTCAGAGAATGATCAGATATCACATCCTCAAGACTTGCTGCCGCCGTCAAATTCTCCGTCTGTTCATCATCATCGGCCCAGGATTCTTCCGGCTTCACATCCGCATACCCACTACCGTCTCTGTCAAATATCTTCACATAGCGACTGATGCTCATATCTCCTGCGCTCTCTTTGTCTTCTGCGCCTTCCGATACATAATAATCCGCCGCAATGTATTTTCCTATTTTCAGACAGTGGGCCTTTCCTGCATCTTCTCCATTTCCATCGTCCGGACTCAACAGATTATTCTCAGCAAATGTAAAAATCTGTTTATCTTTATCATTTTTTAAATCTGCATCGCTTTTAAAGAAGTAATCGGACACTACCTCATACTGTCCTTCCAGCCTACCTGCTTCTTTGCCTTTTTCGTCATAAAGATATGTCCAGACGCCGTCTCTTCCCGCCGCCACCGTATTACCGTCAACGTAGGGTGTGATGCTGTCATACCGCACGGCCACCAATTCTTTTCCCTCATAGTCAAGAATTCCCTGTTTGTCTCCCTTTTGAACGATCACATAATCATACTCTTCCGTATCTTCCGGAAAAGACATATTATCGTATTCGCAGGCAATGACTTCTTCTCCGTCCTGATCAATCAGACCATACTTTCCAGCAGTATCCTGCACGATCACGTGAGCGTCTGCAGCGTCTACCACCGTATTTTTCGTCTGTACCTGATAATCATCTGAAGCGAAAACTGTATCAGATATCATTAAAATACCTACTAACACAGCAGCCACTACCCTTTTTACTCCTGCTTTTCTCATACTTTCCTCCATCTTCTCTATTATATCTGGTTCCTTTTATTGTTATCTTTCCATACCCGTTTTGCTGCATAATAAAAAAAATACCCTTTTTAAAATTTATTTTCATTTTACAGCGCATAATATCTAATATCCCTATTCATATTTTAGAGTTTATAACTCTATTTGTCAATTCTTATCTATTTTCTAATTTATACTGTATATGGAAAGTTTTTTCTATTTGCACAGAGCATTTGATTTATTTTTAGAAGTGCAAAAATATAGTTTTATGAACTCTATAATAAAAATCAGGAGGTAATCATTATCAAATATAACGAACGAATCAGAGAAATCAGGGAAGATAATTTTTTAACACAACAGAAAATCGCAGATCTTCTTCATATAGGTCAACGAACATACTCTGATTACGAAAGCGGAAAAACGAGAATTCCCATTGACAATCTTATTATTCTTGCAAAATTCTATAATGTATCTATGGACTACATTACAGGAGTAAGCAATATCAAAAGGGAGTATCCAAAAAAATAAGCAGTATTTTTCAATTTAATGAAAGATACTGCTTATTTCTACCCTTTTTTCCTGGTTGCAAGAAATTCATCTAAAGTGTTTATACTTTTTCTCATATTTCCATTTACATATTCTAAATATATATTTATCACATACAGTATATCCTCCTCATTTTGTTTTTCCTGACTTTTATAATTCTCTATTATTATTGATGTAACAGTTTTTAAAGCATTCAACTCCGCTTCTACTATTAATAATTCCTCCATAATTGAGTATAATTTTTTCATTTTGTATCTTCCTCACATTTCTCTCAAAATTCCATCTATATATTTTAATGTATTTATTATTATATAAATTCTGATTTTATTTTACAAAAACTCAGCTATCTTTTGTAAAAAATACTTGCATGTGGATATTTGATTATCCACAATGCAAGTACCATATTCATATCCGCTCAGCTACCACTGAGTTTTATTACAAACTACATCCCAAACGAAATCTTACTGTCCCTGTCATGTGATATTGTCCTATGTACTTGCTTCTTAATCTGCCTTTTTTCAAAACAACACGATACAGAGAATAGTCTCCTGTCCAACTGGCGTTATTCATCATCAGAATCCCTTTATGTTTTGGATATGCATAGAAATTACAATGAATTGCTTCTACTGATCCTAAACTTACCACCTTCCCTTTTTTATATCGATAAACATGCAGTCTCACATCGCCATAACAAGTTCCTTTTGTTAAAAAAAGTTCTGCCTTATTATCATTATCAATATCCGAATAAAAATAATCCCATAAATATGTCACACCCATACCAGGTATTCCTGTCTTCGGTAGCTTGTTGAGCACTTTTTGATAAGCATTTCTCATTTTAAGCGACATATTATTTACACATTCCTCATTTGCCGTCACACTGAGTCGGTCACTATACTTTTGAGCTTTTGTCATATTTCCTTTCTTAAAATTTTTGATAACTTTTGTCATATTTTTCCCGTCCGATTTTTCTGTTGCTGCATTTACTGAAATCGATAAAGAAAACATACACATTGTCATTACTATTGTTATGATGATTTTTTTCATAATAATTAACACACTTCTTCCCTAAATGAATTGTTTCTGACTGTTTTTAATCTCATTATTTAATATTTCCAAAATAAACCCGTTTGTTTCTATTTATACAATACTAACCCTCCCCCTTTATTCAATTATACATTTGTTTTACTCTCTTTGACCCATAATTTCAATATTGATAACATAAAATGCCATAAAAATGTAATGAAAAGCCCCCCTTCTTTCTGCATTAATCAAAATATACTATATTATTATTCTTTTTCCCCTACTTGGAAGGATTGATTTCTATTTCCTAAATAAATAACACTTCCTGGAATTATCCTGGTAAACTGGTTATATTTTATTCTTTGCCCTGAACTTAAATATGTTCCTTTTTCTGACAAGTCCTTTACATAATATTGATTCTCTTTTCCGTCATAAAAAAGGATACAATGTTTATTACTTATATCATCATTTTGAATAATTAGATCATTGTTACGCTTATCTCTCCCTATACGTATTTCATCTCCCGAATGTATAGAAAACTCTTTTTTACTATATGTTCCTGCAATCCCGCACAAATATCCTAATTTTAAAACTTCATTCTGATTTTTATCAATTAACGCTTTATTCCTTTTTCCTTTTTGTATAATAAAAATGCTCATTAAGAAAACAAATAACACAATCATCAAAAATATGTTCCATATAATCATTATATTTTTTCTCCATCTACTATTAACGAACTCTTTTACATTTTAGAGTTTATAACACTATTTGTCAATTTTTCTTCTTTTATGCCTGTGCAATTCGTCACATTTCCGTAAGTTTTCTTCAGATAATCGTTATTCTTCGCTCACATGCTGTTCACAAACCTGCTGTAAAATAAAACCATCAAATAACACAGAAGCTATTATTTGATAGATTTTTTTCATACTTTTCTCTCTTTTTATAAAAGCCGGTCCGAGGGGCCGGTTTTTTTATTGTTATGAACACTTTGCTGACATTTCCACCAATATGTTAATATATCGAAAAAATTTTCTGTATCAAAAAAACCGCATTGGCCACCGGGACCAATGCGGTTATCTTTCGTACTAAATATTTATCTGCCATCTCAGCTGACAGTTTGTCTGACTTATGCGGTTTCTTAGAACTTACCAGCCTTTGCTGCTTCCTCTACGGAAACGGCAACTGCAACTGTAGCACCAACCATAGGGTTGTTACCCATTCCGATTAAGCCCATCATCTCAACGTGAGCCGGTACGGAAGAGGATCCTGCGAACTGTGCGTCGGAGTGCATACGTCCCATAGTATCTGTCATACCGTAGGAAGCAGGGCCTGCTGCCATGTTGTCCGGATGAAGGGTACGTCCTGTACCGCCGCCGGATGCAACGGAGAAGTATTTCTTGCCGGCTTCCAGTCTTTCTTTCTTGTATGTACCTGCTACCGGATGCTGGAAACGTGTAGGATTGGTGGAGTTACCTGTGATGGAAACGTCAACGTTCTCTTTCCACATGATAGCAACACCTTCGCAAACGTCGTTAGCGCCGTAGCAGTTAACTTTCGCACGTAAACCTTCGGAGTAAGATTTGCGGAATACTTCTTTTACAGTGTTTGTGTATGGATCGTACTCTGTCTCAACAAATGTGAAACCGTTGATACGGGAGATGATCTGAGCAGCGTCTTTTCCGAGACCGTTTAAGATAACACGGAGCGGTTTCTGACGTACTTTGTTGGCTTTCTCAGCGATACCGATAGCGCCCTCTGCAGCTGCGAAGGACTCGTGACCAGCCAGGAATGCGAAACACTCTGTGTCTTCTTCCAGAAGCATCTTGCCCAGGTTACCATGTCCAAGACCAACTTTTCTGTTCTCTGCAACGGAGCCAGGGATACAGAAAGCCTGAAGGCCTTCGCCGATGGCTGCTGCTGCTTCAGAAGCCTTTCTTGCACCTTTTTTGATTGCGATGGCAGCGCCTACTGTGTAAGCCCAGCATGCGTTTTCAAAACAGATTGGCTGAATGCCTTTTACCATGCCGTACACGTCAAGACCTGCATCTTTTGTAATCTTCTCTGCTTCTTCCAGGGAAGCAATGCCGTAGCTGTTTAATACAGAATTAATTTTATCAATTCTTCTCTCATATGATTCAAATAATGCCATTATTCCTTACCTCCTGCTTAACCAATTACTTCGTCTGTTCTAGGGTCAATAATCTTGGCAGCATCGGCAACACGGCCATACTGTCCGGAAGCCTTCTCCCATGCTGTGTTAGGGTCGTCCCCTTTCTTGATGAAGTCAGTCATCTTTCCAAGGCTTACGAACTTGTAACCGATAATCAGATCGTCTTCGTCTAATGCGATTCCTGTTACATAACCTTCTGCCATCTCAAGGTAACGAGGTCCTTTCTGAAGGGTTCCGTACATAGTACCAACCTGGGAACGAAGGCCTTTTCCAAGGTCCTCAAGACCAGCGCCAACCTGAAGTCCGTCTTCGGAGAATGCAGACTGAGAACGGCCGTAAACAATCTGTAAGAATAATTCACGCATCGCTGTGTTAATTGCATCACAAACCAGGTCTGTATTCAGAGCTTCCATAACGGTAAGACCCGGCAGAATCTCAGAAGCCATAGCTGCGGAATGAGTCATACCGGAGCAGCCGATAGTCTCAACCAGAGCTTCCTGGATGATACCTTCTTTGACATTCAGAGTTAATTTGCAGGCACCCTGCTGAGGAGCACACCAGCCAATACCGTGCGTAAAACCGGAAATGTCTTTAACTTCTTTGGCTTTCACCCATTTTGCTTCTTCTGGAATAGGAGCAGCTCCGTGATGTACGCCCTGAGCTACTGGACACATATTTTCGACTTCTTGTGAAATAATCATGTTATTACTCCTTTCGGTTTAAATTGATTTGTTTTTGTGATCGACTTACGTATGTAATCCCTAAGTCAAGACAAACGTCCTCACATGTAGTTTATTTTCTCATAAATTATTCAATTCGTCCATACTTTTTTTTAATTTGGATGAGATTTTTGACTGACAGGCATATGGCGTTCTGCCACAATCGGGGAAACAAGCGCGCAGCACCGGATAAGCTGCTCTTGCAGCGAGTTTCCAAGATGTCATGGCTAAACTGTATATCATTCTGTCAAAAAAACCGGCTGCAGGACCTTGCCCCGCGCCGGTTCTCTCATTTCTTTATCATTCTTCTTTTTTATTCTTCTTCATCCAGGCTGCTCACATCGCTTTCTTCTTCAATCTCGCTGGAATGGGACGGTTCTTCCTCCGTCTCCTCTTCCTGGCTGTTCTGACTGCCTTCATTGATCTCTTCCTGCATCTGTGCGGACGCCTGGGTAAAGAGGTCCTTAAGCTGATTTACGTCTTCCTCGGCCGCCCGGTACCAGGTTCTTTTTCCGTCCATATTCTCAATGCAATAAAAACTGTCAAACATGGTCAGCACCATGGTATTGCCATGATGATAGAAGGTATAGGTCACAGGCTTCGGCCGTCCTGTACCTGATTCTTCCCGCTCCTCCTGCCGCCAGGTTCTCCTTGCCTCCCTGCGGCTGGAGCGTTCTTTCTCCATCTGGTCGATGCTGTTGGCCGCCGCAAAGGCTGTCTCGTTCTCGTAGAACATCCCCGCCTCGTCGATGATGAGGGCGGAGTCCGCCAGGCGATGAAGCAGACTGGAGTTCGGATAGCCGTTCCGGTAATGAAGAAATGCGTCGCCAAGGGCGGAAGCATTGTATACATAATATACATTGTTAGGCAAATCCGTGAAAACAACGTAATTGCCGCCGTACACATACACTTCGTAGACCGCGTTATCTTCGTCATATAAAATGTACTCATACCCCGGACCGTACATTTCTTCCACCTCTTCCGGGGTGTACTTCTGCGTCAGATCCGCCCGCTTTGCAAGTAAAGTCGCAAAGGTAAAAGCCGCCTCATTGTCCACAAACTCGCTGCCATCCATGTTGTCGGCGTAGCCGACTTCCAGACGCACAAGATTATCTCTCGCAATCTTGTCAAGGTAATCCACTGCGCGCTCTTCATCCACAGTAGGGCTGTTATCGGCAGCCTCCTCCTGTAATTTCTCCACCTGTTTTTCCAGCTTCTGATTCTCCTGCTGCAGCTCCTTATAATAAGAAGAGGAGAGCACTTTCCGCTCCGACGGCTCGCAGCCGGTGAGCAGGCAGAGAGATGAGACACAGAAAACTGCCAACAGTACTGTTTTTCTGAAAGAAATTCTCATGTCTGTCTCCTGTTATGTCTTATTTACCGATAAATCGATTTATAATGCAAATGTATCAAAATATATAATCAATCTGCATATTAATATTCATCTTTCGGCACAATCTCGTTACGTTTCTTATAAATAGAATGGGCGTCCACATAGCCCCGCACGCTGGAGAGCGGATAAATGTTCGTATGCCGTCCGACGATGGAACCAGGGTTCAGAATGGAACCGCAGCCCACCTCCACATAATCACCGAGCATAGCTCCTACTTTTTTCATGCGGGTTTCGATTTTATAATCGCCGATACGGATCTCCACCAGCTTTTTGTCTGACTTCACATTGGAAGTGATGGAGCCGGCTCCCATGTGGGACTTGTAACCAAGGATGGAATCTCCCACATAATTATAGTGAGGTACCTGCACCCGGTCAAAGAGGATTACATTTTTTAACTCTGTGGAGTTCCCCACCACAGCCTTCTCACCGACAATGGCATTGCCCCGGATGAAAGCACAATGACGAATCTCCGCTTCCGGACCGATGATGGCCGGACCGTTGATGAAGGCCGTCGGCGCAACTGTGGCGGACTTTGCCACCCACACATGCTCCTTCACCTCGTCGTACTCCTCTTTGGAAAGAAGCATTCCCACCTCAAGAATGAAATCATGAATCTTTGGCAGGACCTCCCACGGATAGGTGTTCTCCTCGAATAATACGGAAGCAATGGTTTTATCTAAATGTTGAAATAACGCCTGATTAGTTACTCTCTGCATACTTTTTCCCGACTGTGACCAGTCTCTCCTTTCCCACATAATACTTGACATTTCTATTCTAACAAAGGTTGTGGCGGGAATCAATCAATAAATTCCAGCCTCCACCGGTATCTTCCTGTCTTTTCATCCTTTTCGTAAAAGAAATAAGCGGAAAACTTATTTCCTTTCTTGCTGACACATCCCCGGAATCCGACCTTGCCATGCTCCAGAAGGATCTTCACCATCTCGTAGGACACTTTTTTGCCCAGAGAGGTGATCAGGGAGTCGTTTTTCCAGATGGCAAACTTGCAGCCCTCCCGCCAGCGGGAGCAGCCGAAGGCCTTCTCTGTCTCGATGACGTCCGCCCCGCATTCCGGGCATTTGCCCACCGGGCCGGTGTGAAGAGGCGCCGCGTTGGCCGCATTTCCAAAGGTCTGGTCTTTCTTTATCTCTTCCACAGAGGTCTTCACAAATTCTGTGACAAAATCAAGAAACTCCTTCTTGGTATGTTTCTTTCTCTCGATATCGGAGAGCGTTTTCTCCAGTCTTCCGGTATATTCCAGATCGAAAAGCTCCCGCACCGGGAAGGTCTCCACCAGTTTTGTTCCAAGCTCCGTGCAGGAGAGGCTCTTGCCCTTCGCCTGGATGTACCCGGCGTCTTTTAATTTCTTGATGGTCTCTGCCCGGGTCGCCGGCGTTCCGATGCTGAAACCGCTCAGGATTGCCATCATCATTTCCTGGTCGTCTTTTTCCTCGTATTTTCTGCCGCAGGTCTCCATGACCCGAAGCAGCGTCTTTTCCGTGTGAGGCTTCGGCGGTTTCCGCTCCACCTCATTGACTTCCGCCTTTACCAGACTGACCATATCTCCCTTATTTACTTCCGGGAGCAGCACCTCCTTCGCGTCGATTCCCTCCAGAAGCTTCCAGCCGGGCTCCAGCTGAATCTTGCCCTTTGCCACAAAATGTCCTTTCTGCAGCATTTCCTCCGCGCTCAGCGGCGGCTTGTCCAAGTCGCGGTTTTCGTTCTGCGCAGCGGCGGTCGCAAGATTGACCGTCATCCGCTCTGCTGCTCCGGACGATGCGAAAGCGGCGGCCGGCGGCGTCACGCCCCGCATCTCAAGCTGCAGCACCGTGTCTTCCGCCACCGCCACCGGCATGAACTGTGCCAGGAAGCGGGTGCGGACCGCCTCATAGACGATGCGTTCCGAATCGGTGAGACTTTTGGGCACCATGTAGGTGGGGATGATCGCCGAGTGGCTCTCCACTTTTTTGCTGTCAAAGATCCTCTTTGACGTGTGGAACTTCATCTGATCCTTGTACGGACTGGACTGCTGATGGATTTCCAGCACCTTTTTTGCCTTTCCGATAAGACTCTCGTCCAGAACCACGCTGGCGGTTCGGGGATAGGTGATGAGCTTCTTTTCGTACAGATCCTGTGCCGTTTTCAGGACCCGGTCGGAGGTCCATCCCTTATATTTGCTGGTGATAAATCCCTGCAGATTGGACAGGTTAAACAGATACGGAGCATATTCTTTCTTTTTTGTCACTTTTTTATCCGTGATCTCGGCAGGATGTCCCTGTATCCACTGCTGAAGTCTGCGAAGCTCTTCGGGAGAATCAAATTTTTCATTCTTGTCTACATAATATATGCCTTCAAACTTCTTTTTAGCATCGGTTTCAAAAATACCTTTCAGTTTATAATATTTTGTCACCTTAAAGTCCCGGATTTCCTTGTCTCTGTCATAAATAATCTTCAAGGTCGGCATCAGCACCCGGCCGATATTCAAGAGCCGGCTGTTCTTGCCGCTGCGGCATTTGAGTGTCGCCACCGAGGTCAGATTGATGCCGATGAGCCAGTCGGCGATCTGCCTCCCAAATCCCGCATCCTGCAGCGGCTGCATTTCCTCGTTGGGCTTCAAGCATCCGAGCCCCCGCTGCACTTCCGCCGCCGTCCATTCATTTAACAGGATACGCTCCACCGGCTTGCCGGTTTTTAAATAATTGAGAATCTCGTCGGCAATAATCTGCCCTTCCCGGTCATCGTCCGTGGCGGAAATGATACTCTCCACATCGGACCGCATGGCAAGCTCCTTAATGATATTCATCTGCCGGACCACACCGGCGTCCGGTTTATCTTTATGCTTTCCGTCAGATTTTAATTTATAGCGAAACTCCCCCGGTATGTAAGGAAACTTCTCCATTTTCCAGGATTTCATCTCCGGGTCGTAATCTTTCGCATCGTAAAGCTGCAGCAAATGCCCGAAGGCCCAGGTGATAATATAATCCTGCCCCTCAAAATAGCCGTTTTTCCGGACGGCGTCGGTGGCATCCGCAATGTTTTTTGCGACAGACGGCTTCTCTGCAAGTATTAATTTTTTCATTTACGAACCTCCTGTCATGACTTTTAAGTTATTACTATAGCACATTTTTCCGGTAAATAACAGAAAAAACCTCTCTGCCAAAACATAACGCTGTTTTGACAGAGAGGAAATGAAAGTTTTTTTGAAATTCTATTTGCAGATACCCCGTCGTTTCCGGATCTGATAATACATACTGTTTTCCATAGCCATGACTTTTGGCACCGGAACACTTTTGAACACAGGCATCCGCATCTTATATCTGATCCAGAAGGCAGAGTAAACGGCCAGGATAAGAAAAACAACGCCGGTAATAAGCCAGATGGCATTTCTTTCCGCCGGATCCGTGGAAATGTTCAAAATCATGTAGGCAGTTCCCAGAATGCCGATTACCGGAAATACAGGGCCAAACGGAACCTTAAAGGAACGGGGCGCCTTCGGCAGCCGTTTTCTCAGAATGAGCACGTCAATGTGTGCAAAAATGTACGAGACCATCCAGAAGACAGAGGCAACCAGGATGAAGAAGCTTATGGCGTCTGAAGAATCGCTGCTCAAAAAAGCAAAAAACAGAATCAGAACGCTTACAAACCATACTCCCACATACGGCACATTTTTTTTGTTGGTCTTTGCAAAACACTGAGGCATCATATTCATTTTTGCCATGCCCTGACAGATGCTTGCCAGTCCGTTAATGCCGGAATTCTGGCTGCTGATCAGCGCCAGAGCCGCCACGAAAACCATCCAGATTCTTCCCGGTCCGCCCATCAGATTCTCTCCGTAAAGCATATGCGGCGCAGCGGAATCCGCCAGTTCCGCCCACGGTGTATAGTTGTGAAATCCCAGCACAAGGATGGACTGTACGAGGCAGATGAGCCCCAGCCCCAGAAACATGCCGAGGGGGACATTTCTTTTGGCGTTTTTTACTTCCTTTGAGACCGGAATCACGTACTCCGCGCCGATAAAAAGCCAGAATGCCACTGCTGTCATGGAAACGACAGTCGGCACGTCGATAGTCATGTTCATGGGCTGGCTGACCTTTTCTCCCGTACCAAGCCCAAGGGCGCCGATGATTCCCAAAATCACCATGGACGCAACCATAAGATAGGTTACCACATCCTGCACCTTGGCAAACATGTCCACACCGTTTAAATTGGCGATCAGGAGCACCACCGTCACAATAAATGTATAGGTGATCGTAGGTATGGGAAGAGGGATCACCTCTCCCAGGGCATAGGCAAAAATGGAGGCTTCCACGCCGCAGGATAATACGTTGCAGAAAAGATATCCTCCCACCATGGATATCAAGGTGGGAAAAGGTCCCAGAGCCGCAAGAGTATACTGCGCCAGCCCGCCTGTGGTGTTAGGCATAAGTGCGTTTAATTCCGACAGAGAAGCGATCGTCGTCATATTGAGCAGACAGGCGATCACCATGGCAAGAATAAAAATAACGCCGACAGTTCCCGCGCCCTGTCCGAGGGAAACAAGACAGCTTGTGGCGATAACCAGTCCCACCGATACCGAAATGACGCTTCCCAGTCCCAGTTTTTTTTCTTCCATATGTTTCACTCCTTCCAACAGGGAGAGGCGGCGCCTTTGCAGAAATGACGCGCTTTGCGCCGCATTATCTCCGCTGATCCCTTACAGGGCGTCCACGCCCTCATCGCCGGTTCTCACCCGGATCACATTGTCAATTTTGTAAACAAAGATTTTTCCATCGCCGATATGCCCGGTATAAAGCTCCTGCTTTACAAGTTCCACAATCTCGTCCACTTTTTCTGTTTCCACCACAATGGTAATCTGTTGTTTCGGCAAAAGTTCCATCTCATAATCTTCTTCCACTTCATATTCTCTTGTCCCTTTCTCGATACCGCAGCCCAGAACCTGTGTCACTGTGATTCCCCGCACGCCGGCACGGCTTAAGGCAGCCTTTAAATTCGTAAACTTGGACATTCCTGTAATTATTTCAACTTTTGATAATCTACTGCTCATGGTAAACTCCTCCTCTTTTTGTTTTTTATTCATTGTCATCATGTAAATTGTTGTAATATCAGGCATTATTATTTGATAAATCTATTTATTCCAGCATAGCCGGCGGCGTCTTTGCGGTAATTTCCCGGTAGACCTTTGGCGTTACCCCGGCAAAACGCCTGAACTCACGTATCATATGCGCCTGATCGTAATATCCGCACTCCAGGGCGATCTCTTCGTAACTTTTATCCGCTTTATAATTAATCTGATGCAGTACGTTCTGAAAGCGAATAAATTTTTCAAAAGTTTTCGGCGCAACTCCGTGAACTCTCTCAAAACTCCTTCGTATGTAACAGGCGGAATAGCCGGTTTCTTCCACAAGGGTATCCATCGGCACATTCCCTCCGCTGGCATAGATTCTGGCGCGGACGTACCTCTCCAGCCTGCTCCATCCCTGCTCTTTTCTTTCCCCGTCCAGACGCTTCTCATAGCTTTCCAGAAAAAAACGCGCCTGTTCCTCCAGATTGTGCGCTTCCATAATCTGTTCTGCAAGATTATCTCCATAAGCGTTTCCGGATATCTCGATATCCGCATTGACCAGCTCTTTGGCTGAGAGTCCTTCGGGCAAAAAACACTGTCCCGGCAGAAAACGTACTCCAAAATACCGGCCGTCTGCTTCCAGCGGCCACTCTTTCGCCTGCAGTACCGTTCCCCCGATAAACGACCGAAGCTGATTTCCTTTTTTCTCGAACAGAAGATCCACGCTTCCGTCGGGAACTGCCTGCAGCACATCCGCAGCCTCTTTCAATGAAAATGTATAAAATTGTGCGATGCCAAGGGATTGCTGCAGTATTTTCCTGAAATTATCTGTTCGCAGCGCCATGTACGGCTGCCCCGGCCTGATTTCATATTGATTTTGCATCCTCATAAACTATACCGACGGCCGTGCTGCCTTATACATCCTCTGTCTCATGCCATATCCGGCATGTCCCAGAGTGGCAGTTCTGTGCCGATTCCTTTCTGCAATGCATTTTTGTAGACTGTCTCTCCCCAGGCGATATCTTCCACCGGCATTCCTCCCACAGAATACACAATAATATCATCTTCTGACTGCCGACCCGGATGTTTTCCGGCTATAATATCCGCGATATCTATAATGTCTTCTTTTTGTATTTTCCCTTCGTGGAGCAGATCTGTAAACTTGGATCCGATGATGCCTACCAGTTCATAACTGGGATACGGAAATTCTTCCGCCCAGGCCTCGTACAGTTTGTAATTGTCCACCACGAGTCTGCACTGTCCGGTGAGAAAGGACTCGTCGAATCGTCCGGCGGACGGCATACAGATGAAAGCGCCTTTTTTCACCCATTCTCCGTTGATATAAGGATACTCTGCTTCCTTTGTGCCGGCCGTCGTCGTCATGATGATAATGTCGCTGTCCCTCACTGCTTCCTCTATGGTATCGCAGTTCTCGATCTCTTTAACGCCGGGGCATTCCTTCTTCACATAGTCCTCAAACGCGGCCAGTGATTTTGCGCCTCTTCCTTTTACCTTCACCTTTTGTACGGAAGGACAGGCACAGACGACAGCGTTCAGCGAAGTTCTTCCCATGATTCCCGGTCCTATCACAGCCGCTGTCTTTGCGTTCTTTGGCGCCAGATATCTGGCGCCCACGCCGGGAACCGCTCCCGTCCGGTAAGCGCTCACCAGATTAGCGGACATAAGAGCCAGCGGAGCGCCGGTATCCTTATCGTTCAGCATCATCATCAGAATAGAACGAGGCAGTCCTTTCTTTTTATTTTCCACGTTGGAGCCGTACCATTTCATTCCCGCCATCTGGTATCTGCCTCCAAGATATGCCGGCATCGCCATGAATCGGCGGTCGTCAGCATTCTTTGGCATCCCTGGAAACGCCGGATGATCCGGAAACATAATCTGGGTTCCATGGGAATTATGGTTCATGCCGCCCATCACATAATCTCCTTTATTCAGTGTGAGCAGCATATCTTCCATCACATCCACACATCGTGACATGTCCTTTACGCCCGCTTTTATCATGTCAGGCTCGCTCAAATATAAAAATTTCATGTTTTTCTCCTTCCCGGAAGGACGGCGATTCTTTTATCCAAAAGAAAAATGGCGCCAGAACTTCTTCTGACACCATTGCCGTACTAACCATATCACATTATATTGTATTTGTAAAGAAATATATAGTTATATAACAGGGCGGAACCGGTCATACCGGAAAGCAGACAGGTCCAGAGATGTTTTTTCTCCCGCCGCCATCTGCGCCAGCAGATACCCTGTTACCGGCGCGATGCCGAATCCATGTCCGGTAAACGCGCAGGCTAGTATCATTCCCGGCGCCTCCTCCACCGGACTGATAACCGGCACGCCATCGATACAGACGTCCTCATATCCCGCCCAGGTCCGCACGATCTTGGCGCATGCCAGCTTCGGAATATATCTGAGGATACCCCGGCAGGTGCAGGAAGCGGTGACACTGGAGACAGCCATATGCCCGTTGTCTCTGTTTACCTGCTCAAAACCAGATTCTCCTCCGAAAACAAAAGATCCGTGTTTTGTCTGATGTCCATAAAAGTCTGCACCGGCCGTGCCGAGCATCTGCGCAAACATGGGCGGCTGCGCTTCTGTGACCAGCGCCTCGATCAAAACATTGCTCATGGGAATATCAATGCCGACTGTTGCGGCGATGTCCCGGCTCTCATAACCAGCCGCCAGAATTATCTTGTCTCCTTCATAAATATTATGTTTCGTGACAACCTGCCTTGCCTTCCCTTTTATTTTCCGAATACCCCGCACCTCTTCTCCCGTAATAAATCGGGCTCCCAGCTCCCTGGCCCGCATATAATAGCCGAGAGTAGCCTTTAAGGGATTGGCATGTCCGTCCGTCGGGCAGAAACTGGCGCCTATGACCTCGCCGGAAAGATATGGATTCATCCGGCGCACCTCTTCCCCGTCAAGCATCCGCACGTCGAGGCCGCAGGAGGAGGCTTTTTTTGTCAGGCCCTGAAGAATATTCAGATGCTCTTCTGTTTTCCCCAGCCGGAGATTACCCTCCTGGCAGTATTCCACATCCACTCCCAGTTCCTCAGACAACCCCGGCCACATGTGCTTCACCGCATACATAGCAAGAGGCAGTTCCCTTACGTCCCGTCCGGATTGACGGACGCCGCCGCCGTTTCTTCCGGAACCGCCGTTTCCAATATGGCAGCTCTTTTCCAGTACAATGACGGAAAGTCCTTTTTTTCTCAGATAATAGGCTGCGGCACAGCCGATAATCCCTCCGCCTATAATAATCACGTCAGAATAATCATGCATCCTCTTCCCCTCCTTCCCGGGCGAGCACCCACATTTCCACAGGACGCATGGGCGCTCTGGCGGTGGCAGGCTCCAGCGTGTCAGGCGGCGTCTGCAGCTCTTTTGCCACAATCTGCCGCACCATTCCGCCACAGGTCTGCCCCTGACACAGCCCCATGCCGGTCCGCAGAAAACGGCGGATTTCCGTCAGAGTAAACATTCCCGCGTGAACAGCACGGCGAATTTCTCCTTTCGTAATCTCCTCACAGCGGCAGATGATCCTGTCATCATCAGGTTCCGGAACAAACATACCCGGATCCTTTGTTCTGTCTGTCATCTCTCATACCCCCTTCCGGTAAAAGCGCACCCGCATGGCCATATCTTCCGGTATTTTCAGCGTGACAAGGTTCGTCTTATCAAAAGCCCCGGATGTTTTTACCTGTACAACCTCCGCCTCACAGAGCGGTTCCCCTCTTCTGCCAAGGCCGGTTCCTTTCTCTCCTTTTTCCGGAAGAGGAAGGAATTCATACGGTATAGTCACCGCCGCAAAACCCGGCGCGTAATTCTCCTCCAGAAGAAAGACGGCCTGCCCGGAACAGGAAGCCACACAGAGACCGCAGCCAACGCATTTCTTTGTGTCGTCCACCTGCGGAAGGGCGGTGATATCGTCTCCCACCCGAATACAATGGTGCGGACAGGCGTCCTGACAGGGATTGCATGGAATATTCTGTGTACATTCCATCACCGGATGAATGCCGACAGAGCGGCGCACTCCCGGAAATCGACCGATTTCTTCGTCGCCCACATACCCTTCCTTAAGCAAATGTTCAGACAGCGGGATGCCTTCTTCCGTTGTCATGAGCTTCCGCCCCTTATTTTGCGGCGCAAACATGCCGCGGCGCAGGCTCATGAGCGCTTTTTTCTGACAGCTGATGGCTTCCCTGCATTTTTTTTCGTCCATAAATCCCAGATACGCGGCTGCGGCAAGTCCGGCGATTCTCCCTTCGATCATTGCGGAACTGGCCTCCTCAATGCCTGACACATCGCCCACCGCATAGATACCCGGCACAGAGGTTGCGCCATTTTCGTCACACAGGGGCGTGGTGCCGTCGTGTCCCGTCCGTTCGTCTATGACACAGCCTGCCATCTTGAGAAGCTGCGCCATCGGAGACAATCCCACTGCCAGGCAGATGGTATCCACATCAAAATGTTTCTCTGTCCCCGGAACAAATGCAAAATTCTCATCAACCCGGGCGATGGTGACTCCGGTCACATGATCCGTCCCCTCCGCTTTCACAATGGTATGAGACAGATAAAATGGCACGCCGGTTCTCGCCACCTTAGCTGCGTGTACGCCGTAACCGCCCACGGTCGGCGCGGCATCTGCGAGCGCCGTCACTTCGCAGCCTGCCTGCAGAAGCTGATAACTGACGACCAGCCCCACATTTCCTGTGCCAAGCATCAGCACCTTCCTGCCCGGCCGGATCCCGTGGAGATTCATCATCGTCTGTGCTGCCCCTGCTCCAATGACTCCCGGCAGCGTCCATCCCTCAAAATGCACCATTTTTTCAGCAGCGCCCGTGGCTACGATAACAGAGTCTCCTTTAAAATGCTCCATGGCTCCGCCGATTTTGACGACGACTTCTTTTTCCATGTACAGCCCGGTTACAACAGCATTCAGTTTCACCTCGACTCCCGCCCGGCCGGCTTCTTCCAGAAGCTGCTGTCCAATACGGAATCCCCGGACTTTTGCTTTATGTTCTTTTGAGCCGAAAAATTTATGAATCTGCTTGAAAAGCTGTCCGCCCGGCTTTTCATTTTCATCAAATACAATGACGGACATTCCCTGCTCCGCCGCCTGGACAGCGGCAGATAATCCGGCGGGACCTGCGCCGATAACGATCACATCATAACGTTTCATTGTCTCACTTCCCCTCTTTCTCCGGCGGACGGGCCGATATCCCGTACTGGGTCTCTACCCTCATTCCTTCCTTCAGCGGCGTAACGCAGGTCCGGACATTGGGCACACCGTCCACCACCATCACACAGTCTGTACAACGGCCGATGGCGCAGAAAATACCACGGGGTTCGTGTTTTTTTCTGGTATACCGGTGAATCTGCACGCCGGCCGCCTTCAGCGCCATGGCGACAGGCTCTCCTTCCCGGCCTTCCATCGTCTTTCCGTCATAAGTAAATCTCACTTTTTTTGTTTCTTCTATTTCACCCAGAATAGGGTGCTCCCTGATTCTGTATTCCATTTTGTCCTCCTTTTCTGTCATAGAATGAGGAAAGGAGTCTGCACTTTTTTGTACAGACTCCTTTGCCTTACGCTTTTTTAATTTGTTCTTTCTGTCTTACACAGCCATATTTTAGCAAGAGTCATGCCATCTGTATTGTAAAAAACGATACCAATGTACTGCCCCATTCATTTTGCATCATGATCCGGAATGTAAATAACATAACAGGCTGGTTTTTTCACTCTTTTCAAATACCTTCTTTCTGCGTATAATTTAAATTATAATTATTCTTGAAGGAGGTATATTTATGACACCAAAAGAAACTGCATATACCATTCAGGCTGAACGTGTGATTGGAGAAATGAAACGAAGAAACTTTGAAGCATTTTACTGTCCGACCAAAGAGGACGCTCTCAAAAAAGCCATCTCTCTCATTGAAAAGGGTTCTGTAGTCGGCAGCGGCGGCTCCGCCACTATAAAAGAGATTGGTCTTCTTGATTATGTAATGTCTCATCCGGAAGATTATACATATGTTGACAGATCTCTGGCTAAAAACGATCAGGAAGCCAGAGAATATCATGCCAAAAATATTCTTTCCGACTATTATCTCATGAGCTCCAACGCATTTACCGCCGACGGCCAGCTCATTAATATTGACGGTAACGGCAACCGTGTCAGCTGTCTCTGTTTCGGACCAAAGCATGTGATTATTGTAGTAAGCATGAACAAAATGTGCGCCGACGTGGAGGACGCTTACCGGAGAATCCGTCAGGACGCCTGTCCGCCGAACGCCCTCCGTCTGAATCTTGATACCCCTTGCGCAAAGACCGGATACTGTGCGGAATGCACATCCACCTCTTCTATCTGTGCATCTTTTGTCACCACCCGTATGTCCCGCTATCCGGGCAGAATCAAAGTGATCCTCGTGGGAGAACCGCTGGGATTTTAAAATTATTATTACAGGAAAAGAGGAATATCATTGAACATCGAAAAATTTACCCAAATCGCCGCCCCTCTGGGAGTGCTGGGCGTAAAAATCACACAGTATGACCGGCTGATCGCCGAATGGTACAGCGAGCCGGATATCCGGCGCAACATCTATTCCGCCACCAAAAGCTTCACTTCCTGTGCCGTAGGATTTGCGGTGCAGGAAGGGCTTCTCTCCCTGGATGAGAAACTGACGGACGCCTTTCCGGCAGACCTTCCGGACATAATCAGCGATAATCTGGCAAAAGCCACCGTCCGGGATCTTCTCACTATGTCTCTGGGTGAAGAAAAGCCGCAGCTCATGGCGGAACAGCGGGTTACCTGTCAGGAAGACAACTGGATAAAAATGTCTCTGGCCTTTCCGCTGACTCATGAACCGGGAACCCATTTCCTTTACAGCAATGTGGGACCATATCTTGCCGGTATCCTTGTGCAGCGCAGAGCCGGATGCGACCTGGCTTCTTACCTCACGCCGAGACTTTTTTCACACCTTGGTATCCGAAAGCCCACCTGGGAAACCGACCCTCTCGGATATTCTTTCGGAGCCGGCGGGCTGTTCCTGAGCCTGTCTGAGCTGCATAAATTCGGCCTGTTTTATCTGAACAGGGGAAAATGGAATGGACGGCAGCTTCTCTCGACTGCATGGATCGACGAGAGTACAAGCCAGCAGGGCGCGGGCCCGTACGGCTATCTGTTCTGGCAGGGCAAGTATAATTCCTACCGGGCAGACGGAAAATACTGCCAGTATTCCATGGTGTTCCCGGAGAAAAACGCAGTCATCTCCATGCTCTCCGAATGCCGGGACAGCGAGACACTGATGAGTGCCATTTACGAACAGCTCTGTCCTCAGCTGTAAAATATCTTCGGCTGACACTGGCAATCTCCCATACTTTTCATCAAAAATAAAGCTCTGTCTGCGCAGGATACTTTCCTTGCAGAACAGAGCTTTTTTGTTTGCGCATCAGACTGGCAAAATAATAATTTTAACAGTCCTATTATTTTATGGACGGATATACCGGATATTTCTCGGTCAGTGCTTTGACGATAGCTTTTGCCTCTTCCAGTTTTCCATCGATGATAGTCAGTTTGATAGCCTCGGCAATCTGCACCATATCGTCTTCTTTGAGTCCGCGGGAGGTGACTGCCGGTGTTCCGATACGGAGTCCGCTGGTCACGAATGGAGATTTCGGATCGTTCGGAACCGTATTCTTATTACAGGTGATGTGTACGGAATCCAGTAATTTTTCCATGTCTTTTCCGGTCAGATCCATCTTACGCAGATCAAGAAGCATCAGATGGTTGTCTGTTCCGCCGGAAACAATGTCAAAACCTCTCTCCATCAGGGCATCCGCCAGTATGGAGGCGTTCTTCACGATCTGCTTCTGATATTCTTTGAATTCCGGAGACAGCGCTTCTTTGAAGCAAACAGCTTTGGCTGCGATCACATGCATAAGAGGGCCGCCCTGGATTCCCGGGAAGATTGCTTTGTTGAAGTTATATTTTTTATTTACTTCCTCGCTGGATAAAATGAGTCCGCCTCTCGGTCCGCGAAGGGTCTTATGAGTGGTGGTGGTGGTCACATGGGCATATGGAATCGGACTCTCATGAACTCCCGCTGCCACCAGACCTGCGATGTGCGCCATATCTACCATAAGCACTGCGCCCACTTCGTCGGCAATCTCGCGCATTCTCTTAAAATCAATCTTTCTTGCGTAAGCGCTGGCGCCGGCAATGATCATCTTTGGCTTGCATTCCAGAGCGATAGCTCTTACATTATCATAATCAATATATCCCTGGTCGTTGACGCCGTACGGCACGCAGTGATAGTTTTTGCCGGACATATTAACCGGGCTTCCGTGAGTCAGATGTCCGCCGTGGTCCAGATTCATTCCCATGTAAGTGTCGCCCACGTTCATGACAGCGAAAAATACCGCCATGTTGGCCTGAGCGCCGGAGTGCGGCTGTACGTTGGCATACTCGCATCCGAACAGCTCTTTCGCTCTCTCAATGGCAAGATTCTCTACCACATCCACATACTGGCATCCGCCATAATATCTCTTTGCCGGATATCCCTCTGCATATTTGTTAGTCAGATGGCTGCCCATGGCTGCCATGACCGCCTCAGATACCAGATTCTCAGAAGCAATCAGCTCCAGATTCTCTCTCTGGCGGCCAAGCTCTCCTTCCATTGCTGCTGCCACTTCCGGGTCGGCAGCTTTCACATAGTCAAAACTAAACATTTTTTTCCTCCGTATTTGTTCAATACTCGTTCTCACGGAATCAGACACAGATTCTGTCTGCGCTTTCCGGGGAGCGGCTCATTTTCACGCAATCGTCTTCAAGTATAGCATAGGGCGCGCACAGGCGCAAGGGCGCGTTTGTCATATATCCCGCAGATCAGCATTTATAATATTTCTATCACTTCCCGCACATTGGAAACCCCGTGGATCTGAATCCGGTTCCGAAGGCTGCCCTCCAGCGATTCCTCGTTGGTCTTCGGGATGATGCATCGGGTAAATCCCATCTTGATGGCCTCCGTGAGCCGCTGCTCCACAAAGCTTACGCCGCGGACCTCGCCGGTGAGGCCCACCTCGCCGAAGATCAGCGTGCCCGGGTGCACCGGGAGATTCCTGTAGCTGGAAATCACCGCGCAGATGATACCCAGGTCGATGGCAGGCTCTCCCAGGCGCATTCCTCCCGCCAGGTTCACATAGGCGTCGCAGCCGCCAAGCTGCATGCCTGCCTTTTTCTCAAGCACGGCCAGCAGCAGGTTCATTCTGTTGTAATCAATGCCCACGGAAGTCCGCCGTGGCATATTAAAGCTGGTAGGGGAAACCAACGCCTGAATCTCGATGAGCAGCGGCCGGGTGCCCTCCATGGAGCAGACCACCACAGAGCCGGACGCGTCCAGCGGCCTGCCGTCCAGCATAACCTGAGAAGGATTGGACACCTCGCAGAGCCCTTTCTGTTTCATCTCGAATACTCCGATCTCGTTGGTGGAACCAAACCGGTTTTTGACGCCCCGGAGGATGCGGTACACAGCGTTTTGCTCGCCTTCAAAATACAGCACAGTATCCACCATGTGCTCCAGGGTCTTAGGGCCTGCCACCACACCCTCTTTTGTCACATGTCCCACGATAAACACGGCGATGCCCTCTTCTTTAGCAAGCTGCATAAGAACAGAAGTCACCTCCCGTACCTGGCTGACGCTTCCTGCCGCCGAGGTCACCTCCTCGCTGGACATGGTCTGCACGGAGTCCACCACCACCATATCCGGCTTTCTCTCTCTTAAAAGCTCTGCCGCCACATTGATATCCGTCTCACAAAGAAGAGAAACCTCTTTTTCAAATCCTCCCAGCCGGTCGGCCCTCATTTTAATCTGCTTTAATGACTCCTCACCGGAAACGTACACCACATCTTTTCCTGCGTTGGCCAGATTACGGCAGATCTGCAAAAGCAGCGTGGACTTTCCGATTCCCGGGTCGCCGCCCACCAGAATCAGCGATCCCCTTACAATGCCCCCTCCGAGTACCCGGTTCAGTTCGGGGATCCCGGAATCCATCCGCTCTTCTTCTTCCATGGAAACTTCAAAAAGACCCGTCAGCTTCTGCGCGCGGGCAGTTCCCGCTTTCTTCCCCCTGGACGGAGCCGCCGTCCGCTCTTCCACCAGAGTATTCCACTGGCGGCAGCCCGGGCACTGCCCCATCCATTTGGCAGATTCATATCCGCATTCCTTACAAAAGAAAACCGTCTTTGTTTTTGACTTTGCCATAAAACTTACTCTCCACTTTACATTTTATCCAAAATACAAGGAAAGAATCCCGGCACGAAATATTCTTCCGCAGCAGGATTCTTTCCCATTATCGTTTCATCTCAAAACAGAGCGCCGACATCATGATAAATCGGTCACCCTTATAATTTAATTACGTCGACCTTTACAGTCTCGCCTTCGTTCATCTCGATGCTGAAATCAATCTTTCCTCCGAGGCTGGACTTCATCTTACCGATGTTCGTGTCGTCGATGAACACCTTGTATTCCTTCTCCGGCTCCAGCTCCAGGGTGATATGTATATCGTCCGCTGCCTCCACCTGGAAAACAAGCTGGCGCTCCGTCTCCCTGAAATCATGCACTGCAGAACCCGGAACGGATTCATAAACCACTCCGCCATTCTTCTCCAGGCGGGTAATCTCCTTAAATGTCTTCACCTTGTATACAGAATCCTGGAACTTGAAATCTGCCAGCTTGGTCTTAGCCTCCAGACTGTAGTCACCAAAACTAATACTGCCGTTCGCTTCTGTTCTCAGTAATTCTTTTACGTTAGCCATAATTATCCTCCTACCTGCGACGAAAGGGAAACGCGATCTCTTTTGCATCTCCCCTCGTCTCATTTATCTAACAGCTTACAGTTATCTTTATTATACAGGAAATATACACTTTTGCAAAGATTCATTTTCACAAGAATGTCAGTATTCTGCAAATCTAATGTCCTCTTGCAGGTCCGGACACTCCCGCTTCGGGTATCACTCCTCGATGACCACTTTGCCGTCCTTAATTCCCAGTGTGATCTGGCTGCCGGTCTTGATATGTCCGAGCAGGAACTCATCCGCCAGATAATCCTCCAGCTCATTCTGGATGGTCCGGCGGAGCGGACGGGCGCCGTACTGCGGATTGTAGCCCTTCTCAAGAATGTAATCTTCCACTTCTTCCGTCACAGACAGATGGAATCCCGGTGCTTTCTCCACCCGGTCAGACAGTTCCTTGATGAGCAGGCGGACAATCTTCTTCTGCTGTTCTTTTTCCAGGGTGTGGAAGACCACGATGCCGTCGATACGGTTCAGGAATTCCGGCTTGAAGATCTGTTTGACCTCTTCCATCACCCGGTTTTTCATGCGTTCATGATCCTGGGCCGCGTCGGTCTTCGTGGTGAATCCCAGATTCTTCGGCGCCATGATCCGCTGCGCGCCTGCATTGGAAGTCATGATGATGACCGTGTTCTTAAAGTCCACTCTCCGTCCGTTGGAATCGGTGATCTGTCCGTCGTCAAGCACCTGCAGCAGGATATTGAACACATCGCCGTGGGCCTTCTCGATCTCATCGAAGAGCAGGACAGAATACGGGTGCCTGCGCACCTGCTCGCTGAGCTGTCCGCCCTCCTCATATCCCACATATCCAGGAGGGGAACCAATGAGCTTGGAGACGCTATGCTTCTCCATATATTCGGACATATCGACCCGGATCATGGCGTTCTCATCACCAAAGAGGGCTTCCGCCAGCGCCTTGGAAAGCTCGGTCTTGCCCACGCCGGTCGGTCCCAGGAACAGGAAGGAACCAATCGGCCGTTTCGGATCCTTCATGCCGACCCGTCCTCTCTTGATGGCTTTGGCAAGGATTGTCACCGCCTCATCCTGACCGATGACACGTTTCTTCAGTTCCGATTCCAGAGACAACAGTCTCTGGGACTCGGTCTGTCCGATCTTCGTCACCGGAATCTTTGTCCAGGCAGATACAACGCCGGCCACATCATTTTCCGAAACAGTGATATTTTTGGACTCTTTCTCTTTATCCCACTGCTCCTTCAGTTCTTTTGCCTGCGCCTGCGCCTTCTGCTGCTTGGTATTATTGAGCTTCGCCTTGCGGATATTGCCCTCCATAAGAGCCTCTTCCTTCCGCAGGCTGAACTTCTTCGCCTCTTCCTCTGCCTTTTTAAGCGCATCCGGCATGGTAAACAGGCCGACCTTCTTTCTGGAGGCCGCCTCATCCATCACGTCGATGGCCTTGTCCGGCAGGAAACGGTCGCTGATATATCTCTGGGACAGAGCCGCCGCCGCCTCAAGAGCCGCGGAAGTATAGCGCACATGATGGTGCTTCTCAAACTTCTCCTTCAGTCCCTTCAGAATGGCAACAGTCTCCTCCACCGTCGGCTCCTCCACGGTAACCGGCTGGAATCTCCGCTCGAAAGCGGCGTCCTTCTCGATATATTTGCGATATTCCTCGCTGGTGGTGGCTCCGATCAGCTGAAGCTCCCCTCTGGCCAGGAACGGCTTTACTATATTGGAAGCATCGATGGCTCCCTCTGCGCCGCCGGCGCCGATCATCGTATGAATCTCATCCACAAACAATAAAATGTCTCCCCGGTCCATCACTTCCTGCAGAAGACCTTTGATTCTCTCCTCGAACTCGCCCCGGTACTTGGAGCCGGCGATCAGTCCCGGCAGATCGAGAGTCATCACTTTCTTGCCCTTAAGCATCTCCGGCACTTCTTCCCGGACAATCCACTGAGCCAGTCCTTCCACAATAGCGGTCTTGCCGACGCCCGGCTCTCCCACCAGACACGGGCTGTTCTTTGTTCTCCGGCTGAGAATCTGAATCACCCGCTGCAATTCTTCCTTACGGCCGATGATCGGATCCAGTCTGCCATCACGCGCCTTCTCTGTCAGATCCTCACAGAAAGCCTCGGTCATGGAGGACTGTCTGCGGTTCTTTCGCTGTCCGGTCACTGTCTGATATTCCTTCTGCGCCCTTGACGCATCCACCCCTAATGTCACCAGGATATCCACGTAAATACGCTTGAGATTCACATTGAGACCCTTTAAGAGACGGATAGCAATGCAGTCAGTCTCCTTCAAAATGGCAAGAAGAATATGCTCCGTGCCGATCTTCTCCGCGCGGAATCTTCCGGCTTCCAGGGCGCTGCCTTCCAGAATCTCCTCCGCCTTCGGACTGTATCCGATGAACGCGGTCTTTTCATTATCTCCAAGGGCTGCCGACTGGCCGAGCACCGCATCAAAAAATGTCTCATAACTGACGCCGTTTTCTGTCAAAATTCTTCCCGCAAGGGAATCCTCCTGGGAAAGCAGCCCCAGCACAAGATGCTCTGTCCCGACATATTTCTGCCGGCAGGACTTCGCGTCTTCCTGTGCCCTCTCCAGAGCACGGGACGCATAAATGTTATATTCTCTATTCATAAAAACCTCACTTTATCTCACAATAAATGAAATGTATCATACATTTCTCCTACAATCTGCTTCATTTCTTCTTTGGTAATCTCCTTGCATATGGCCTGGGCGACGATCATCTGCATGTAACTGTTAATCTTTTCAAGTTCGGCCTCCTTACGGTTTCTCTCCACAGATACAATAGCGCCTTTCCTGCGGTCAAGCTTCAGATACCCCTCCTCCCGGAGGATCGCATATGCCTTATTAACGGTGTGCATGTTCACTCCAAGGTCCTTTGCCAGGCTTCTCACCGATGGCAGCGAATCTCCGTCATGGAGTCTGTCCTGCGCAATCTCCATCACAATCTGATTGCGAAGCTGTATATATATGGCCTCCGGACTGTTAAAATCTATCTCTATCAGCATGCTTTCACCCTTTCATTTGTAAACTGTCTGTGTTATATAGACTATATCAATTAGCGCAAAAAATCAAGAAAAAAACGCATAGAAGACAGCTTTTTGTTTTTACAAAACCAGTTGTTCCAATGCGTTTCTTTTTCCTCGTTTTCTCCATATATTGTTTGACTGCCTGTCTTATTCTGATGACAGAATCTGACAGTACAGAATATCCAGCGCTTCCTTTGCGGCAGCCTGACGGATCGCCGTCCGGTCTCCTCCGTAAAAACACCTTTTCACGATAGTTTTTCCTTCTACGGTGCAGCCGATGTAGACAAGCCCCACCGGTTTTTCTTCTGTACCGCCGTCTGGTCCGGCAATACCGGTCACTGCGATCGCGGCATCCGCTCCCGCTGCTTTTGCCGCTCCTTCCGCCATCTCAATGGCGGTTTGCCGCGATACCGCGCCGTACTGACGAAGAGTTTCTTCTTTCACCCCGAGCAGTTTCACCTTCGCCTCGTTGGAATAGGTAATATAGCCTTCTTTATACACTTCCGAGATGCCTGCGGCGTTGACCAGCGTTCCTGCGATCAGTCCTCCTGTACAGGATTCTGCCGTGGTGACAGTGAGCTTTCTGTTCTTTAAAATACGTTCTATCTTTTTTTCCACCGGTATCTCGACGATTCTTCGGCCTGAGCTCATAACTATTCCTCTCCTCCCTCTTTCAGGACATCAATATTTTTAGCCAGGTAGTCCACCAGAGATACAATAGTCAGAATCAGAGCAATATAGACGAGAATCTGCTCAATGACAAATACCACCGGGCCGCCAAAATCAGCGATCAGCAGAATGATGGCAAACATCTGAAAGTTCGTTTTGAACTTACCCCAGTAGCTGGCCGCAATAACGACTCCCTTATCGCTGGCCACCAGGCGGAAACCGCTGATGACGAACTCTCTGGCAATAATAATGATGACAATCCATGCCGGCATACTTTCCGGCCGTGTTACAATAAGACAGATAAACGCAGAACAGGTCAGTATTTTATCTGCCAAAGGATCCATAAACTTTCCGAAATTTGTCACGAGATTATTCTTTCTGGCGATCTGACCGTCCAGAAAATCCGTGATGCTCGCCACACAAAACAACACCAGCGCGATCCATTTTGCATATTCATATGGCACAATGGAGGGATCCACCAGCATGAAAAATACAAAAAACGGAACCAGAATCATTCTGAGTATCGTCAGCTTATTCGGTAAATTCATCTTCATAAATAACATCTCCCATCAAATCATATTCGCTTGCACCCGTAATGCGCACCGGCACGATATCTCCGGAAATCATCTCCTCCTCAGAACGGACAAATACATTTCCGTCCACCTTCGGCGCATCCATATAGGTCCTTCCCACATAAATATCTTCTTCGTATAAATATCCCTCTATCAAAACGGACATTTCTCTGCCCACCATGGCAGAAGCCGCCGCAGCGCTGATATCCTGCTGCAGTTCCATGATGTGGTCACGGCGTGCTTCCTTGACCTCCTCGTCAATCTGGTCTTCCATGACGGCTGCCTTCGTTCCCTCCTCCGGCGAATAAGTAAACACGCCCAGACGGTCAAACTGCATTTCTTCCACAAATGCAGCCATCTGTGCAAAATCTTCTTCCGTCTCGCCCGGGAATCCGGTGATCAGCGTCGTGCGCAGTATGATGTCCGGAATTTCTTTCCGAAGCTTCTCAATAAGAGCGGTCAGTTCCGCCCGGTTTGTCCTCCGACCCATCCGCTTTAAGATGGCGTCCTCGCTGTGCTGGATCGGAATATCCAGATAATGACAAACCTTCTTTTCTTCCTTCATCACCTGAATCAGTTCATCGGTGATCTCCTCCGGATAGCAATAGAGAATCCGTATCCAGTCAAGGCCCTCGAGCCTGCAGAGCTTTCTTAGCAGTTCAGGTAGCATCTTCCTGCCATAAAGATCGACGCCATATACTGTAGTCTCCTGAGCTATGAGGATCAACTCCCTTGCTCCTCCTACCACCAGTCTTTCAGCTTCTTTCAGCAGATCTTCCACAGGAAAACTCCGGTATCTGCCCCGGATATAAGGAATAACGCAGTAGGTGCATCTTTTGTTGCAGCCTTCCGCAATCTTAAGGTATGCGGTATAAGCTCCCGTTGTCACCATACGTTTGTCCGGCAGCGACGGAGGCAGAAGGTCAATGGACGGACAATACACAAGGGGACATTCTCCGTCAGTCTGTGCCTCTTCTGTGCCGGACACCTTAAGCAGCTTATCAAGCACCGGCACGATCTCCGTGTATCCGCTTGTTCCGATGACCGCGTCCACTTCCGGAAGCTCCGCGGCGATCTCATCTTTGTATCTCTGAGCCAGACATCCTGTGATGACCAGCGCCTGAAGTCTTCCCTTCTCTTTCCAGGAAGCCATCTCCAGAATAGTCTCAATGCTTTCCTCCTTGGCGTCGTGTATGAAGCAGCAGGTATTAATGACGATGGCGTCTGCTTCCGCCTCATCCTCCACGATGGTATACCCTCTCTCCGACAACAGTCCCAGCATCTTCTCGCTGTCCACCAGGTTCTTGTCACAGCCCAGGGAAATAAATAATACGTTTTTCATCTACTCATTCATCCTCAATGCCGCTTCCACGCAGTTGTGCATCAGCATGGCGATGGTCATCGGGCCTACGCCGCCCGGCACCGGGGTGATCGCGCTGACCTTATCAATTACGCTGTCATAATCCACATCTCCGCAAAGCTTATTATTTTCATTTCTGTGAATACCCACATCAATGACTACCGCGCCGTCCTTCACATAAGACGCATCAAAAAACTTCGGTTTTCCAATGGCGGCCACCAAAATATCCGCTCTCCGGCACACTTCCTTCAGATTCCGGGTGCGGGAATGACAGATAGTCACTGTTCCGTTTTCTCTGAGAAGAAGCATAGCCATCGGTTTGCCAACGATATTGCTCCGTCCCACAACGACACATTCCTTTCCCTCAATCTCAATGCCGGAACGTTTTAAAAGCTGGATAATGCCCGCCGGCGTACAGGATACAAATCCCGGTTCTCCGATGGAAAGCGCTCCCACACTCTGAGGATGGAAACCGTCCACATCCTTCTTCGGAGAGATAGCCTCGATAACCTTTTTTTCATCCATATGATCCGGTATCGGCAGCTGTACCAGAATACCGTTGACGCTGTCATCCTTATTCAACTGATCGATCAAATCGAGCAGTTCTTCCTCCGTAGTCTCTTCCGGAAGCTCATAGGCTCTCGACTCTATGCCGATATAGGCGCAGGCTTTCTTTTTATTGCCCACATAAACTGTGGAGGCCGGGTCATTTCCCACCTGAATCACCGCCAGACAGACGGAGATACCCTTCTCCTTCAGTCCGGCGACCTGCTCCTTCAGCTCGTCTTTGATGTCCGCGGAAATCTTTTTTCCGTCAATTCTCATTGCCATTTTCTTCACTCTTTCTATCTTTCATTTGCCGTATTTTCACAGGCAAGATATTTTATGATACAACACTTTTCCTCATTCGTAAAGGAATTTCCTGTAAGTTCTCCCGGGATCCCCGGTACATTTCTCATCCATGTTCCGGCATTTTTCCTATAAGTTCTCCTCAAAAAAGGCGTCCAGCTGTTCCGGACTCATGAGGATCTTGCGGGGCTTGGTACCCTCCTCCGGACCCACGATACCGGCGTCAGCCAGCTGATCGATGATCCGCGCCGCCCGGTTAAAACCGATCTTGAACATCCTCTGCAGCATACCGATGGTCGCCTTATCTTTTTCCATGATAAAACGTGCCGCCGCCTCAAAATATTCATCTCTCTCGCTGGAAATACTGCCGTTTTTGATCTTATTTTCTATTTTTTCCGATACTTCCGTATCATAAACAGCCACGTCCTCATTTTCCTTCAGGAATTCCACCACCTGACTGACTTCCGCATCAGAAACAAACGCGCCCTGCACGCGCACCGGCTTCTGGTATCCGGATGGATAGAAGAGCATATCTCCTTTTCCGAGGAGCTTCTCCGCTCCGTTCATGTCGATGATAGTCCGGCTGTCCACACCGGAAGACACAGAAAACGCAATCCTGGACGGTACATTTGCCTTGATCAGTCCCGTGATGACATTGACCGACGGACGCTGCGTGGCGATGACCAGATGAATACCCGCCGCACGGGCCAGCTGAGACAGCCGCACGATGGCGTCCTCCACCTCGCCCGGAGCCACCATCATAAGGTCTGCCAGCTCGTCAATGATGATGACGATCTGCGGCATACGGTTCATTTTCTCCTCATCCACCTGACCGGAAGCGATCAGCTCGTCAACCTTCTTGTTATAGCCTTCGATATTGCGGACTCCTGTCTCCGTAAACTTCTTGTACCTGTCGGTCATCTCCGCCACCGCCCAGTTGAGTGCTCCTGATGCTTTCTTAGGGTCTGTGACCACAGGAATGAGCAGATGAGGAATCCCGTTATATGTACTGAGCTCCACCATCTTCGGATCGATCATGATCAATTTGACCTCCGTCGGTCTCGCTTTATAAAGGATACTCATGATAAGCGTGTTGATGCAGACGGACTTACCGGAACCGGTCGCTCCGGCGATGAGCAGATGCGGCATTTTCGCCAGATCCGCCACCACGATCTTGCCGCCAATATCCTTTCCCACGGCAAAAGCCAGCCTGGACTTAAAGTTTTTAAACACCCGGTTATCAATGAGTTCCCGGAAATGTACAGTCATGTTCTGTTTGTTCGGCACCTCAATACCGATGGCCGCCTTGCCCGGAATCGGCGCTTCAATACGAATATCCGAAGCCGCCAGATTCAGCTTGATATCATCCGTCAGCGACAGAATCTTGCTGACCTTCGTTCCCTGCTCCGGAAACATCTCATAGCGGGTCACGGTCGGTCCGCAGCTGATATCGGTGATGGTCACCCGGACGCCAAAGCTCTCCAGCGTGCTCTGCAGCTTCATGGCCGTCTCTTTCAACGTCCTGTCATAATCTGCCGGGAGCTTCTGTTTTTCTGTCACCAGAAGATTCACAGGCGGGAAAATGTACTCCTCTTTCTTTGCCTGCCGGCGAAGAGGCGGATTGGAAGGAGCGGATGCAGGCTGAGCGCTCGTTGCTCCGGCATCGGAAGTGCTGTCGGCAGGTCCGGAAACCAAAGAACCAGCCTGAGCATTCTTCCCTGCATTTCCTGCCGCAGCTTTCGGAGCTTCCTGTATCGTTTCCTCTTCCAAAGCTTCCGGAGCTTTCTGTATTTTATTTTCTGATACAGTTCCCTGAACCTGCTCGTCCATATCATGCACCACAGTTTGACATTCTTCTCTCACCGGCGCTGCCGAACCTGTCATTTCCTCTGACTCCACAGGACTCGTCTCAGAAAAACCTGCTGTAAAAATATCCTGCTTTTCTCCTGCCGGTTCATCAGAAAACAGCTCCCGGGCTGTTTCCTCGTTTAATGAGAGAGAAGAGAAGTCCAGACTGCCGTTGAATGCATCTGTCTTCCCGTCTTCTTCAGTAAATGGATAGATTTCCGGATGCAGCTCTTTCAGAGAATCTTTTTTCTTCACTTCATCTTCCGGGGTGAAGAGCGGAATATGGATTCTGATATCCGGCTGTTTTCTCTTTTTCGCTGCCGCACGGCGGGCATTGCCTGACGCGCGTCTGCCGTCGGTCTGAGACTGCAGTTCTTCTCCATCCTTTGATGCAGCCTCCTTCTCCGCCTTCTTTTCTTCCATCTCTTTTATTTTTTCTTCACACTGCTTCTCCCGAAGCTTATCCTGTGCGGTCGCCCGCTCTCTGGCAGCCTGTCTCCGCTTTTCTTCCGCTTCTTTCCATGCTTTTCGGATCCGTGCGATCCCCTGGCGGAAAAATCCTACGAAAGATCGCTGGGTCAGCAGAATCAGGGCCAGCAAGAGGATACAGGAAATAATCACGATTGCTCCCGGCGTCCCAAACCAGCTTTGCAGCAGCAGGCTGATACCGCCGCCAAGAATACCTCCCGCTCCGCGGTCTGTGGCCGCCACGGTAAATAAATCATAGAACTCCCGGACATCCTGCCGGCAGATCAGCTGGGCGTAAGCAGAAACCATTGTCAGCACCACAAAACCGGCGCCGCATTTTTTCATAGCGAGCAGACTGTAGTCATTGGCCAGCAGCACTGTCACCATAAGGAAAAAAGCCACTGGCATCACATATTGCACACAGCCAAAGATTCCAAAGAAAAAACTGCTGAGCCACACGCCCACCACGCCGCATAAGCCAAAGTTGCTGAGCATCATAATCAGCATAATGCCGAAGGAAGCCACCAGCTGTATCTCATTTTTCATAGGTATTCCCTGCGAAATCTTTGTTTTGCGTGAAGACCTCCCGGAAGACTTCTTTCCGGATGTCCTTCCGGTACTCCGGGTTTTCAAAGAGGAAGTTTTTGCAGCAGCAGAAGTCCCGGCCCGTTTTCTGCCGCCGGAAGCACTACCGTTATTTTTTTTTGCATTATTTTGATTCGCCATTTTTTAACTCCCTTTTGCTCATTACTGTTATCCCCATATGCTACGGTTCGCCATATGAGGATTTTTACATATTTCCGTCATCTTATCATAGATAATACCATAAATGGCAGGAGAAAAAAAGTCGCGTTTTTTATGAAAATAACAGTTTTTATTTCCCTTTTTCTTCAAAAATTCTGCCATGCAGCCAGGCAAGCGCCTCTGAAATACCTCCCACCTGATCGGCAAGTCCTGCTTTCACCGCCTCCTCTCCCACCAGAATAGTACCCAGATCTTTTGCCATAACTCCTTTTCTCATCATCATTTCCTCCAGCTCTTCTTTTTTTGCCCGGGAATGCCCTGCGGTAAAATTAAGAATCCTGTCCTGAATCAGCTTGAAATATTCAAATGTCTGCGGCGCGCCAATGACTGTTCCGCTTAAACGGACCGGATGAATGAGCATGGTCGCCGTAGGAGCGATAATCGTATAATCTGACGCCACAGAAAGCGGCACGCCAATCGAGTGACTGTCACCTATGATCAAAGAAACAACCGGTTTTTCGATGGATGCTATCATTTCCGCCGCCGCAAGACCGCAGGAACAATCACCGCCCATTGTGTTGATCAACAGCAGCACGCCGTCGATACCGCTGTTATCCTGCGCCTTTGCCAGCAGCGGAAGGAGATGTTCATATTTCGTTGTCTTGGTACGTTCTCCCGCCAGTTCATGACCTTCTATTTCGCCGATCACTGACAAAAACAGAATGCGGTGACCGCTTCCGTGGCCTGCCAGCAATTCCTCGCCGAACTCAATGAGTCTGCTATCCTGATTTTCTCTGTTATTCCCGTTATCCATTTTTCCTCCTTCTGGCGGACGATACCACCCGGTTATCATGCGATCCGGCAATCCGGATATCACCGGACGTTTGCCTTCCCGGCAGACGATCCTCCGCCGCAATACTGTTATCAAAAATAGGATAGCCGGTTTCATGATTTTTATCACAGAGAATCTTTTTCTGGCTTTCTGACAAAATCATGCTATAATGAACCTCGGAAAAGGCTCGCTGTGACAGCGGCATATTTCCGCGGCATCACTCATTGAAACAACACACATTAGGATGACAGGAGAAAAAAATGTCTTTAGATTGCACAAAGGTACATAATACAAAAACAGACGCAAAAAAAGATATAAAGATTGCTTTTTTTGATATTGACGGTACATTGATTGATATAGGTACAAAAGTAGTTTCCCGGCGCATGCTGGACACTCTGATCGCTCTGAAGAAGAACGGCATCAAAATCTGTATTGCCACAGGCCGGGCGCCTGACCGTATTCCACATTTTGACGGCGTGGAATTTGACGCTTTCCTGGCCTTTAACGCTTCTTACTGCTTTACCGGCAAAGAAATAATCTTCAGCAATCCAATTCCTTCCGATGATGTAAAACGTATTATCCAAAATGCGTCCGAGCTCGGCCGCCCGGTCTCTGTGGCCACGGCAAAACGCAGCGCCGCCAACGGCAGAGATCAGGATCTGATTGATTATTATGCCATTTCAAAGCAGATTGTAGAAGTAGCCGATGATTTTGATATTCTTATGGGCGATACAGTATATCAGCTGATGCTTGGCAGCCGTGAAGAAGAATACGGGCAGTTATTAGAGGGAGTGACCGGAGCCAAGATCACCTCCTGGTGGCCGAGAGCTGTGGATGTGATTCCCGCCGACGGCAGCAAGGGCGTAGGTGTGGAAAAGGTTCTGGAATATTTTCATCTGAATAAAGAAAACGCCATCGCTTTCGGCGACGGCACCAACGATATTGAAATGCTCGCTACCGTGGGCACAGGAATCGCCATGGGCAATGCCACGGAAGACGTAAAAGAAATGGCAGATGACATCTGCGGCGACGTGGCCGAAGACGGCATCTACCATTATTGTAAGGCCCACGGCCTTATATAGTTACTGTACATTCAGTCCATTCTGCTGCTGAAGAGCCGTCAGCGTCCCGTCTGCGCTCAGTTCTTCCAGGGCGCTGGCAAATGCTTCCGGGATACCCTGATCTGCCGCGGCGGTAAAACAGTGTACACTGAAATATTTTCCGCTGGTGGTGAGAAGCTTAAGTCCGGCGTCCTGCTGCAGCGCCAGCGACGCATTTCCTTCGTCCAGGACCATAGCTCCTGAATATCCCTGCGATACGTCGGCAAGTACATCGGCCTCTTTCTGGAATACGATAGTTTCCGCATCATACCGGGCAGCAAGATAATCGGAAAAAACCGCTTCTTCTGTCTCTGCCCGGGCGGCGATGGTCACACCGCGCAGATGGCTGGTTTTCCGGAGGCCCTGACCTTTTGCCGCCAGAACGCAGAGTCCCGTCTCATAAACCGGTTCAGACTGCGCGTAGGTGGATGTGTCCCCCACTTCCGGTTCCAGTGTCCCCAAAAACAGATCACATGATATTCCTGAAGCATCTTCGCCGGAAGATGACTGCACTTTGGCAGCGTATTCCGAAGCGCTGACAGTCCGAAACTCATAAGTAATCCCGGCGCGTTCAGACAGTGTATTCATCAAATCCACATAATATCCCGATGCATTTCCATTTTCATCTGCCGAATAATACGGCGCATTATTTTCTTCGACACCCACATAATAGTCCGGCCGTTCCGGTTCCGGCGCTGTCTCTTGTTCCTCCGCTTTTGCGCATCCTGCCAAAAGCAGAACTGCTGTCAGAAACAATGCTCCTAATTTCCATTTTTTCATAAAATATATTCTCCATTCTCTCTGCCCTGTCCAGGATATCTGCCGTCATCCGCCTCGCCGGTTATAACTCCAGATCTCTTTTGTACATGGCAATCCTTTTTTCTATCTCTTCCAGCTCCCTGTCTATCTCTTCAATCCTCTTTTTCTTTGCTTCAATATCTATCTTTGCCAGTTTCACTTTTTTCACAATATATCGGGGCAGATTCAGATTGTAATCGTTCTTTTCCAGATCCGGCTGCTCCACACGGCTGCAAAAACCCGGAATAGTCTTTCGTTCTTTCCAGGCAATCTCTATCGTATGAAGCTGTTCCTTCCCAAAGCACTCCGTCTCAGAGCAATCAAAAAACATGACATCCTTCCGGGAACGATTCTTCTGAAGCAGTAAGAACACTTCCTTCTGTCCCGCCACCGGCAGGATATGATCCGGCAGCAGCATCACCATATCGAGTCCGTTCTGTTCCTTCACCAGAAAACGCCGAAGCTGAGACTCCCGGCCTTCCCGATAGAGGAGCGCTCCCGGCAGGATGGCCGCCAAAACGCCGTCTTCCTTCAACATAGAAAAAGCAGATAAAAGAAATGGCAGCTCTCCCTTTGAGATATTACCGATGGCATCCATGAGCTTACGGGAATCTTCATTTTCGGCCATGATGCTCCCGGCTCCGGCTCCTTCCGGCATATAAATGCCGACGGCATCAAACTTTTCCGCAGAAACACTTTCCCTCTTCCATTCTTTCCAGTCATAAATATGGAGAGAGTCCTTTGGAACACCGCTCATATACCCAAGAATCCGGAGAATCTCCCGGTAACCCTCATGACTGTCATAGCCGGAAATATCCAGTCCCGCCGAATGATCTGACATACACCGATATAAAAGTCCATACTCAAAATCAGGCACAAAAATACGCCGCACGGAGGCAACACTCCTGGAAAAAAACAGACGGTACAGCCGCAGCGCCTCATCTGAGATGATCGTCTCCTTTTTCATACCGGCAAATTCTTTTAACAAATCTTCAAAAAAAGCCGGATATTTCTCCAGCAAAAGAGCGTCATTGTCCCAGAGATTCATTTTTTTGATCAGCTTCCGCACAAACCTCGCGTAACTCTTCTGTTTTTCCGTGGACTGCATTCTTGTCAGGTTCCTGTAAAAAGAAAAGTCCGTCAGCTGAAAACGACCGCTGGCAAGATGAAGAAACGGGGAAACCGCTTCAATAAACCGAAGAAAAGACGGAAGCTGCAGTTTGCCCCGGACCGCCATACGAACCATAGCTTCAAGTTTATAGCAATCCTCCAGTTTTTGGTCATATCGCAGACACAGGTAATGATAAAATAAAAGAAAAACACAGGCGTCCCTGTACTCCTCGAAGGTCAGCCCCGGATGACTCTCTCCGGGAATTGACATGAATTCATAATGCAGTTGTTTCTCATCCATTCCTCTCACCTTCTCAAAGTTTCTTCAGATACTGCATCATCTCTTCGGAGAGCACAGACTTCTCCAGTTTCATTCTCTCCATGAGCAGCAGCCTCTTTCTCTTCTGATAATAATACAGCTTGCCGATGGACATCTGTGTGGCAAGGTCCGGACATTCAATCATAAGCTGCCGGATCATATGGATGGACAGCACCTTCACAGAGGAATTGCCCTGGATGGCGATGGCTCTCTGCAGCTTAATCTCCGGATGTTCATTAAAATACCAGGCAAAATAATAAGGGTCCATGATTCCATTATGAAACTCAATGGACACAAAATTGGACGGAATGATCTTTCCCTCATGCTGTTTTTCCAGCACCGCCGCCCGGTGAAAAGAGGTAAGTCCGATAACAATACTATGTTCCCTGGCCAGATTCAGATTGCCCACCTTTTTTTTGTCCACAAAAACAGAAGGAACCTCATAATCCGTAATACCATTCTCCTCATCCAAAAGCTGGCTGATGGATAAAATAGGATATTCGATTCCTTCACTCTGCACCTTAGGCTTTATACGGTTCAAAACCACACCATGGGTAATCTGACTGATTTGTTCCAGAAGAAGCTCCACTGTACATTTACCCCACTTTCACATGTTATTTTCCATTATAACTTCTTTTTTTAATTCAGGCAATACTAAAAATGGGGATTTGTCGAGGTGATAAGAAGCAGGAAAATTTACATAACACAGATGACATTCCTTTCCCCCGATAAATCATGAAAAACATTGAATCTCTCCGCTAATCGTTTTATAATATAAGAAATTGTGCCAATAAAATGTACATTTACAAATCAAAACGATGGGAGGATTTATTGTGAAGATATCAAAAGTATACTGCGCTTATTTCAGCCCGGGGGACACCACCAAAAAGGTGGTCACCGGTATTGGTGAGTCTTTTAACGACTATCCGGTAGAAAATATTAACCTTACTGATTATGATATGCGCCAGAATCATTTCCGGTTTACGGAAAATCAGCTGCTGATCATCGGCGTGCCGGTTTACGGCGGACGGATCCCGACTCCGGTGAGCGAGTGTTTAAGCCGGTTCCGCGGCATCAGCACTCCGGTGGTGCTGGTGGCGACTTACGGCAACAGGGCTGTCAATGACGCGCTGATGGAACTTTATAAAGAACTTGGCAGTAAGGGATTTGTTCCTGTGGCAGCCGCTTCTTTTGTCTGTCAGCACACTTATCTGAGCGATCTGGCGCACGGCCGTCCGGACGAGAAGGATATGGCTGTAGTGAAAGAATTTGGCGATAAGATCAAAGAACGCCTGCGCCTTGCCGTGATCTACGACATGAAGAAGCTTGATATTCCGGGAAGCTATCCTTATGAGAAGCCGCCGATGACTCAGTTCCCGTTCAACGTGGAGACTAACGAATACTGCATCTACTGTATGCTCTGCGCCGGCGTCTGTCCGATGAAAGCTATCAGCGACAGCAATCCGCGGGATATCAACAATGATGTCTGCGTCCGCTGCGGCGCCTGCATCCGCATCTGTCCGGCCCAGGCCAAATCCTTCACGGAAGAGCCTCTGGAAGCGCTCCGTAACCGGCTGCTGCGCCCGCTGTGCGATACAAGACAGGAGCCGTGGTATACAGTCGGATAATTCAGTAATCGCAGTACCGCCAATGAGAATAAATTAAAGCGTTACAGCAAAAACCGCCACAAACAAGGAGCTCCATCTACTGCATGTCAATGGCATGGATATCTCCGTTTGTGACGGTTTTATTTTATTCATTGCAAAATGTAATTATTATGTCATCCTGCCTCTACCGCACCGGCTCATCCGGCATCACGAAGGCCGCGATGATATAGATGAGGATTCCAGGAACGAATCCCCAGAGAGTGATGAAAACGACAATCAGGCGGACGATGGTGGAATCAATGCCGAAATAATCGGCGATTCCGCCGCACACGCCGAGAATCTTTCTGTCTGTTTCTGATTTATATAACTTTCTTCCCATAATATTCAGGCTCCTTCCTCTGCTGTCCGGATAATCTGATTAGTCAGATATTCCATCCATTTTTTATTAAATCCCGCCAGGGCGTTCATGTTTCCGTGAGACAATTCCGGATATGTTACCTGCGCTCCTTCTTCCGAAGCAGACAACTGCATGTCCCCTGTCAGAAATTCCGGATGAGACGCATAGTAGCGTACCTGATAGTCAGAAATCTTATCCGCAATGAGCAGCGCCTGCTTTCTGGTCAGAATCTGTTTTGCATTGCGGCAGGAATCGTCAGAAGACAAACCATTTTTTAAGAAAAGGGCATAGGCTTCTTTTTCTTCTTCGGACAGCTCCTCAATTCCTGAACAGCCGTTCAATGCTTCCTGCACCTCTTCCTCAGTCAGATATTCCGGGAAAAGTTCCTGTACCAGAGAAGCCAGACGGCTCACCGTCACATTTCCCCTGCTGTTGCCCTTCTCAAACACATCAAGAACCGCATTATCCGCAAGGTCGTTCACTCCCCGGAGCATCTTTGCCAGTTCTGTTCTGGTCACCGCTCTCTGCGGATGAAACAGTCCGTCTTTTGCAGACGGATAACATCCCAGATCCGCGTATTCGTCATATACATCTCTCAGATCGTCGGAGCATCTCACGTCGTAGTTTCCGGAAGTAAGCTGCAGTTTCCCGTTCTCATATTTTTTAAATGTGTAATCCAGGAGCTTTCGTATGGAAGAAAATGTACTCTCTTTGCTCACATTTCCAAAATATGCGCAGATAACCTCATGCCCTTCGTCATCCACAGCCGTGGCAATGAAAACGTCTCCCGCCGCATTGGTCGTACCGGATTTGGAACCGATGATCGTGTACTCGTCCTCATCATAGCTGGCCATTCCTCTCAAAAACCAGTTGGTCGTGTTGCAGCTGACCAGTCCGTTGCTGGTATCATAGTGGGATTTAGCCACAGCGGAACGAATCTCCGGAATCGTCATGGCATACCGGCATATTTCCGCCATCTCCGCTGCCGTGGAATAGGTTTTGTCAAAGCCTGCACCGATATCAGAACCAACCGGATTGTCAAAGCTGGTCTGGGTGAGTCCCATCTCCGCACATTTTGCGTTCATGGCCTCCACACAGGCCTCTTTGGAACCAAACACACCGGCCGCCAGGGAATCCGTCGCATCGGCGGCAGAAGCGACAAGGCACATACTCAGCAAATCTTTAAAAGTGAATTTTACCCCTGACGGCAGACCCAGGCAATAAGTGCCGTATGTGGTTCCGTTAATTATTTCTGATTTAGTTTTGATCTTTTTATTGACATTGCCATTCTCTATGCAGACAATGGCCGTCATCAGCTTCGCTGTGCTGGCAGGATAGATCATTTTGTTTTCATCCTGTCCGAAAAGAATCTCACCGGAACCGGCGTCCATCACCGCATAGGCATGGCACTGCATTTTCGGCGCGCGCACCTTTGCGTCTCCTCTGGCGGGTAAAAGCAGGCAAAGACAGAATACTGCCGCTACAAAAAAGCCTGCCCGTCTGCGCATGTTTTTATCCATCGTATAGTCTGACATTTTTCATCTCCTCCTCTTTTGTTTCCCGTAGTTTCATTCGCTCTCAGGAAAACAGCCGCTCAAATCTCCCTTTTCTGCAGAAGGAACGGTCGTCTTTCTGAAGCGCAAGATACATCTCTTCAATCATCTGCGCACATTCTGCTCTGCTGTCTTTATAAAGCCGGTATAGATGCCGGCAGGTATCTCTGTTCTGAGGATTCATCTTTTTCTTCCGGAAATAATGCTGGAAACTGAGCCGTGGCAGAAAATTCTCATTGATAAAAGCAGTTGCCGCCCGTTTCACTCCAAAATGAGAGTGGAAAAAGTGATTCAGGATCAGCTTCATATACCAGAGTCCTGTGCTGATCTTTCGGGCGGGAATCCCGTAATACGGCCCGATCACAGACGAATAGGCAAGGCCGGTCCGGATGTGTCTTGCCACCTTATAATGCAGAGGGTTCCTGTAATCCCTCTTCATCATAAGATAATCCCAGTCCGTCTCCATCTCCGCATGGCTGATGCCCGTCTCGGCCATCCTCTGCCGGATATAAGGGTGACATGTGCTGTCCAGGATATAATGTGTCATAAATCCCGCCAGATAAGCAAAAGCCGCATTTTTCCGGCGCTGTTTTTTAAACACGGTAAATGCATGTTCCAGAAAGCATCGCATCGGCTCGTCATGAACTTTTACGCCGTACTGATTCACTTCATTTTTGGAAAAAGAACGGTAATAGAATAAAATATCCGGTCCATGTACGCCGATATTATAATAATTAATATATGGAAGTATCTTTTTCTGCAATTTCGGACTAAGCATCCGAATGATCTCCTGTCCGTAAGTATAATGTGTGTATGTTGTTGGCATAAGCATCCCTCTTCTTTCGCATCTGTCTTATTTTATCATAATATTCCTGATGTTAAAAGGCTGAAAATTCTTCATAATTTCGTTTTTTCGAACAAAAACAACAAAATAATTGCGTATTTACTGTATAACTGTTATAATGATTGAAAAAAATTGTGCATTTTTTTACACAAGGAGGAGGTACATTTATTATGAAAGGAAATGTATTGGTCGGCCAGTCCGGAGGACCGACGGCTGTCATCAATTCCAGCCTGGCAGGGGTTATCCAGGCTGCTAAAAAATATGGAGCAGGCAAGGTTTACGGCATGCACTATGGCATCGAAGGCTTTCTGAAAGAAGATATCATTGATCTGGATGAGTATATCACCTGTCACGCTGATTTATCTTTGTTAAAAAGGACGCCTTCCGCTTTTCTCGGTTCCTGCCGTTATAAGCTTCCGCCGATCGAGGGCAACGAAGATGTCTATGACAGAATGTTCGAGATCATGGAAAAGTACAATATCGAATATTTTCTTTATATTGGCGGAAACGACTCCATGGATACTATTAAGATGCTGTCTGATTATGCCGCCAAAAAAGATAAGCCTCAGAAATTCATGGGCGTTCCTAAAACTATCGACAATGATCTGCCTCTTACAGATCATACCCCGGGTTATGGTTCCGCCGCCAAATATATCGCCACATCCATGAAAGAGATCATCCGGGACAACGCCAGCTTCGGAGCATCCAAACCGACCGTCTGCGTTGTTGAGATCATGGGACGCCATGCCGGCTGGCTGACAGCCGCCTCCGCACTTTCCAGAGACAGTGACTGCGAAGGACCGGATCTGATCTATCTGCCGGAGGTTCCATTCGATCTGGACAGTTTTATGGAAAAAGTGAAACATCTGGCTGAGACGAAACGCTCCGTGGTCATCGCTGTTTCTGAGGGCGTTCGCCTAGCCGACGGCCGTTTTGTCTGTGAACTTGGAAACATGTCGGACTATGTGGACGCGTTCGGACACAAACAGCTTTCCGGCTGCGCTTCTTTCCTGACCAACAAGATTACGGAAGCCACCGGTTTAAAGTCCCGTCCAATTGAATTCTCCACTCTGCAGCGCTGTGCCACCCACATGGCATCCCGCGTGGATGTGGATGAAGCCGCCGCCGTGGGATTTGTCGCCTGTCAGGCGGCAATGGAAGGGCACACCGGCATGATGATTACTATTCAGGTCACCAGCCGGGAACCGTACCTTGTTACCTACAATAAATATGACATTCATGAAATCGCAAATGTGGAGCGAAAAGTCCCGCGCGACTGGATCATCAACGACGGCACTTATGTCAGCGAAAAGTATCTGGAATACGCCCGCCCGCTGATTCTCGGCAACATTCTTCCATATTATGCCGGAGGACTTCCAAAGCACCTTACGCTTCATACAAAAGATAAATAGAATTGCTTATTATGAGCCCTGTTCCGCAGGGCTCTTTGATTTTTCCGGCAAATATCTCCGGTATTCCTTAGAAGACGTCTCCTTCCGGTCAGGATACGCCGGTCAGCGGATCTTCCGGCACTCAGTATAATACCTCTTATCCTGCGCATGTCCCATGGAAAAGGTTTTTCTCGGCAGTGCCCCGTCATCCTTCACTGATGGAAAAAGTTCCTCTTTCTTCATATCCGGCAGGAAAAATCCGATACTTCCTTCCTCTTTCGAAAGAGCAAGCACTGTATCCGCCCCATGAATGTAATCCATACTGATCGGATGTTCTTTCTGGTAACTATCCAGAAAATTCTGCAGACTTCCCACCGTCAACTTGGAAGAAGTCTTCGTGATGATCGCACTGTGACGAACGCCATCCCGGACGATCTCCATTTTCTGCAGATGTTCCGATACATTTTCTTCTTCAAAAACAAGTCCCAGTTTCTCTGTCATCTCCGCCATCATACTGTCTACATCGGCCTGACTGACAATTCGGTGAATGGCCTCAAACTCCAGCGCCGGACTGTGGAGGTTGACGATCTCCGCCAGCGCATATCTGGCTGGATGCTGTGAAAAATCTTTTTCCGGATACGCCTCCTTCAGCTGCTCATAAAATGCTTTGGCCGACGCCAGTGAATGATTGCCGTCACCCACAGCAAAGACCAGAGCCGACAGGTTATGCTGCCGTTCAGACGCTTCTGACGCAGCACAGTCTGCTGCACCGCTGATCGCCTGACCGGGTGTTTCCGTCATCTGCCCTGCTGCCAGGGCGTCAAGAGCCTCCAAAATCCTTCTCTGCTCTTTTTCTTCAAGAAGGTATCCCCGCAGATGGCCTCCCCCCTGCATCAGATCAAAGTCATAGAGGAGCTTTTCCTCTTTCCGATACATTTCGCAAGGTTCTATGACCGTCCGGTTCTTATCATCAATGAGAAGCATGATGTGCGGCAGTTCCAGCGGCGCATTCTGGCGGACACGGATTCTGGGCGGGATCCGCTCTTCCACCGTGGCTTCCGTGGCTCTCACAAGAGAATTGCTCCCTTTGTGATAGTCATACTGCGCAAGGTCAATGCACCCCATAATGCCGGCGCGCATTTTTCCGCTGCTGTCCGTTCTCTCCACATAAATCATCGCATTTTCATACCTGTCAAACAAATCGTCCGAGAGATACCGGTCCATGGAACGGTGAATCTCCTCCAGTTTTTCTTTCTCCTGCGGGCCGTCCAGATATACTTCCGGCAGAATCATCCGCAGGGTGGACGGCGCTTCGCCGACAATCCTTTCCGTCTCTTCCCAGTATTCCGGCTCGCTGGTAAACTGGTCGCAGGCGATCACAGACCACCGGGACATATCGGTTCCGTTTTTTGGCAGCAGAATATCTGCCGGATAAAATGCTTGGTTCATTTTGCTTTCTCCTCTCTTTTTTCTCCCGCACCTGCGGGAGCATTGCGGTATCCTACTTTTCCTCCTCCGATGGAATAAAATCCTGAAAACGCATTTTACTGTGAGGCGGATAAATCACCACCTTATCTTGTTTCTGCAGACCTTCTATATCCTGCAGCAGGTAATCCCGAAGCCAGCTCTGTTCTCCCTTGACAGAAAGCGGTTTCAGCCCGAAATCCTCCGCAATCTTCTTTCCTTTTTCTACAAATGCTCTGTAATCCGGACGCCCCGTATCAATGAGCGTCAGGTACTCATACCCCTGAAATATCTCGCGATAGATCGCATCGGCCATCTCCTGCCCGTACATTTCCACCGCATCCTTATATTCCTTGTGAAGATTTGCTTCTCCCTGCAGCCATCCTTCTGTCAGAAAATATCCTCGTTTTGTCTTATCAAGCTCCCGGCGTCTTTCTGCCGATCCAAGCAGCAGAGTGATACAATCGTCCGCCTTTGGCATGACTGTCTCGTAATCTCCTGTTACAAGTCCCTCTACCACATTGCCGCAGAGGCCGAAACACAGGAGGAGCCTCTCAATACCTTTTCCTTCCAGCAGCCGCATCTGTTCCCTCACCGCCTCCTGCAGGCGGGACGTGGTATTATGAAGTCCGGATGGAACATACAAAATCACGTCAATCTTTGCGGGCTCCTGCCCGAGGATATGCGAAATCTCTTTCTCCAGCGTTTTACAGGCAATTAATGCTGTTCTCATCAAATCTGCCTCCCTGCGGTCATTCCTATGGAATCTGTTTTTCCTTCTGTTATTTTCTTCCGACCGCCGTCTTCATTGTCTTCCTTTTCGCTGTTCCTCAATCCGCTCCGCCAGGTCATTGAGATAAACCCAGCGTTCCATTTTCTCATCCAGCTGCTTCTGAACAGATTCTTTTTCCTGTACCCATTCATTGAGTTTGACAAAGTTGGTGGCATTCTTTGCAATTTCCGCCTCAATGGTCTCCATCCGGCTTTCCAGTGCCTCGATATCTTCATCAATGGTGTCAAACTCTTTCTGCTCCGCAAAGGTAAACCGCAGTTTTTCGGTGGCAGGGTCACGGTAACGTTTTTTCTTTGCACTGCCGCCGGTTCCTTTTTCGCCGGAACCTGCTCTGTCTACGCTTTCCGCCGCATTCCCGTTCCATCCGCTTTCTTCTCCGTCCTCCCGCTGTTTCCTTTTCTCCATGTAATCGGTATAGCCGCCTTCGTAAATACGAATCTGCCCATACTCAAAGGATGCGATCCTGTCGGAAATCCGGTCAAGAAAATACCGGTCGTGAGAAACCACTATGACGATTCCCGGAAAATTATCAAGAAATCCTTCCAGCACCTGCAGCGTCGCAATATCAAGATCATTGGTCGGCTCATCCAATATCAGTACGTTAGGCGCTTCCATAAGCACCTTGAGAAGATACAGTCTTCTTCTCTCGCCGCCGGAAATCTTGGCGATAGGCGCATACTGCATATCCGGACTGAATAGGAATCTCTCCAGCATCCGGGACGCCGAAATGCGCCCGTCGGACGTCTGAATATATTCGGCCGCATCGCGGATATAGTCGATGACCCGCTGCTGTTCGTCCATGACCTCGCACTCCTGGGCAAAGTATCCGATTTTAATGGTCTCGCCCCAGACGATCGTTCCTGTGTCCGGCTCTTCTTTTCCTGCCAGCAGACGCATCAGCGTCGATTTACCGCAGCCGTTGACTCCCACAAAACCGATACGTTCATATCTTCGAAAAATGTAAGAAAAATCTGAAAACAGCTGCCTGCCTCCGTACCCTTTGGACACATTTTCAAGCTCTATGGTCTTTTTACCAAGTCTCGTGCCGACCACTTCCATCTCTACCTGACGGGCACTCTGAGGAGCATCCATATTTTTCAGACGCTCGAACCTTTCCAGTCTTGCCTTCTGCTTCGTGCTCCTGGCTCTGGCGCCCCGCATCACCCACTGAAGTTCTACCCGCAGGATGCTCTGACGTTTTCTCTCGGCGGCCTGGGCCATCTCCTCTTTCTCTGCCTTTCTTTCCAGATACCCGGAATAGCCGGACATGTAGCTGTAAACCTTTCCCTTATCCACTTCCCAGATCTGGTTAGTCACACGGTCAAGGAAATACCGGTCGTGGGTTACCAGCAGCAGCACGCCTTTGTAACGTGATAAATACTTTTCCAGCCAATCCGCCATAAAGTTATCCAGGTGGTTGGTCGGCTCATCCAGGATCAGCACGTCATTGCTCTGCAGCAGCACCTTGCAGAGAGCCGCCCGCTTCTTCTGACCGCCGGAAAGCTCCCGAAGCTCCTGTCCGTGATCATACAATTCCAGAGCGTTGAGCATGGACTTGGCCTCGCTCTCAAAGGCATAATCTTCTCCTGCATCCTCACATACATAAGAAAGCACACTGCCTTTCTCCGGAAAATCCGGATTCTGCGGCAGCCATCCCACAGTCAGGCCTCTGGAAAAGATAATCGTTCCGCTGTCCGGCTCCTCATCTCCTGCCAGCATGCGCAGCAGCGTTGATTTGCCCGTGCCGTTTACTCCGATGATTCCAATCTTATCGCCCGCATCCACGCTGCACGACAGATCATCAAGAACCATCCGGTCGCCGTACAGCTTGGAAATATGTTCCACATTTATTACACTCATGAAAAACCTCCGGTTTTCTCTCGTTGTTTCTCTTGTCATTTCCTCAAATCATCTCCGCACGAAAGTACGGAAAACAAAATCAGGCATAAGTATAACACAAATCCGCCTTTTTGGATACCGGATTTCCTGTCCTTCGACCGTAATCCCATAACGACACTGTGAATTTGACGTCCATTTTGCCACGTAAACGATCCGTTTCTTTTTTCATCCGCGACTCTTTCCGCTCTGGGATGTTGTGCCGCTCTTCTTTGCCTGCACAACGCCTTGTCTACTTATTTTGGCTGAAAACGGAGATTTCCGCGGAACAAAAAAAATAAGAACCACATCTCTGTGATTCTTATTCGCTAGTGCAGTCATTGGCGCAAAACCTGAACTTTTCAGTTTTGCGTCAATGGCTGATTCAACCAGTTCCAACGTTACTTTGCTATTCTCACCGCTATAATTCAATAGCAGTATCAATTTATTATTGTCATACAGATATACTGAATTAAGGAAGGTATCGACGAGAAAGACCCGGTAACTCTCATCGGTGATGTCGCCGTTCCGGAAACGTTCAAGAAAATAGACAACCTGATCCCGGTCAAGGGAAGGCTCGCTGATCAGCTGCTGCGCAATGCCTTTCTCGATCTGCGCCCGTTCCGCTTCCAGTTCTGTGAGTCTGGTCTTCGTGCTGGGCGTTATGATGCCGGCTTCGATGGCCGCCAGCATATTATTGATTGCCTTTTCATTTTCTCGCTGCCAGGTCTCCAGGGCACGAAGCGCACTGTCATCCTTTTCTTTCTCCTGGTATTCCATACACCGGTCTGCCACTTCGTTGATAAAATCGTCTGAATGCACCAGAGTGACAAGCTGCTCGATCACAACCTGCTCAATCCAGTCTTTCACTACCCGCTCTTTTTTGCATTTATGCTGCCGCCGGCCATTGCATGTGTAGTAATAATAGACCTTGCCGCTTTTGCCGGTGCCGCCGTCGCCGGTCATCGGCTCCCCGCAATGGCCGCAGAAAAGCTTTGATGTAAGAAGGAACGACGTATCTCTCTTTGCCGCCGGCGCCCGATGATGGCGCTGCAGCATAGCCTGGCATTTATCAAACAGCTCCCGGGTTACAATGGCCGGTATGCCATCTTCCACACGAATATCTTTATACTCGTAAACCCCGACATACTTTTCGTTCTGCAGGATCCGGCGGATACTATTTTTATTAAACGGATTCCCCTTAATTGTACGGTACCCCTCTTCATTGAGACGATTATATATATCTTTCGCCTTTTCCCCTGCTGCATATTCCTCAAATATCCGACGGACGACCGGAGCGGTGGCCGGATCGATTTCAAAACGGCCATCCGGACCTGTCCGAAGGCCAAGAGCTTTCCGACCAAGAGTTTTCAGCTCCATGGCGCTGTCATAATATCCACGCCGGATATTCTGACTGAGATTCTCACTGTAATACTCCGCATAACCTTCCATCACAGATTCCAGAATAATTCCTTCCGGGCCGTCCGGGATAGATTCCTTTGCGTAAAAAATCCGGACGCCGTTCTTTTTCAGTTTATATTTGTACATGGCCGAGTCGTACCGGTTCCGGGCAAACCGATCCATCTTCCAGCATATTACCGCTTTAAAAATGCCACGCTCCGAATCCCGCAGCATCCGCTGGAAATCCGGGCGTTTGTCTGTCCTGCCGGTCAGCGCTTTATCTACATACTCACCGACAACTGTCAGACCGTTCCTACCGGCAAACTCCCGACATTCCCGGAGCTGCCCCTCTATACTCTCCTCACGCTGTCCACTGCTGGAATACCGGGCATAGATAACGGCGGGAATGAGTGCATCATAGTTTTGTTTTGTCATACTATCCACCTGCCAATTCATATAAAAAGGCTCCGGGTCCAAAGAGCGCCGGAGTATATATTTAAATAATGTTTGCTCTTCAAATTACTTATCAAAGCAATTGAATATTACCATAACCAATAATATCAATCAAGCACTCTGTTATCCTTAAGAAAGGCCATTGCTGATTTGTAGATATCTGTTCCTTTACGCGGCTTTTCAAAATCGTCTGCATCACGTTTTTTTAATGAGCGAATGAGTTTCGGATCATTGATAACTGCATCAGCAAACTTATAAAAAAGAGAGATGTTAGGATTTTCAAACATATTACGGAACGGGAGGTTATTATAATTTTGGCATACAGCATAAATATATAATGCTGCTCTGTCCCTTATGTCAGAAGCATATATAACACTTTCATATAAATCTTTCGAACTTGCAAAAATGGAAAATTCTATATTTAACCTTTGCGCCAAGGAAACAAGCCATAGAGAAGGCACTCCAAAATCTTCATCAATAATCCGGCCAATAATATATGATGCATCGTCTTTTGTAAGTCCAGGAGGACAAATAAAACCATTTCTTTCTAAACATGCCAGTTGACGTTCTGTTGGCGGATCGTGTTCTATAATTTCGATTTCAAAAGGCCCGTGTAATCCTTCTTTTTCAACACGTTTGATAGCTCGCTCCTCATTTACACCTATACGAATCTTTATACGCGTTTTACCGTCTTCGTCTATTCCGCAAACTTTATATTTTTGATAATTTAGAAAGCAGCCCAAATCGCCTTTTGGCTTGCCGAAATCCAAGTCATTTAAATACGAAATTTCTGTAACACATTCATCGGCATCTGATTCGCCATTATAATTTCTGAACGTCTTTACACGGAACTCAAAACAAGCATCCTCTATATTTTCATGGGATTTGCTTTCTATGGCAACATCAGATAATTTTTTTTGAGCATTTTTCACATTTCCATCAACAACAGTATCCAACTCATTAGGAAGAACTTTCTCGCCATTATCAAAATTTCTTGATTTCTCTGAGAAATTTTGCCTTCTTTTTTGTGCCAGCGCAAGCAGTTCATCCGTATCCATACCCTCTGTAGAGATATCCGAAGACTCGGTTTGAGGAATATCAAGCTTTTCAACCAAAATATCTATCTTTCCTTTTAACTTATTAAATAATCCCATAAAACCCCTCCAAAGTTCAAAATGATAAAACGAAGACTCCGAACAATTGAGTATTGCCGGAGCCTTGCACCTTATCCAATCATATTATTTCCTTCAATTATCAATATCCCACCTGACTCACGCCATATTCAGCTTGTTCAGTTGTAAATTTCTCGTATTCCAGCTGATTAATTAACTGTTCACGAGAAAACGAACCAGTATCCAGATAACTCTGGGCCTTCTTAGCAGCCTGTTCGTTCCAGTCGGCTCCGCAATTATCTACGCCATATGTCGCCTGCTTTGTTGTAAATTTCTCGTATTCTAACTGATCAATCAGTCCCTCATAAGAAAATGAACCAGTATCCAGATAATCCTGCGCTTTTTCAAGAGCTTGTTCATTCCAGTCAGCACCACAATTTTTCACTGCATACTTCGCTTCTTCGTTGGAATAACCTTCATATTCTAATTGCTGAATCAATCCCTCTTTTGAAAAAGCCATGAAATTGAGATAGGACATAGCGGAGTCCAAAGCGTTACTTTCTCCGAGGGTAGCCGCGCTCTCTGTCGTTGTTGCAGCGGCTGTCGTTGTCTCCTGTGTATCTGATACCTGATCCGCCTCTGTTGCAGGTGTCTGTGAAACAACTTCTGTCGTCTGAGAATTATCCGCTTGCTGAGACCCATCATTGCCGCCTATCGAACCGATAATTCCCAACACGATAATAACAGCAACGACGATGACAATAATCCTTTTAGCCCCGCCCTTTTTTGGTGTTTTTTCTTTTGCCATACTTTCCTCCTGATAATAAATTTTTACATAATGAGAATAAGATGTGAATTTATTATACACCAAAAGGAATTATAGGGGTATTAAATTTTGTAGTCTTATATTGTCGTGATATATATAAATGTAATGCATAAATTGCACTAATTTGTACATCATAGATAAAAAAGGACAAAAAAATGCATTTATGAAAATATTACTTCACGAATATCTAAAAAAACATCATATTTCTTACCGAAAAGCTGCCATCCTAACCGGGATCAGCAAATCTACCTTATTTGATATCTCTTCCGGAAAAATTGATCCCAAAATGGGATCAATGGAGAAAATCGCCAAAGGTCTCAATACGAAAATATCTAATCTTTACGACTCTCCTTATAAATGACAATAATAAGCGTCCGACAGTACCGGACAGACAACACTTTACAGTTATATAGAAAAATAAGTGTGTTATATTATTTATAAGTAATACTTTTTATAAATATTATACTAAGCGTTGTTTTTCATATATTCCTTATTGAAAAATACGAACAAATGTTCTATAATGTCGATAAGGGATTTCGGATGCTGTTTTTGCGGAAAGGGGAGGTCACATGGATAACTATAAAAATGCTATCATCAGGTTGATTAATAACATTGATGATTCTGATATAAAATTTTTAAAAAAAATCTACACCTTAATCAATAATCACCAAAGAAAAAAGGGAAGGCACTAGTCTTCCCTTTCCGCGTTTTTCAGATTTTCCAATAATTTCGCTGCTGCATCCCGGATAACTTCCTGCGATTTTGGCGACAGCTCACTGTACGTATGCATCACTTCTTTAATGATGGTGTATAACGGATTATCTCCCTCGTCTTCCAACAATTCGGATACATAAAGAGCCATCTCGTCTTCTTCCAGAACTGGAAGGAACATCTCTCCTTCGCCGGTACGGAGCCACTTCTCATTTATATATTTTCCATCTATCGGTTCGACTGTTAATAATTTTATATGCTTATCTGTGACATTCCGCTGCCCGGATTCAATTGACGTTACCCCGGATCTGGATAACCCCATTATTTTAGCCCATTCCTCTTGTGTTCTCCCTGTTTTTTCCCTGAGCTCTCTTAATCTTTTATTAATATCAGGTATCAATCGATCTACCTCCTTTCAAAAGCATTTTAACATGAGAAAAAAATAAAGTAAAGCAAAAATGTCACAAACAGGACAATTTGTGCTTGACTTTAGTCTGTTTGTACCATATAATAGTCACAAACAGGACGAGCAAAGTAATTTTAAGACAATGTTAGTCAGTTAAAAAATCCAGAGAAAGGGAAAACAATGGAATTAAGAGAACTCTTATTTTTCAGGACACAGGAAGAATTCAGAACCTATTATAACATGGCAAAGTCAAAATATTACACGGACGAAGAACGGGAAAGGCAGAGAGAAAGGTTCGCTTCTGTCTTCCGGGTTATTCAGGATGCCGGACTCGAAGAAGAATATCGGGAATGGAAAAAGAAGAACATTCCGGAATTACAGGATTGAACAATATGAACACCAAAGCAATCCTTACCAGTTGCAAAATAGCCGAAACGGTCAGAAATGGCCGTCAGCCGGTGACCAACCACCCGGCTCTGACGATGGCAGGTTATTCATTTTCATACATAGAAGGAGGCGATTACAGCATTGAGCGAAGATAAGAAAAAAATGATTGCATCGACAGTAGAGACATTGAAGCAACTCGACGAAATCTCGCTCCGGATCATCCTGAGCAACTGCGAGATCTTGAAAGCCAGAGACGCCATGGACAAGCAGGATTCTGAGAGAATCTGCGAAGCAAAGACGGGATAAAGGGGGTGATGAAAAGTGAATGGTTTAATGGAAATCATTTTAAATCCTAGAAGCATATCCACAATCGTTTTGGCGATATCAATATTAATCGCTGAGACAATATGCCGCTCAAGAGGATATGAAAATGCTTCTCCTGAATTAAAGGAACTGAAAGAGATAAGGTTCAGGTTAGTTTTAATATGGCTGCTCATTTTTTGCAAATGAGAGCGAATAAAACAACCTGCAGGGAAAAACAGATGCTTTTCCCCGCAAGCCCTACGGTATTTATATCGGAAGAGTATACATGAAATCAATCAGAGTTTTCCGAAGATAAATCAGAAACGTTATCAACAGTAATAGCCTCATAAATTTTTTGTTGAATAGCCGTTTGTTTTCTTTCTTCCTCTGTTTGTTTTCGCTCTTCCTCTGTTTGTTTTCGCTCTTCCTGCATAATCTCCATGTGTTGTTGTGCATCAGATATAGCATCAATATCATGGTAATAATATACCTGCAAAAGAGGGGCGACATCCATAATAAACGCATAAATAAAACGTAATGCCTTTTTCGCAAAAAAACGTTTCATACGAACAATAGCATCAGGGCCAGAACGCTCTACTTCTATGGATTCATCAAAACTAGTAAGCAAGTCACCAACGGGTTTCGGTAATTCTATGTACTCAGAATCATCGGACTCTTCATGGTCAGACTTATTAATAGAAGTCGGTTCATTGCTTTGTGCCTGACATACAGCTTTTAATTGAACTATAGAATCAGAAAGATTTTTCATAAAATCCGGTTCGTTCACTAATGAAATAACAGCCTGAATATTCGATTGATTCAAAAGCTGTGCAATATTTCCCGACATAGCAAGAAGATCATCCTGTATTTCTTCGAACTGGGCCATCAAATTATTAAGATTTGACGAAAAAGAGGGTTCCTGGACAATCTTGACCATTTCAAGAATTGTTTTGTGGTCAATATCTGTGAAAATGTTTGAATCAATTTGTGGATAATAACTAGTTTTCATGCGAATACCTCCTTATACTTTTTTTAATATATTAATACAATATGAAGATATTTACAATATAAAAATAACAAAAAAATTATCAGGAGATAAAAAATAATTGTCTAAGAAAGGAAACAGAAAATGATTATTAACAACATCACAGAAAACATCGGGGATTATCTGCGCAGGAAGCGTATTAATCTGACCGAACTCTCCAGGAAAACTGGAATTCACTATAACACCCTGTATGCCAGCGTGTGGGATCGCAGCCGGCGTCGGGATTTGCGAGCCAATGAGCTCATGAGTATCTGTGTGGTACTGGATATTAATCCAATGGATTTTATTCAAGACGACACAAATGACTTTGTGGCAGAGGGAGGCGATACAAAGCGATGACCGAACAGGAACGCAGAAAAATCGATGAGATCTATCAGAACATTATCAACCTGTTGGCACAGGAAGGACTGACATATAGACAGGTCAGATGCATAATGGGCATGCTTGATACACATCTCAGAAAAAAAGAACAGAACTTCTTGAAAAAAGCAACGGCAAAAGAAGTCCTGTCCTAAAAACTTAAAGTTTGACGCGCTGATGCGCCTGTTGGAGCTCGATAATAATATCGTAAAGCTCACGAATCAAATGATCATAATCATTTTCCTGAGACAAGTCATTCTTTGCCGCAAGAATCTGCACGGCGAGATAACCAAGACTGTCACGAGTGACCAATTCAGGCAGCTCTAATGACTGAGAATCTTCGTAAACAAAATATTTACCAGGCATCCCTCTTCCCTCCCTTCTATTATTATTTCAACCCGCCAAGATTGATGAAATAAGTATATCAGGGAGCGGAAGCAAAGGAAAGAAAAACCACCAGAAAGGAGGTGCAGCATTGAAAAGCGTACTCACAAGAACACCGAAAACCGTACATATAGATGCCGACGCCATACCGGCCCACCAGTCCGACGCCATGTGCAGGACGCTGATCGGCTGCATCAACCGGATGTTTGAAGACCCGGCCGTGCAGGCCGACTTTGAACGGTGGAAAAAGGAACGACAGAAAAGGAGGTGACACATTGAGCAAAATGTACAGAACATGCCCACGCTGCGGGGCGCACCTGGACCACGGAGAACGCTGTGACTGCGAAAGCCGCAAATCTCCGACGAATGCGGCAGCGGAAGGAAAAAACGCAGGAAAGCTGGCAACAAAAGAACGTCGCTCTCCCGCTCTCCTGCCCGGCGCATAGAAAAACGATATGAAACCTGTATAGACTGCGGGCGGAAATGGAATATCAGCAAATACGCAGCTATTCCGTGGTACGGATATCGCTGCCCGACATACAGGAACAAACTAAAAAAGATAATGAAAGGATTCAAATATGAGAAATGAAATTATTTTTGATGCCAAAGGACGGCCAGATATTATGGTTACATTCTCTCCGGAGGAACTCGGGCTTCCGGACACTTTAAAAGGAAGAAAAGTAAAAGAATACGCGATCAGTAAATATCCAAATACTCTGATTGACGGAGTGCCATACTCTCTCCCATTTCAGGAACCGGCCGTGAATGTTGATTTCGATGAGGCGATCAAACTCTGCGAAAGCAAAGGCCCCGGCTGGCACCTTATCACCAACGACGAGTGGGCAGCACTGGCCCGCCAGAGTTGGGAGGACAACACCATGCCGACCGGGAACACTGGCAGCGGCAAAAGCCATAGCCACCCGGAACAGAAAGGTATTATATGCCAAAACAGCAACGGCAAAACACTGGCGGGTTCCGGCCCGATACAGTGGAATCATGACGGAACCGCAGCGGGGGTATCTGATATGTGCGGAAACATCTGGGAACATGTAGGCGGTGTTCGTTTTGTAGATGGGCAGGTGCAGGTGATTCCAGACAACGGGGCCGCAGCAGGAGCGGATCAGTCTCCAGACTCGAAGGAATGGAGGCCGATATATACACCGGACGGAGATCCCGTTTACTACAATGTAAAGGACAGAAACATCATGCTCCAGCCGACCGCGCCAGAAGAAAAAGATTACGATTGCGTTCCTTTCTGCGGACTCTATGAGCGTGAAGATATGGATGTCCCGGATAAGTTGATCGAGCTCGGACTCTATCCTGCGACCGGATATGAAAGTGAAGAATATTTCTTCCTGGACACCAACGGCGAGCGCTGCGTGTTTCGCGGGGGCTGCTGGAACAGCGGCACGAACGCGGGCGTGTTCTACCTCAACGGCAACTACTCCCGTTCCAGCTCCGACACGGGCATCGGCTTCCGCTCCGCTTTTGTCCGGTACTCTGGCGAATCTGATAATCTGGATCCGGCACCGAAGATTGAAACTTCATGCCCCGATCATTTACCGGAATCCCTTACGGAACTTGCCGGACACACAATCACGGTAACTACCCAAATCACCATTGGAACAAAAAAATATGGAGCGTAGATGATGACTGACGAAAAAGAAAAAATCAAAGAGCCGAAAAGAGATGAACCCAATAAAACATTGAACCTTCAGCAAAAGTTCGTAGAAATAAGGAAACACATATCCAAAAGCCAAAACACCACTTTTAAATCGTTGAATGGCATATACCGGATACTACTCCCTGCCATGTGCTCTGTCGGAATTGATTTTGAAATAATCGAGGAAGAATACATAAGGAATGAAAAAGTCAGTGAATCGGAATATTACGGAATACGCACATTAAACGATCCAGGGGAAAAACACATGATCTGGATATATGAATCTATTTTAAACATTGTATGGATCAATGCCGGAAGACCAAAAGATACCGCAGAATCCTATATACATGCTATAGGAATCAGTCGATCGGGGCCGGATGCAGCAAAAAGCCAGGCATGGGAATCATGTATGATGGATTATCTTTCCAAAAAGTTTTTTATTCAGATAACAAAATCAAATAAATCTGAGAAAACAGACACAGAAGAAAAAAGCGAACATCCGAAGAAAAAGGAAGATCCTGAAATTAACGGATCCGGGCAACGTGGAACCGCCAGGAATCCTCTCACCGATGCGCAGTTGAATAGAATGTACAGAAAAGGGGAAGACGCAGGATATCAGAAAGAATCAATAAATGAAATGATAAGAAATCAGTATGGACAAGCGGATCCTCATATGATGACCAGAACTCAATATGACAATATATGCAGATACTTAGATGAAGAAAAGAAAGGGGAACAACAAAATGTATAACCATGTCGGGCTCCTGGGTCGACTGGCCCAGAATCCAGAAATCAGATACACAGCCGACGGGGTGCCGGTTGCCCGATTTGATCTGGCGGTGCAGGCGCCGAGCAAAAATAAAGACACTCCTCCGGATTTTATTCCTGTCGTATGTTGGGATAAAGCAGCGGAGTTTTGCAGCAAATACCTTTCCAAAGGCCAACAAATCGTTGTAGAAGGAAGGATCACTGCAAGGAAATGGACCGATGAAGAAGGGAAAAACCACAAGACCGTGGAGGTAAGGGCAAATCGAACATTCTTCGCCGGCGAAGCTGATAGATAAAAACAGGGGATGCGAAAATAAAACGCATCCCCCGCGTGACTGTAGATAGTCAAAACAAAACCATTTACATTGTACTATCTGCGGAGAATAAAATCAATAGTTTTGAGGTCGTGCAATGAAAAAAATGGTGAAAACAGGAAAAACAGAGAACAATGAAGGGCTTGTAATTAATAGTAACAGTTCATCATATCTCTCCAGAAGAATAAAAAAAGGAAGGCGAACGAGGGCACGTTACATAGACTATGATTATGAGTCCTCATACACCCAAAGTCTGGAAGACTGGGATGAATATCTCATACAGCGCCTTCTGCTGGACGGGAAAGTCAAGGGGATCTACGCTACAAAAGAAATATATTCCGGAGATCAGTTGGAAATAGAAATCTACCCGGAGTTTACCCGGAAACAATCTAAAGCGATGGGGATTCAGCCTATAGACAAAAAGAAACAGCAGGAAATGCAAAAGAAGCTGAATGGAAAAAACAGCAGGAAAAAGTTCTGGAGGTTATGCGAGCATAATTTTCATAACGGAGATTTCTGGATCACCCTGACCTATACCAGGGAACCTTCCGGGATGGATGAAGCCCTCGAAAACATGCAGAAATTTATTCGAAATATAAATGGAAAGCGGCGCCGGCGGGGAATCCCAAACGCAAAATATCTGTATGTCACAGAGGAAGTCAGTGAAGACGGCGAGGTAGTGCGGATCCATCACCATTTATTCATGGACAGTCTCCTCGACCTGGAAACAGTCATGAAGACATGGAAGCATGGCGGCCGAAATGAATGCCGGCGGATCGAAAAGGATGAAGATGGAATCCAGGGCGCTGCATTCTACACCGCCAAAGAAAAAGCTGACACCCGCCGGCGGAAGTATAAGAAGCGTTGGAGTGGAAGTAAAAACCTGGAGCGGCCTCCTGAGAAGAAGCATCATCAGACAAAAGCAAGAGATATCCGGAGAATGGTACGGGACAGAGATTACATCGAACAATATGTGAATAACGCCAGACTGCGCAGCGGAATACGGCGATATGACGGATATACATACTCTCACAGCAGCGTCTACTTCAATGATTGCAACGCACAATTCTACATCCAGATCAGGATGAGGCGGACACAACCAAAAAAGGAGGGATGTGGATAAAATGTGGATAAATATGTGGATAACTAAAAAAGAATGGAGGTATCAAAATGTTTTTAAAAACGACTCAGTTCAAAAAAAATGTTGAAAGAAAAATATAATTCCGGAGGCATCGAAGTATTCTGCTCTGACTCTGACACACGCATAGCCGGGGCATATTGGATGATAGCTGTCAAGAATGGGAAAATCAACAAAGAAAACCTTGCCGCGATCATCGAATTTACCGGAGAGCTCCCGAAAGAAGGAACCGGCGCCAATATATCCAAAACAGGAAATCAGGGAAGCTTCGCTCTGAAAGACGTTGATATCCAGAATATAGACACTGATTTTGTTGGTATCAGCCGGATCACCCTCACAACGTCGCAGGATGAACGCGTAAGGCTCCTGCAGGATGATGAAAGAAATATCTATCCAATCTATGAGGATATCTTGAAGCTGATAGATCCATCCAAAATAGATAAAAATCAGGGGGAAACCCTGCCGGATGGACCATTCATCATGAAAGATGGAACGATCATGTGGAGAAACAACATCATGGCGCTGAAAGTACATCCACGAAGGGATGAGAATTATAAAGAACTGGCGGATTACCTGGAAAAGTTTCCGGGAGGGATTGTATGAAAATTGGACTGATTGATGTAGATGGACATAATTTTCTTAATCTGCCATTGATGAAATTATCTGCGTATCACAAAAGAAACGGTGATGACGTAGAGTGGTATAATCCGCTACTGGCCTGGAAATATCCATACGATAAGGTATACATGAGCAAAGTGTTTACGTTTACACCGGATTATCTGCACCCAGTAAATGCGAGCGAGATTATCCGTGGAGGAACAGGGTATTACTATCCAGATGGCGGACAGCCACTGCCTCCGGAGATTGAACACGTTTACCCGGATTATAGCCTATATCCGGAGCGTACAAAGGACACAGCTTACGGTTTTTTAAGCCGTGGCTGCCCGAGAGGTTGTGGATTTTGTATCGTGGGCAAAAAGGAGGGCCGCAGAAGCCAGAAAGTCGCTGATCTGTCGGAGTTTTGGCACGGTCAGAAAAATATTGTTCTTCTTGATCCAAACACAATAGCCTGCCCAGAATGGGAAGATATTTTGCAACAGTTGATTGATTCTAATGCTTGGGTAGATTTTTCGCAGGGCGTGGACATACGGCTCATGACGGATAAAAAAGCTGAAATGATAAAGCGCATCAAAGTTAAAAATATTCATTTCGCCTGGGACCGGTACGAGGATAAAAATAAGATTATTCCCAAATTCAGAATGTTTAAAGAACTGACCGGCTGGGATTATCGAAAAATGACGGTTTATGTACTTACCGGATATAACACCACGATAGAACAGGATTTGGAAAGAATTTATGCTTTGAGGGATTTGGGATACAGCCCGTATGTAATGATATACGACAAATATAAGAGAAAAAAGAAGGATACTCTTGTTCGGGTACAGAGATGGGTAAATAGCAGATATGCATTTATGGCATGTAAAAAATTTGAGGATTACACAGGATAATCGTTCAGAGGAGGAATGACTATGGAAAGATTAATGGTAAAGTATGAGGAAATGTTCGTGCCAAAGAAAACATGCACAATAGATCGTTTCGGAAGAGCAGATGATTGCGAACCGTGTGATAGTGTTTGCGAATCAGATTGTAAAAATTGTGTGATACAGGAATGTTTCACACGTTTAGGGGAGTACGAGGGCACTGGCCTCACTCCGGAACGGATTCGGGAGCTTGACCGCTTGTACTCAGAGAAGTACCGGGAGGTGGCCAAGCTGCGGCGGCGGGATACACCGGTAAAAGTAAAGCCGCTTGAGATATACCATCCTGTAGGATACCGAGTAGGACAGTGTTCAAAATGCGAGAACATAGTAAGGGATTATATGAAATTCTGTTTTGAATGCGGCTGTCGGCTGGAATGGGGGAGTTGGGAAGAACGGCAGAAATGGAAAGACCGAATGCTGCAGAACTTTATGAAGAAAGGAAGGCGATAAAAACGGATAATCGATGCGTGTGTTGCGGAGAGATCATTCCGGAAGGAAGACAAATATGCTGGATATGTGAAAACAAGGGAGAGGTGAAGGAAAATGAAGAAAGCATTTGTTTTGGTAAACGTAGAAAAAGAAATCAACGGCGACTGCAAAGTAAAAACAGCATCTGGATCAGAAACATGGTTAAAAGCTGATGATCTTCTGCCGTATGCAGAATTCCCGCCAGCGCCGGCGGGGACCATTGATGACTTCGGCGCAGTGAAGATCAATGGAAAGGCATACACGGCAGCGGATATAAAGCTTCTGATCCAAATCCACGAAGGAATCCTAAGACAGTATGAGGATCTGAAAACATTATATAAAACGGAGTATTTATCATGAGCTGGGAATACATACCAGGGAGAAATGGCCAGGGATACCCTGATCCGACCGCTGCTGCCGCCATCCGCAATACAATTCGCAGCCAGCGCGGCAAGCAAAGCCGCCGGGAAGGAGAATATTTTGAAAACCTTATCTCCTCCAGCTTAGCTTGGTACAAACACAAAGGACTCGCATTCGTGGAGAAAACACCGGAACCAATGCGCCCGCTGCGCGCACCAAACCGACAGGGACAGTTCCTCGCCTGCTACACAAAAGCAGGACAGCCAGACTTCAAAGGGACACTCATCGGCGGCCGCGCCGTCGTATTCGAAGCAAAGCACACAAATAAAGAGCAAATAGACTTTGAAAGGCTCACCCGGGAGCAACAAGACAGCCTGGAAGAACATGACCGGTTGGGGGCTGCCGCCTTCGTCATGGTAAATATCGGATTAGATCATTTCTTCCGGGTACCATGGAAGGTATGGAAAAACATGAAACAGCTATATGGACACAAACATATGAAACTCTGCGAGCTGGAGCCGTACCGGATACAATACCAAAACGGTATATTGAAATTATTGGAAGGCATTACCTTGGAGGCAGAAAGGAAGGAACCATGAAAAATACATTGACTGATCTTAATAATCACCTGTTTGAAGCATTAGAAAGAATCAATGATGAAGAGCTGACAGGTGAAGCGCTGGACGCAGAGATCAAGCGTTGCGCAGCCATAACAAAAATAGCGGACACAATCATCGAAAATGCAGATGTGCAGTTAAAGGCCATCAAACATATGGACGAGTACGGATACGGAAGTCAAACGGACCGCCATATACCATCTATGCTGGAAGTGAAATAATGAAAAGATATCCTGATGAAATAAAAAAATTTATAGAAAGCAATGTGAAAGGAAGGACCACACGAGAGCTTACCGCTATGTTAAATGACCGTTTCAATGATTCTGGATTTTATTTCACTGAATCAAAAGTAAAAGCCTATAAAGGAAATCATAGCATTAAAAGCGGGACAACGCCAGGGGTACGGAAAGGCACTACAACAAAATTTCCGCAGGAAATGATGGAATATGTAAAAGAAAACGCCAGAGGAGTCGGAAACCAGGAAATGGCTGACCGATGCAACGAATTATTCGGAACCTCTGTAACAGCCGTACAGATGAGAAATTTCAAAAGGAACCATAAGATAAGTTCTGGTTTAACAGGACGATTTGAAAAAGGGCACATACCTGCCACTAAAGGGAAAAAGATGCTGTCACATCCGAATAGTCAAAAAACACAGTTTAAAAAAGGACATATTCCGCACAACCATATGGAGGTTGGGACACTCAGACATACGACAGATGGGTATCTCGTAAGAAAAATCGGAGAACCGGATCAATGGGAACTGGAAGCCAGGCTCGTATACGAAAGGGAGAAAGGGAAAATTCCGGAAGGGAAAATCGTAACATACCTGGACGGCAACAAAGACAACGTATCCATTGATAATCTCGCTCTCATAACCTGCGATGTGAATCTGGAGTTGAACCGGAAAAAATATAGATTCCAAAACCCGGAACTGACACAAAGCGGGATTCTGGCTGCTCAACTGGCCGTAGACATACGAAAAAGAAAGGGGACAACATAATGGAATTATCACCTAGAAAACCTACTGACAAAGGAGGCGTTCTTTGTCTCCCGCTGGACAAAAACCTGAACGGGGACACACAGGCCAAACACCCGGACTGGACGCCGATAAGCTGCCCGAAGTGCGGACAGAAATGCTGGAAAATGCCGATTGCTGATACGCTCAAGCGGACACAAGGAGTATCGTTCCTTTGCACGGAATGTGCGATTGCCGATGATTTGCTGGCATCATACCCCACGAAACGAACACAACCGAAGAAAAATCGTGAGCAGAGAAGGAGAAAATAAATGTTCAGACCAGTACAGCAATTAAAAAATTATAAGAACGCCAAGAAATGTATAGAACGCCAGGAAGCAGCAGTTCGCTCATGGATGCCGCCGGAAGCGGCATGGAAGGCAATTGATATACTCGCTGCACAATACGGGGTAAGGCGGGAAAACGGAGCGACTGACAATCGGCTGAGAAGGCAAATCACAAAAAGAATGGTTGAGGGAGCGATACAAGAATGAATAAAACAGAATATAAAACAAATGCAGAGCCAAAAGCATATGCTGATGGAGTACCTGTATTTTGTGCCCACGATGCAATTGTAGACATAACAGCCCTGGTGCCAAACCCGAAAAATCCGAATCAGCACCCAGACACCCAAATCCAAATACTTGGCCGCATTATCCGGCAAACCGGGTGGCGGCAGCCGATTACAGTCAGCAAACGTTCCGGCTTTATTGTGAAAGGTCACGGACGCCTTTCTGCCGCCCTTCTGGAAGGCATGAAGCAGGCACCCGTAGACTACCAGAACTACACCAACGAAGCGGAGGAATACGCCGATCTGGTAGCAGACAACCGGATCGCAGAGCTGGCTGAGACAGACAATAAACTGCTGGCTGATATTTTCGCAGACATAGACACCGGAGAGATTCCCATGGAACTGACTGGATACACGGAGGGCGAGGTGCAAAGCCTCGTCGCTGCCCTGTCCGAAGCTCTTCACAATGACCTCAGTGAGCCCGACGACATACCGGAAACGCCAAAAGCAGAGACTATCATATCTCAGAAAGGCGACCTCTGGATTATCGGGCGCCACCGTGTTATGTGCGGAAGCTGTACAAATCGTGCAGACATGGATCTGCTGCTCAACGGAGCTCACCCGGAGATCCTGCTCACTGATCCGCCATACTGTTCCGGAGGATTTCAGGAGTGTGGACGAACCTCCGGGAGCATAGGAACAAAGAGAAAAGACGGAAAGGCCGTTACTATAGCAAACGACACGCTCAGTACACGTGGGTATCAGGCACTTATGCGCGAAGTGCTCCAAAATTTTGACGGACTTGTGGCCTACATCTTTACGGACTGGAGAATGTGGAACTACCTCTTTGATATTGTGGAAAGTTCCGGGCTGGGCGTCAGAAATATGATTGTATGGAATAAAAAAGCTATCGGAATGGGTAGCGGCTGGAGAACACAGCATGAACTTATCATGTTCGCACATAGAACCAAACCGAAATGGGACAATCACAAAGGCTACGGCAACGTGCTGGAGGCTACACGTTCCGGAAATGAGCTGCACCCGACGCAGAAACCCGTCGAAATACTGGAGAAATTGCTGGACAACACCCGGTGGGCTGAGGGCGTCCTCGACACCTTCGGAGGATCCGGCACAAGCCTGATTGCAGCCGAGAGCATCGGGCAGCAGGCGTTTCTCATGGAAATGGAGCCTGTATTTGTGGACACAATCGTGAAGCGTTACATAAAAACCACCGGGGAAACAACCGAGATTCGGCTTATAAGAAAAGGAGTCGAACAGCCCAGCGAGGTATTTGAAGGGATTTTTAAGTAAATGAGAATAAGAGGGAGGCGGAGCCCATGGAACACAAAAAACAGGCGAAAGAAACCGACACAATAAAACAACGGCTGCAAAATTATGCAGCCCTGCAGCGCCGGCTCGACAATAAGATAGAACGACTGGTTTATCTGGAATCAATCACAGGTTCCCCTTCTTCTCCGAATCTTTCCGGAATGCCGGGAAGCAGCGGCGATGGATGCAGTAAAACTGAACGGCAGATTGTCCAAAAAGAAGAATTGAAATCAGAAATCAAAGACATGACACGACGGGAATGTGAGGAACGCAAAGAACTGGAGCGCCTGGTCAAGGGAATGCAAGACCCAGACGAGCAAACTGTTATAGAGATGAGATATTTTGATAACGCGAAATGGCGGCCTATATGCGATGCACTCTACTCTTCCAACCCTGACTACATAGATAAAGTGGATAAATATATGAAACGTATATTCAAAATCCATGGATCAGCGCTGCAGACCCTGACGCGCATACAGAAACAGATGGAGGCATAGGCAGCGGGAGGATGCTTCTCTCCTCTTCTATCCTTCTATCGTATCCACCAGGGATAAAAAGGGACAAAAAGGGATAAAAAGGGATTGAAAGGGATAAAAGAAATGTGGTAGATTATAATAGCGATAACCGTCTGGAAGAAAAATATTCCGGGCGGTTTTTCTATTTCGGAAAGGAGGAAAAACGTGAGCGATATATTTAAAGCTGGGAAAAGAAAATATCATCGTGGAAGCCTCTCTGTATCCTTCACAATGTCTAATAGTGCTATAAAAAAATTCAACAAATTAAGTGAAGGAAGTAAAAAAGCAATCGAGAATACGGTATCAGATTATGCAAGTAGAGCTCCTGGATGGGTATCAAAAGGAATCCGAGAGCACTACGGAGTAGATACCGCAGCAATAAAGGACGCGGCCCAAAAGCCAAAGCGTGGAAAGACTTCAATTCATGTTGCTGGAATATCTGTTGACGGCGCGACGCTGGAGTATAAGGGAAGGACACTGACACCGATTCATTTTAAAATGAGCCCAAAAAATCGGCCGGATAAACAGCAAAAGAAACCGATTCGAATACCAGGGCAACTGATAGCCGACGGATCTCCTGTAGCTATGAACAGGCCGCCACGAAAGTATACCATCAAGGCAACCATAATTAAAGGACAGCGTGTAGCCATGGGCAGCGATACATTCCTGACAGCTGGGCAAGGCGGAGTTATACTTCCGTATCAGCGAACTGGAGATGGACGTTCACCTATCGAGGCAATACGCACTCTGTCCGTCCCTCAGATGATTGACGGAAGAGCTCGCGAGACGATTAATGAGACAATCAACGAAAATATAAGCAAAAGATTTAAACACCACATAGAACGAGCAATGAAGTGACAAAAAAACAGCGATAACCAAACGAAGATATGGAAAAGGTACTGTGAAAGCTGAAATAGGCCTGCGGTGCTGGCGAGCCCAAAGCACGGCTAGATTTTGAAAATTTTTTTCAGGCCTTTTCGTTTCGCAAAATAAGCAGGAAGGAGGTGGGGCGATGGATGAAAAAAAGAATCAAAATTTGCAGAGCACAGAAGTTATAGCCAAACTTTTTGATCTGGATGTACGGCGAGTGCAGCAGTTGGCAAAAGAAGGAATTATTCCCGCGGCATCGCTCCGCCCTTACCGTTTTGATTTGCTGCCGACAATCAAAGCATACATCCGGTATCTGCGGGATCGCGCCACCGGGCGGGAAAAAGCCGTGGACGTGGTGAAAGCCGAAGCCGATAAGCTGCGGGCAGAAGCCGATCTAAAACAAAGCAAGGCAAAAATTGAAAAAATGAAGCTCCGGGAACTGGAAGGAAAGATGCATCGCAGCGAAGACGTGGAAGACATGACAAATAATCTCGTCTATACGGTCCGAAGCATGATTATGGCCCTGCCCGGGCGCCTTGCCATGGATGTTACACAGGCAGGCAGCGCCGCAGAAGCGTCAGCAATCATTCGTTCCGAGTGCCACAAAATCCTCAATGAGCTTGCAGGTTATGAATATGATCCCGAATCATACCGGCGGAAAGTAAGGGACCGTGAAGGATGGGAAGATACTGCCGATGAAGAGGCAGACGAGTAGAAAATCTGTCAGCAAATTAAATGCGGCCATAAGAAAAGCCGTACAGCATTTTCAACCGCCGGAAGATTTGACAGTGGCCGAATGGGCTGACAAACATCGAAGGTTATCGCCGGAAACATCCGCAGAAGCCGGGCCGTGGAGGACTGCACGGACACCATATCTAAAAGAACCGATGGAATCATTCACGGATCCAAAAGTACGCGAAATCGTCATGGTGGCTGCGTCGCAGGTTGGAAAATCAGAACTGGAACTAAATATTATTGGATATATCATTGACCAGGACCCCGGTTCCATTCTCTTCATTCAGCCGACGCTGGATGATGCCAGAAAATTTTCAAGGCTTCGTATAGCGCCAATGATTCGCGACAGCAAGGTTCTGAAAGAAAAGGTATCCGACATTAAAACCAGAGATTCAGGAAATACAATCCTCCAAAAATCATTCCCGGGAGGCATGTTGACCATCACAGGATCCAACAGTGCATCCGCCCTGGCATCGACGCCGGCCAGATATATCATCGGAGATGAGCGAGACCGTTGGGCGATCAGCGCCGGAACTGAAGGTGATCCGTGGGCGTTGGCCAAAGCCAGACAGACCACATTCTACAATGCCAAGGCGGTAGAAGTATCGACGCCGACCATAAAGGGATTTTCCAACATCGAAAACAGTTACTACAGAGGAACACAGGAACGATGGTGCCATAAATGCCCGGAGTGCGGCGAGTATGGTGAGATTACATTTGACCGGATTCATTATCAGCATACTGTCAAAAAGGTGCGCGGGAAAAAGGTATACAGTGTAGACGGAGCTATCTCGTGGGCCTGCCCGCATTGCGGATGCGCCGTACCCGAAGAAACCATGAGGCGCCAGCCTGCTAAGTGGATTGCGGAAAATCCGGACGCCTATAACGCCGGCGTGCGTTCCTTCTGGCTCAACGCCTTCTCCTCTCCCTGGACACCATGGAAGAAAATTGTCCTTGAATTTTTGCAGGCCAAAGACGATCCGCAGAAATTAAAAGTTGTATTCAACACAATGCTTGGCGAACTGTGGGAAGACCGCGGCGATCTTGTCGACGAGGATACCATGATGGCCCGGCGGGAGGATTACGGCACCAATACCAATGGAACGCCAGTGGAACTTCCAGAAGGCGTTCTGGTCCTTACCTGCGGAGTCGATACGCAGGGCAACCGTTTAGAATACGAAGTCGTCGGACACGGACATTACGGAGAAACATGGGGCATAAAAAAAGGCTACATCATGGGAAAGCCAGACACCGACGATGTATGGCAGCAACTCGATGATGTAGTTAATCATGTTTATTATTTCAAAGACAGCAAACGGGGGCTTCGCATTTCAATCACCTGTGTAGACTCCGGAGGCGGTTATACGCAAGAAGTGTATCAGAGATGCCGGCAGCGGCAGAATCAACGGGTTTTTGCCATTAAAGGAAAAGGCGGCGATGGGATACCGTTTATTCGGCCGCCAACCAAGGTCGCTACCCGTGCAAATAAAAAAATAACCTGTTGGCTGTACGTTCTTGGCGTTGATGCCGGGAAAGAAATCATCATGTCAAATGTCAAAGTTCAGGAGCCGGGAGCAAAATACTGCCACTTCCCTCGTGGAGAATATTATGGATATGATTCCTATTATTTCAACGGACTGTTATCGGAGCGTCTCGAGATGTCACGCACCAAAAGCGGGAATAAATGGTCATGGGTGAAAATTCCCGGACACGAACGAAATGAGGCACTGGATTGCAGGAACTATGCCCTTGCTGGCTTCCGGATCCTAAACCCCGACATGGAAGCCGTCGAACGGCGATTGAAAAACCTTCCTGACAAACCAAAGCCAAAAGCTACGGTAAGAAAGCACAGCAGAAAAAAACAGAACATATTTGATGATTGGTAAGGAGGAGACATGCCAAGAAGCAAAACCATCATACAGCAGGAATTAGAAGATGCCAAAAGGCGTCTTAATTTATATCTGGACCGCGAAGCCGACATGCTTGCCAAAAACGGCGTGCAAAGCTATGGAATCGGTTCCCGGAATATTCAGTATTACAGTACGGCCCTGAAGGACATACAGGACATGATCGAGAAACTCCGCGCCCGGATCAGGGAGCTGGAGGCTGAACTGGAGGGGCGGGCGCCACGTAAAGCGCTGGGCGTCATACCTCGCGACTGGTAAAGGGAAAAATATGAAAGAAGGTGAGAAAAATCAAGTACGACAGAAAAACAGGAATGTATCTGCCTGCCAGCGCGCGCCCCCATAACAAGGGATACGGAGAGGCCGGCGCCAGCTGGAGAAAACGGGCAGTAAAAGGATTCAATGCACCGAGCGGATCTGCTCACGAGGATATTGATTTTAATAACTTTACTCTCAGGCAGCGGTCCCGGATGCTATACATGGCCGCCCCCATTGCTACATCGGCGGTAAAAACAAACCGTACAAACGTAGTCGGCGTCGGGCTGAGACTCAAAAGCCGAATTGACCGGGAAGTACTGGGACTGTCCCCGGAACAGGCAGAAAAATGGCAGAAAGACACAGAGAGGGAGTTTAATCTTTGGGCAGGGGATAAACGTGCCTGCGATGCCACAGGCATGAATAATTTTTACGGGCTCCAGCAGCTGACGCTCATATCGTGGCTGCTGTCAGGAGATTGTATAGGAATCATCAAACAGTACTCTCCTACTCTCCTGCTACCCTATTCGCTGCGGATACATTTGATCGAATCCGACAGAATTGCAACTCCCGTAGCCAACGGAACCGGCACAGCGATCACATATACCACCGGAAAGAATCCGGAGAATGGAAATCTTATTTATGACGGCGTGGAAGTTGACAGCAGCGGTATGATAGTCGCCTACCACATACGGAGCAACTATCCGTTCGAGATCGGCGCGCCCGTGACAGAATGGACACGGGTTTTGGCATACCAGGAACACACCGGCCTTCCGAATATTATTCATGTGATGGATTCAGAACGGCCGGATCAGTACCGTGGAGTAAGTTATCTGGCGCAGGTTATTGAACCACTGCTGCAGATGCGAAGGTATACAGAATCGGAGCTCATGGCAGCGGTCATTGAATCATTTTTCACCGCATTCATAAAGACAGCTGCGCCTACAGACGAGAATCCGTTCAACGAAACGGGACCGGCGGGGCCGGACGTACCGGAGGAACCACGTGGGCCAAACGACTATAGCATGGGGCCTGGGCAGGTAAACATCATGGAACCTGGCGAAGACGTAGAGTTTGCAAATCCAACGCACCCAAATAGCGGTTTTGATGCCTTCATGGACGCTATCAGCGCCCAGGTTGGCGCAGCCCTGGAAATACCGGCCGATCTCCTCCTGAAACAATTTAATAGCTCATACTCTGCAAGCCGCGCCGCCCTTTTGGAAGCGTGGAAAGCGTTCCGGATGCGCCGGGAATGGCTGGCAGATGATTTCTGCAGGCCCATCTATGAAATATGGATGAGCGAAGCAGTCGCCCGAGGACGAATTTACGCCCCGGGTTTTTTTGATAATCCAACAATTCGGGCAGCGTACCTCGGCAGCGAATGGCTGGGGCCGTCACAGGGGCAGCTGGATCCGGTGAAAGAAATCACTGCCGAAATACTTGCCTGCAGCGAAGGATATTCCACCCATGAGCAAAGCACGATCCGCCTCAATGGCGGACAGTGGGATGCCAACGTTGAACAGCTCCAGCGTGAAAATGAAAAGCTCAACGGACAATCTCCGGATCCGCACCAGTCAGGAAGCGGCACAGAACCGGCGCAGACGCAGGAAGGTGCCAAAACCGGAGAAGAAGACAACAATCCACACAACCCAGACAATGCAAGGAGAAAAGGAATACAGGCATTCAGGAGCATGGTCATAAATGAAGCTATAAAAGAATCCATAAAATCCATGCAGGAAGGAGAAAAAAATGAGTAAAACCCACACGCTTTATATGGGGCCGGCGCCGGCAGCGGACCCTACAGTCGCAGCGACAAAATTCTGGAATGTGGCAAGCATCAGCGAAGACGAGGGAGAGATTACACTCTACGGCGACGTTATGAGCCAGCAGCCGATTGACTGGTGGTCAGGGGAACCGGAACCGGGACTTTATATCACACCGGAAGGATTCATGGAAGACCTGGCGGCCGTCAAAGATAAAGCCCACATCACCGTAAAACTTAATAGCTGCGGAGGTGACCTGTATACCGGAATTGCAATCCACAACGCACTGAAAGCGCTCAGCGGCGACGTGAATGTTATCGTGGAAGGAATCGCTGCCAGTGCGGCCAGTGTGATTATGTGTGCCGGAAACACAGTCACCGTCTACCCTGGATCCCTCATCATGATCCACGGTGTCAGCGTAATGCTCTGGGACAGTCTGAATATCCAGGACATGAAGCAGCTCATTAAAGGGATGGATGCCAGCGAGAGAGCTGTCGCTGAAATCTATGACGAAAAGACCGGTCTTGGCGTTGATTCATTGCGCAGCATGATGACAAAAGAAACATGGATGACCGGCCGGGAAGCTCTCGACAAAGGCTTCGCGGACACCTTAAAGGAGGACGAGAAAGAACCAGACATGAGCATGAGCTCAGATCGGAAAATCCTCTATGTCAACGGTGTGAGCCACAACATTGAAGGATTGCACAATGTACCGGGATCTATACCAACCCGGAGAAGTGCTTCGCCGGCGCAGCGGCCGGCGTTAAATAAACGGCCAATCAACAAGGCCAAAACAAATACAGAAGGAGGTAAAAACCACATGACACTTGAAGAATTAAGGGCGCAGGAGCCGGATCTGGTAAACCAGATTGAACAGGAAGTCAGAAATGAAGCACAGACCCGGACAACCGACGCCGTAACTGCAGAGCGGCAGCGCCTTGCGGACATCGACTCGATCGCCGCTTCTATTCCGGACCAGCAGCTTGTCCATGACGCCAAGTACGGAGACAAGCCATGCACAGCGCAGGAGCTCTGCTTCCGTGTTATGCAGCAGAGCGCGGCGTCCGGCCAGCAGTTTCTCGCAAACTACACGGCAGACGGCGCAGCGTCCGGCACCGCCAAAGTAGGCGCAGCTCCGAACGGTGGCACACCTGCCACCAAGGAAGAACAGGACGCGGCAGACATACAGGCGGTAGTAAACGCCTATAACATGAGCAAAGGAGGTACACAGAAATGAGTAAGAGACTCGACGAAACTCTCGGCACCGTCGGCTATGATAACCTGATCAATGGTTTATATCCTCCGGCCGAACCGTTTTCTGTTGTGATCCGCAAAGGATCTGCAGAAACCACTTACAAACGCGGCACTGTGCTGGCGCTGTCTACCGGTACTGCCGGCGACGGCAAATATGTGATACTCGGAACGACAGCCGTATCAAATGAGACACTGACAGCTAACTGTGTGCTGGCTGAAGATGTTACCGTAGGAACTGCCAATGACGAAACGGCAGTGGCGTACCGCACCGGACACTTCAACAGCAATGCGTTAATTGTGGGAGGCGAAGAATATACGTTCAGCGCGGCAGATAAGGAAGCGCTGCGGAGCGTAGGGATTCTGATCTCTGACGCTGTAGAAATTTGAGAGGAGGAAAAATAAATGGCATATAATTTTTATGATACTCACACACTGCTGGCGTCAGTCCGGCAGCTTCCACCTTTGCACACATTTCTTCTGGATCGATATTTCCCGACCAATGAAGCGACTGATGTATTTGCAACCAACGACGTACTGGTGGAATACAAAAAAGGGCACAAAAAAGCGTCTCCGTTTGTAGCGCCGAGAAAAGGCGGAATCACAATTCTGCGGGACGGATATACCATGAGACGATTCACCCCGTCCTATATCGCACCGAAGCGCCCTCTCACCATTGATGACCTGACGAAACGTGGTTTTGGTGAAGCTCTCTACCCTACTCTCACGCCGGAGCAGCGGCAGGGAGTGATCACGCTTGGAGATCTGGACGAACTGAGAGGTATGAATGCACGGCGGAAAGAAGCCATGGCAGCACAGGTTATTTTTACAAATGCCTGTGTTATGGATGAATACGTGGATGATTTCAATAATTTTGAGGAGCGCGAAGTGCGCTATTACGACGGAAGCAGCAACCCGGCAATCTATACCCCATCCAACGACTGGACCACAACCGAAACATCCGGAAAACAGATCATCAGCGACCTGGCGGCCATGATTTCCATGCTGACCACTCGCGGGCTTCCGGCCACAGACGTGCTTGTAGCCCCTGACGTAGCCGACATTATCCTGAGCAACGAGTGGATCCTGAAGCTGCTCGACAACCGCAACTATCAGATTGGAGGCGTAGATCCTGAGATCCTTCCTGCTGGAGCCGCAAAAATCTGCCGCCTGAATATCAAAGGACACATGGTAGATGTGATCAGTTATGAGGACAACTACACCGAAGTAGACGGAACCGTGACACCTTACATCCCGGCGGGTACTATTGCGGTAGGCGCTCCGGCTGCAGGCCGCACGGTGTACGGCGCGATTACTCAGGTAGAGCAGGCAGACGGAGAGTTCCATACTTACACCGGTATCAACGTGCCGAAGTACCTCAGCGACGCTACACACGACGTCCGCGAGGTGACGCTGAAATCCGCGCCTCTGTGTATGCCAAATAATGAAAACCCGTTTATCGCAGCCAAAGTCGTGACAGAGTAAACACGGCAGAAAGGAGCGCAGCATGAAGAAAATCAGAGTAACCCGCGGAGGCTGCGGGATCTGCTACACCGACGACAACGGCGTGAATCGCCACGCACTTAAAACCCCGGAAAACGGGGCTTTTGAGTGCAGCGACGAACAGGCCGACCGCCTTGTCCGTCTGGGCGTGGCTATCTATGCCGGAACTGCCGGAAAGCCTACACAGCAGGCCGACGCCGACACAAAACAGGACGGCGAAACCGAGTCAACAATGAAAACACATCTTGACGCTGAAGAACTGGAAAGCTGGGACTATAATGAGTTGAAAAAGCTCGCGGCCGAATTAGGCGTGGAACCGGCAGGAAAGAAAAAAGCCGACTACATCGCCGCAATTGTGGCCGAAGAAGTAGAGGTAAGCGTTGACGACGATGAACTGCCGCCGGATCTGAACGTTGCTGATCCAGAGTAAAAGGAGGAACGACTGTGATAAAAATGGTGACAGGCACATATGGTCTTGAAATCAATGGAACCATAGAAGCCATGAACAAAAACTCTCCGCCTTTCTCCCTCTCTCCTGCCCGTGAATCTGAGCTGGTAGCTGCTGGCGTCGCAGAATACACTGACATTTCCGACGAAACGCTGTCCGGAATGAAAATGGAACAGCTTCGGCGCATCGCCGCAGAAAAAGGAATTGACGCCGGGAAAATTCGGAGCAAAAAAGAGATCATTGCTTTAATCAAAGAAGCTGGAAAGAACTCGGAGGGAGAATAATGAGTTTTAAAGAGCAGGTACAGGCAGACATCGAAAATGTTTTTTTGAACCTGGAAGAATTTGCCGAGACCCATCGCATCGAAGGAAAACACATTTCCGTAGTCATTGATAATGACCAACTGGTAAAACTCAAACAGGGGCAAATCCTCGGACTCGTAAAGGCCGACATGCTGCTCATGGGAAAGCAGGCAGATTTTCCGGCAGACATGGGGCCCGGCCGGCTCTTGAACGTGGACGGCCGGGAAATGATCGTAACCAACTCAGGAACCGACATGGGACTCATTGAGGCGGCTCTGCGACAGAACAGGACAGCATAAGGAGGCGTGTATGTTACTTGTTGAAAGCATTAACAATGTGGTGAAATGGCTCGCAGAAAATGTGTGCAACCAGATCCAGCTCAAACTCCCGGATGATTACCGGAACGACGCAGACTACGACGTAAAGTTTGTAAATCCGGCCGCCTTCCCGTTATATGTGCCGGGAAAAGACAGACTGCCGCCGAATGTACCGGCGCCTATCCCATCTGTATGTGTACAGCTCATGGAGGGAAACGATGATCTGATAAAGCGGCAGCGGCGCATGAACTTCCGCCTGTGCCTCGCCTGCTGGAATCCGGGAGAACACGGCGGGGAAGTATTTCAGCCAAAGCCCAACGATAAAGCCCTGGGAGGGTATTCTTATTATCGTGTTGACGGAGAAGCTGCGGAAACATACCAGCGCAACATGGAAGGATGGAGAGATTCTTTTAACTTCGCCGACCTGGTACTTCGGGAGATTGAAAATACCGAATACATCGGAGGGCATCGTCTGGTGAAAGAACAGGGAATCAAATACGGACTGTTCACCGAGGACGGGAACGTATGGGACTATTATCCGTATTGGCATAACTGGATCACATTCACACTGGAATGCGGCGTTGCTGCCAAAACGCCAAAACAATACGAAGATTTATTATAAATATCACACAAGGAGGTAGACTAATGGCTTATTTGCACGGAGTATATGGCGAGATTATGGACAGCCAGGTATCAGGTGCGACGCAGGCGGACAGCGTATATGCGTATATCGGCACAGCGCCGGTCAATCTGATACGGGGATATGCTGACCTTAACCTCGTCAACATGCCGGTAAAAATCGCAAATATGAGTGACGCACAGAGCAAAGTCGGATACTCTGGCGACTGGGCGTCATTCACTCTCTGCGAAGCATTTGCGCAGCATTTTGATAACACCATCGGGAATGTCGGGCCGATCTATGTCGTGAACGTCCTCGATCCGGACGTACACAAGGACGCGGAAAAGACCACCAAAACACTGACATTCAAAAACAACCGGACAGAATTTGAATCGTCCGATATCATCCTGGACACGTTTGCCATCGCAGATAAAGTAGAAGGAGTAGATTACTCCCTCTCCTACAACTTTGCGTCCGGAAATGTAATAGTACGGCTGCTCAAAGATATAGAGCCTGAAAGCTTGGAATGTACTTACAACACTGTGGACCCGTCGGCGGTAGATGCTGATGATATCACCGGACAGGAAACTGCGGACGGGCAATATATGGGACTGCACGCCATGTCGTTACTGTACCAGTATCATAATGCCGTACTGAATGTGCTGGCAGCGCCCGGATGGAGCCACAACCCGGAAGTATACCAGGCAATGGTAAGCACGGTACAGAAGCTCAACGGTCACTGGGACGGATTCGTCAACGCCGACATTCCTCTGGTGGACAGCCAGAGCCAGAAAATCGACACAATCGACAAAGCCCTGCAGTGGGCCGAAGAGAATGGATATAACAGCGAATACAGCAAAGTATACTGGCCTCAGATTATTGATGGCAGCGGACGGACCTTCCATCTTTCGACTGTAGGATCCGCAACCATGCTGAGGGTTGATCTGGAAAATAACAGCGTTCCATTTGAAAGCCCGTCAAACAAAGCAATCATGGCCACGGGATTATATTTCGGAGAAGGCTCACAGAATCGCGGGTTCGATCAGCAGAAAGCAAACGGTCTCAATGAAAAAGGTATCACTACAGCCTGCTTCTGGGGCGGGCAGTGGGTTCTCTGGGGGCCGCACACTGCCGCATACACCTACAACGGAAATATGGACGCCCGCGGAATATTTGATTCAAACATCCGGATGCTGGAATATATCACAAATAGTTTTCAGCTGGATCACGGGACGGAAATCGATGCCCCAATGACCCCACAGGACAAGGACACAATCCTGAACTTCGAAAAGCAGAAACTTGACACCCTCCTGGGGATTGGCGCTCTGATTGGAACGCCGACCGTGGAGTTTTTGGAAACGGAAAACCCGACCAGCAACATGATGAATGGAGATTTTGTATGGGACATCACCGCAACGCCGACTCCTCCATTCAAATCCGGAACCGTCCGGGTATGCTATACAGACGAAGGTTTTCAGTCATTCTTTGAGTCTGAATAAGGAGGTACAACAATGGGAAAATGGATGGATCTTAAAGGCCCTGTAGTGGCCGACACAGTATATTCTTCCGGAACGCTGGTAGCAAAGGACGTATCCTTCACTCTCCCGGCAATTGAAATGATGACTGCGGACATGCAGGCTTCCGGAACGTTATCTGTACCGATCATCGGACTGATGGAAAACATGGAACTCACAATCACCAAAATTGGAGTAGACATGGGGCTTGTTCGGCTGGGACGGCTGGAAAAACAGGACTTAGAATTCCGGTGGGTACAGAATGTTATGAAATCTGACGGATCCCAGGCAACCGAAGGGTGTAAGGCGTTTGTAAGAGTGATTCCTGTGTCGCTTCCGGAAATCGGAGTTGAGATTGGATCTGCTACAGAAGCAGAAGGAACTTATACGGTTACCCGGATTCAGATTTATACAAACGGCACTGAATACATTTGCGTCGACCGCCTGGCGGGAGTCCTCCGCGTAAACGGAAAAGATTACATGAGCGGAATCAACAGCTTGCTTTAATAAAGAATTAACAGCCCTCCGATTATAGACCGGCGGGCTATTTTTATGAAAGGAGAAAGAGATGGCAGTAATAGCGAATCAGATCAGAGGCACTTTACATTTAAAAAACCCGGTGATGATCAATGGAAACAGCATCACAGAGATGAATTATGATTCCAACGAAATCAATGGCACATTATTTGCGGAAGCAGAATCTAAGAGAAAAGCAGCCGCCGGCCGCAAAGATATGCAGTTGGCTCCTGCGGCTGAATTTGATTTCAGCTTGCACCTTTATCTTGGGTTCGCTTCCATTGTGGCAGTAAATCCATCTTATGATTTTTCCGATCTGGAAAGGATCAAGGGACGCGACGTGGTGGAGGTTATGCGCATCGGAAGAAATTTTATTCTTGCGTCGGAGACGGGACAACCGGAAAGCGACTCCGGCGAGCTTACCGAGACTACGCCAGAGTCTACCACACCAGCACAGCAGACCTCGAAAAAAAGCGCATAACAGAGTTTATCGTAGAATATGCCGAGGCTGCAGAAGACCTGGCAGCGGAGCAAAAACGTGCCAGGCAAAAAAGAAAACCCATGAAGTATAAACGGATGAGAAGAAGGAGGTGAGGCAGTGGCAAATACTCCATTGAAAACAACTGTTGAAATTGCCGGCGTCCTCAGTCCTTCCTTGCAAAAGTCCATTCAGGAAGCCGTTGACAGACTCGATGCAATGAGCCAGGAGACACTGGACTCTGCCGGGGCTGCTGCAAAATTGTCCGCAGAGATCAAAGCCCAGGAAGACGTGCTTCGAAACCTGCAGCGAGGATATGAGGATTTTGTCGTAAGTGGAAAAGAAAGCTCAGACGCCGCCAGACAGGTAGCGGACCAGATTCAGTCCCTGTCCGGGGATTTGACAGAGAACCGGGAAACCCTCGACGCGGCTTACAAAGCCGCGCAAAAACTCGCAGACGGCCAGCAGGATGCAAAAGACGCATACAGCCAGCTGGAAGCGCAAATATCCAAGCAGGACAGTGAACTCTCTTCTCTTCGCCGGCAGTACGCAAATGTCGCTCTCGAACAAGGAGAAAGCTCTGACGAAGCACAGCAGCTGGCCGGAAAAATCAGTTCTCTTTCCGGGAAGCTGGGACAGAACCAGCAAAAACTCCGGGATGCAAAACAGGCAGCGGAACAGTTGGGTGATTCGTTTGAAGATGCTGCCGAACAGACAGAAGGATTTTCAGACGGATATACAGTACTCAAAGATATCTTTGCGAACTTTGCCACTGACGCCATAAGCAGCGGCGCCGGCGCCATTAAAGACCTCGCCACAGAGGGAGATTCCGCCATGGGAATGCTGAGCGCCAGAACCGGCGCCACCGGGAAGGACCTCGAAGGACTGGAAGATGTCATGTACGATGTATATGGCGCCAACTACGGGGAAAGCCTCGACGATGTGCAGGAAAAACTATCCACAGTTGTTCAGATGACCGATGACCTGGACAAAGCATCCCTCACCGGTATAACCAAAAATGCCATGACGCTGGAGGATGTATTCGGATACGATGTCACGGAAAGTGTCAGAGCCGCAAATAGTATGATGGACCAGTTCGGCATAGACTCTGAGCAGGCATTCAACCTGATTGTTCAGGGAGCTCAAGCCGGACTTGATCAGAACGGCGACATGCTGGATACCATCAACGAATACTCTGTGCAATTTAAAAACGCAGGATTCTCCGCTGATGACATGATGAATATGCTGGCAAACGGAGCAGACGCCGGGACATGGAGCATCGACAAATTAGGGGATGCTGTTAAAGAATATAATATTCGTTGGAAAGACGGAACGGCCGCGGACGCCCTGGAAAAACTGGGATTTAACGCCGATGAAATGTCCGATAAATTGGAGGGCGGCGCTGAATCATCAGGAAAGGCGATGCAGCAGGTTATTGCCGCTCTGATGGGCGTGGAAGACGAGCAGGACCGGTATACATTGGGGCAAGAATTAATGGGAACCATGTGGGAAGACCTGGGCGAAAACGCTGCGGCAGCCCTGATGAACACACAAGGTCCGATCGACAGCACCATAGACGCCATGTCACAAGTGGACAGTTCCGCTTATGACACCCTGGAAAGTTCCATGTCTCAGCTGGGACGCACGGTACAGGTGGAAGTCGCCCAGCCAGTTGCCGACGTATTGACACCTACTCTTAAAAATGCCGTTGATTTTGTGAATGGCGGGGTTAAACCAGCCATAGGGTGGATCAAAGACCATCTCCCGGAAATCGGAATTGTTATTGGAACCGTAAGCGGATTGATTGCAGCCGCAAAGTGGGGAGGCATAGTCGCACAAATCGGTAAAATAAAAGGAGTCATAGGAGGAATTGCCGGAGCCTTCGGAGCCATATCCGGACCGGCGCTGGCCGTTATCGGAGTTATTGCCGCACTGGCAGCGGGATTTATGTATCTTTGGGACACAAACGAAGCATTCCGGGACACCGTTATGACCATATGGGACCAATTGCAGGGAAGCTTTGCCGGTGTCGGTGAAAGCATTATGCAAATGATAACGCAGTTTCTACCCGTCATACAAACCATAGCGACCGTACTAATGACAGTATTTACCCAGGTAATATCCGCTATACTGCCGTTTTTAATGCAATTGATCAGCGCCGTATTGCCGGTAATATTGAGCTTAATCAGCCAGCTGGCGCCGGTGATCGGGATGATTGCCACGATGCTGCAGCCGATTCTGAACCTGATTATTTCGTTGATACAGCCAATACTTAATTTGATCATGACCGCACTGACTCCTCTTCTCAATATATTTATGATGGTCATCAATACCGCATTGCGACCAATCACAACGATATTCCAAAGCCTGATTACAATACTGCAGGGACTGATCACATTCATAACCGGCGTGTTTGCAGGAAGTTGGAGCACCGCCTGGAGCGGAATTGTACAGACCTTCGGCGGATTATGGGAAGGACTCGTGGCCATTGTGAAGGCTCCGATCAATGCTGTGATTGGACTTGTAAACAAAGCCATAAGCGGATTGAACAGCATCAGCGTAACAATTCCGGAATGGGTACCTGGCGTCGGGGGACAAACCTTCGGGGTAAATATTCCTTCTGTGCCTATGCTGGCAACCGGTGGATTTACGGATGGAGTCTCTATCGCCGGCGAGGACGGCATGGAGGCTGTTATTTCCTTCAAACGGGCATATCGCAGCCAGAACCTTGCCATCTGGGAAAGAGCCGGACAGTTATTAGGAGCAATGCCAAGTCAGGAATCTTCTAGTGGAAACGGCGGATTTTTAAGCACGGCTGGGAAATTGCTTACTCTGGACGACTTCTCGCTGGGCAGTCTGGCAGAAAGTAACGAGCGTATAGAAATCTATTATGATTTTTCCGGATTCCAATGGGCTCCGCAAATCCAGACAGGAGGAACAGAGGATCCAGACGATTTCATGACAAAACTCAAAGCACACGAAGCAGAATTTTTCGACTGGCTCGAAGAATTTATATCCATACGGGAGGAGGCACAATATGCATAGGGTCGTATCCTATAAGGAATACACCACTTGCGAGGGCGATACATTTGATGCTCTCGCACTGGCAATGTACGGAGACGAGAACCTGTCTCATTACATCATTGAATTCAATCCTGACTATGCCGATGTATTGATATTCGATGCGAATTGTTCTCTCCTCCTCCCCGTTATTGAAAATATAGAGCTTGCAAACTCTCTTCCTCCGTGGAGACAATCAGAGGAGGCGGAAAATTGAATATCATATACAACGGAACTGAAATATACAATGACGTAGATTTGACCTATTGCGTATATGAAACATTTTCGGAACGCCAAGCAGACACTTTAACGCTCCGCTTTAAAGATGAAGACGGGATATGGAGTCGGTGGAATCCTCAGACCGGAGGCAAAGTACAGCTTATTGAAGAATCTTGTGATACAGGAATCATGTTTGTATACTCCACAGCCTCCGAAAATGATGCATTCACTATCCGATCCTTATCATTACCACAGTCCAAATCGTTGACAATGACACAGGCGTGGGAAGGCGTCAGATTCTTACAAATCGGAAATTTAATAGCTCAAAAACATGGGCTGACATTTAAAAATTTTGGTTGCAAGGATCAGGTTTACCCATACTTAAAACAGGAAAATGAGAATGACTTTTCGTTCTACTCTGGACTATGCACCCTGGAAGGATACCAAATGATCGTGTACAACGAACAGTTGATTGTATACGACGAAGCAGAAAAGGATTCTGGATTGCCGGAATATTCCTTGGACATTGTTGATAATAACGCATTTGCATACAACAAACGGAGCACGCAGTACGGATGCTGTGAAGTGTCTGCCGGAGGATATCGTGGAAAATACGATATCGGAGACACAGGAGGTCTGACATTGAGGCCGAACAGTATATCCGACGTAGAAGCAAGGGTACCCGGACTTGCACTCTCGAAAAACCGGGCAAATATCCAATGCTCCAGTGACGCCGAAGCCGCCAGGTTTGCAAAAGGTCTGCTGCGGTACGTAAACAAATATAGCTGTATTGGACGATTCACCACTGATCTTATGACAGGATATGCGGCTGCCAGCGTAATAAATATCACAAATACGCTGGCAAACCTGCAAAACGAAGCTGTATTCATTTACAAAATCAGACACGATTTCGTGAATGCAAAATCAACCTTCTATTTCAGAAAAGTACTGGAGGGATATTAAATGGGACATGTGAAGAAAGGAACCATAGCCGGGACAACAGGAATAACTGCCAGGATCATACCTGCGGACCCAAAAGAAACGGTGTCCATATCTATCACGATTCCAAAAAAATTAAGAGACAGCTTGGATAAAGGAATCGAGGTAATATACGCAGAATTTTCAGACCACACCGGAATTATATTATGTCGTGCCGATGGGGAGGATGAGTAAAATGGCAGCTATGGCAAAATGGGGAAACAAAAAATGGAAAATCAATTCTCAGCAAGTGGTAGGAATCCAAAATATTTCCTTCTCTTATACGCAGGTGGACAGCACAGAAAATTCGACAGACAAGAAAAACAAAAAGAAAACCTCTGCCAAAGCAAAGAAAAAAAAGAAGAAAAACAAAAGGAAACTGAATCCTTTTTCGTTGTCTTTTGAAACTCCGATACACAGCGGCCTGGGAGTTCAAAATGTATTCGCTGAAATAAAAAGCTGGAAAAAACTTGTAACAAAAGTGAACTACTTTTATCTGAATGATAAAAAAATTTTTCCGAAAAAATTGCAGTTAAAACAGCTCAGCGTATCAAATGTAAAAACAAATAATGACGGTAAAATTTTATATGCTGATTTGTCATTTACGCTGGAGGAATACGATGCTAAAACCACTAGCGTGAAAGTCAAGGACTCTGTAAAAAAATCAAAGGCAAAAGGAATCAAAAATGGAAGCTATGTAAAAATTACCGGAAACAAATATAGTGACGGATCTGCTGTGCCAAACAGCGCAAAAGACAGAAATTATAAAGTCACTAAAATCAGCGGAACAAAAGCCCTGCTGGGAAACATCAACAAGTGGATGCCGTTAAATGGATTATCCCTGATAAAGTAGAAAGACGGTGATTAACATAAAAGGAAGTGGAAACGGAAATGTGGAAACATGCGTTGAAAATCTGCTGAAAATCGTACAGGGAGAAGTGCCATACAGCCGATTAAAGGGAATAGATGGTGATTTGATCGATCAGCCAAATGCCTTCGAAGAATTGATATCCGACGCGGAGGAACTGATCGAAGAGTACGAAGAACGGGCCCGTATTGATGATATATATATTAATGCAATAATAGATTCTGGCGGCGATTTTGTGTTAACAGCTAGTATTTCAGAGACCGAAATTGAGGACAGCGAAGATGACGAGGAGGTGGGAATAATTGAGTGATATTAATTTTATAACAACGAATGCTGACGAAATATACGATACCGTCATGGATGAACTGGAAAATGGAGTAAATGAAACTCTGTATCCTGGAGATGAACGGAGAATATTCGGCGAAGCTATTGTAGCAGTGATTGTATCTGTTTATAACAGTGTAAATGATGCTTGCAGACAAAAAATGCTGCGATACGCAAGAAATGAGGTTCTGGATGCTTTAGGAGAAAACCGGGATACTCCTCGTCTCGATCCGACTTCCGCGACAACAACGCTCCGATTCGGAATTAATAAAGAAATGGCATCTAATATCATCATCCCTGCCGGCACCCGGGCTACAAATGATTTCGTACACTACTTCTTGACAGATGCTACCGCCGTATTATATGCAGGAAGTCTATATGTAGACGTACCTGCCACAGCGGAAAGTGGCGGAAATGATTACAATGATATCCCCGCCGGAGAAATATCCCAGATTGTGGACATCTCTGACATTCCGCTTATTGATTATGTGACCAACACAGCAGCCACGGAAGGTGGCGGCGACCGCGAAGACGACGAATCCTATCGGGAAAGAATCCGAGAAGCAGAAAACCGTCTCAGTGTGGCAGGCCCGGCAAAAGCCTACAAATATTGGGCCATGACGGCAAACCCACTCGTTACTGACGCGGTGGTGGAGTCTGAGACGGAAACCGTCACGCGCACGCTTCCGGTATATGACGGCCACGCCTTCCAAGGTGGCGCCAACCTCCTGCCGGAAACTTTAACCGTGTATTTGCCAAGCGGAGCGGAGGCCACACCTGAAACGGACTACACCGCCACATATAACGACGAACTGCTGACACTTGCGCTCTCCGGGGATCTGGCCGAAGAAGAAACCGTAAAGATTGAGATCACCCGGAACATGTACGGGCGCGTCAAGATCGTGCCGATATGCGCCGGTGGAGAAATCCCTGACGAGGATATACTGGCCGACGTGCTGGCGGCCTGCTCCGCAGACGACGTGAGGCCGCTCACGGATCTGGTGCAGGTGGAGGCTCCGACGACGTATCAGTACGACATTGAACTGGAATACTGGACGACCAAGGCGAACGAGTCCGAAGTCGTGGAGAATGTGGAGGGATCCGGCGGGGCAATCGACCAATATATCTACTGGCAAGGCTCCAGCCTCGACCAAGACATAAACCCGGACTATCTGAGGAAGCTGATCCTCTGCCCTCACTGGGAGGACGGGCTAACCGGAGCCACGCGGGTAAACATCATAAAACCGGTATACACCGAACTCCCAAGCACCACCGTGGCCGAGTTTTCCGGGAAGCTGACTGTTTCCCACAAAGTAAAGGACTAAGGAGGCGGGGATATGGCAGGAATGAAAATATCAGATCTTGACTTTGTGCGGCTCCTGCCCGCCTTTATGCGCGATGATGAGGCAGCGATCGCACTCAGCAAGGCCATGAACAAGCTCATACAGCCACCAGGCAGCAGGATACCGACAATCCGGACGTGGGACGAGATCGACAATCTCAACGAGCCGGAATGCGATGAGATGGCGTGGGAACTGGATATTGACTGGTACGACTCTGCCGGCATGAGTCTGGAGGAAAAAAGAGAAACAATTAAGCTCGCCCAGCAGATCAAGCGTAAGCGCGGGACAAAATGGGCCGTTGAACGGCTGATCTCTTCATACCTAGGCGAGGGATACGTTATGGAGTGGTACGAAGTATACAACTCCCCTTACACCTTCGTGGCACTGACGACGAACAACAACACGGATGCCCAGAACTTTGAAAAGTTTGTGGAGGCCGTAAAAACTGCAAAAAATGCACGCTCGCATCTTGCGGGCGTTTTCTATTTCTGGCAGCAAGGGCCGAATCCAGGCATTGAGTACCGGCTGGACACTTCGCTGCACCGGTACAACTTTGTGAAATGCGGCACCCGGCCGCAGATCGCAACCGTCGGCTTTATCGTGAAGCCGAGCATTGAAACGGATCCGGAGGAAACGCTGCTCCTCTATGGTTTCGCAAAATCGGGAACACAAAAATGCGGAACCACGCCGGGCGGCGGCACAATAGGCGCTGCCGCGACCAACAAAGCAGCTACAGCGCTGCAAATCTCCAACGCGGCGTATAGATTCGTGAAATGTGGGACGCGGTGCTGCGGCGAATAAGAATAGAATGAAAGGAGGACGCCCACATGAGCTATTTTTACGACACCTTCATGGGGTACCGGAGGAAACAGTGGCTCCGCTCGATCCACGCCATAGAAGTGCAGACCGGCGGCAGTTGGCACCGGGGAGTCATCAACAAAAAGCTCGTAGAAGGTGACACGCTTGTGATCTACGCCACCTTCCCGACACTGGACTCCGTGGCCTGCACGATCGACGCCTCGCGACTGATTGACACCCGCGGGGAAGTCGCTGCATACCAGCAGCGCACGATCAACAAGGTAGAGGGACAGGGTACCATGATTAAGCTCTCGATCCCGATCTACGAAGTAACAGCCTAAAGGAAGGAGGTAAACAGGCATGTATAACGCAACGTACTGGCTCGACAGAGTGGTGGACGAAGAAACGGAGGAAGTCATTCAGGAAGGTACAGACCAGAGCGCCGGGCACTTCAACAACATGGAGGAAGGCATTTCCGATGCACATCTGGCGACTGCTATTCTCCTGATCTCCGCTTCCTTATCAGCCGATCAGGTAGCCACCGAAGAACAGACGATCACACTCGAAAACTCCGAGAGCTTCCCGTTCAACAACTCAGTGGAAACCGTGGCCCTGAATACGGCCCGAAACTTCACAGACTACACCGTGGAGGCCGAAGTGCTGGAGCATGACGGGAATGTCGGAGACGTGAAAATTTTCAGCAGACTGCTGAACGGATTCAAAGTGGCCTATGACGGCAGCGCCAAAACTGCCACCATCAAACTGAGAATTAAAGGAGGAATGTAACCCATGGCAGATCAGAACAATGTAAAGGTTATTGAAAAGAACGCGGGCCCGAAAATCGCCTACGAGCAGACGGGCACCTGCCTGATCTTCGGAGACTATGAACTGATGATTAACGCGGCAAAGTACCAGAAAGACTGGGACGTGACCGTGGATATTTGCAAGGACAAGGCCGGAAACCTTACGATCGGCACCGAGTCCGGGCTGCGTTATGTGGCGCAGGTAATGATCCCGGCGGCTACTTACACCGAGACGCCGATCCAGACGGAGGAAGGAACCGAGCCTCTGGCAGAGGGCGGCGACGACGGCATGAATCACGACAATATCCTGAGAGAACAGAACCCGCTCGACATGGGCGACGTTACACTCGTACTCTGGAGCATTGAATAAACAAAAAGGAGGACACAACAATGGCAAACTTTGATCTTTCCAGTCTGGCACTCAAAAGCGTGTGCCCGAACAATGAAATCTTTGTGGATGACGCAGATCTGCCGTCAGTTATGGTGTATATCCCAAAATTTAAGAACAGCGACGTGCTGACCGGCGGCAACGACAGCACCCACCCGGCCTTTATCGTCAACGGGCAGGAGATCCCCGGCTTTTGGTATTCCAAGTACCAGAACGTCGTACACACCACGCAGCTGACTGACGGCAGTATCGCGGCGGCGTACAGCCTGCCGGGAGAGGATCCGGCGGCAAGTATCAACTTCGACACCGCTCGCTCCCGCTGCGAAGCCAAGGGCGCAGGCTGGCACCTCTCCACCAACGCCGAGTGGGCCGCGATCGCTCTCTGGTGCAAAAAGAACGGCTTCATGCCTTACGGCAACAATAACTACGGCAAGGACACCCGCGAGAGCAATTACAAGGCAATCCCGATGACCTTCTACGGCCCGGACAGCGATCAGCCGGAAGGAACCACCGCACATGTCGCGACCGGAACCGGCCCGCTCACATGGAGCCATGACAAGACTCTCTCCGGTATCTGGGATCTGAACGGTAACGTGTGGGAGTGGCAGGGCGGCATCCGTCTTGTGTGGGGCGAGCTCCAGATCCTTGCCAACAATGACGCAGCGGATCCGGACAACCCGCAGAATACCACGAGCGTGTGCTGGAAGGCGATCAACGCCGCCAACGGTTCTCTTGTCGAGCCTGAGTGCGAAGTGGGCGACAGCTCCGCGAAACTCTCCGGCAGCACCGTGAAGCTGGACTATGTAAGCAGCGCATGGCAGTGGACAACCACCGTCGCAAGCTCTCAGGACGCAAGCCGTAGCTGCGCCTTTGGTAAAGTTACCGCAGCGGCAGCAGTCGGAAACGCTGCCAAGATCCTGCTCCGCTCCCTTGCCCTTCTCCCGGACGAAGGGGCCGAGGAAGCCGACTACGAAGGCGACTACTTCTGGTGGAATAACGGCGTAGCCGAGCGCTGCGTGTTTCGCGGGGGCCACTGGAACTCCGGCACGGGCGCGGGCGTGTTCTACCTCCTCGGCTACTCCCGTTCCTACTCCAGCACGGACTTCGGCTTCCGCTCCGCTTTTATCCCGGAAATCGGGTAATCTGGCAATCTGAAAATCTGGCTAAGGGGCGGCCCACCAAAGCCGCCCCTTTACCATAGTAAGGAGAAACAACATGGACAACCTACAACTCCGGCAGCGTATCGTCCGATCCATGATCCGGGTGGGCGAGCGCACCAACAACATGCGAAAGCCGGAAAAATTCGAGTACCGCAAGCACATGACCGCCGCTTTTATGGACATGCTGGAGCTTTGCATTGAGGCGAACCGGGCCAGAGGCCAACGCCGAGTGGAGCTCCAGAACAAAATGGACACTAAGCTGGATGTACTGCGCTCTCTCGTAGATACCGCAGTTTCGCCGGAGGATCGCATGATCTCTCCGGGGCTCCATGAGGTATGGAGTAAGGAACTGAACGAAATCGGGCGTATGTTGGGAGGCTGGAAAAAGTCGAACGAGTAACACGTCCGTGGGGAATGTGTCGTGATAAAAGGGGACGCTGCGTGTATCGCGGGGGCAACTGGAACAACGGCACGAACGCGGGCGTGTTCTACCTCAACGGCAACAACTCCCGTTCCAACTCCAACACGAACATCGGCTTCCGCTCCGCTCTTGCCTTGTTCGCTTACGTCCTGAGAGTCACGGCTTTGCAGGAGCACAAAGGCAAAAGGGACACATTTCCCGGCCGACAAGGCCAAAGATAAACGCTCGCGCAGCTTGCCGGTAAAAGATACCGGAGGCGACGGGCAAACCGCGCAGGCTGGCCGTTCCTGCTCTATGCGGGTGAAGAGCGGTCGTAGGAAAACGGCTGCTTCAAGGAGTGTCACACGCGGCCTTTTTACAAAAACATGGAAGGAGTGACGGCTATCAAAAGAACAGAAAAGCCTTCCCTTCTGGAACGTATATACTCGTGGGAAAATCTGCTGAACGCATACCACGAAGCAGCAAGCGAGAAATGGTACCGCGGCGACGTGCTTGCATTCTCTGCGAAGCTGGAAGAAAACCTGATTGAAATACAAAACTCTCTAATCTGGCGTACTTACAAGGTGGGCCGATACCGGGAGTTTTATGTTTCGGAGCCAAAGCGCCGACTTATTATGGCGCTGAGCTTCCTGGATCGTGTCGTACAGTGGGCCGTATATCTCCAAGTCAACAAAGAGCTCGACAATGGCATGATCTACCATAGTTACGGCTGCCGAGTTGGGAAAGGCACCACAAGGGCAGCCGACCGGCTGCAATACTGGGCGACGCTCGTTGACCGCAAACCGGGGCCGAGCTGGCACTACTTAAAACTGGATATTTCAAAATATTTTTACCGGGTAGACCATGAGGTTTTACTCGGTATTTTGCGGCACAAATACCCAGATGAGGACGGTTTTCTCTGGCTTATGGAGACGATCATCAACTGCGACCACACGCCCTTCGGGCTGCCGCCGGGAAAGACGGCCGACGAGGTGCCGCCTTCGGAGCGACTCTTTGAGGTCGGTATGCCGATTGGGAACCTTACCAGCCAGCTGCTTGCGAACGTCTGCCTTAACGAACTGGATCAGTATATCAAGCACGAGCTGAAAGCTCACTTCTATATTCGATATATGGACGACATGATATTGTTGCACTCGGATACCAAAACATTGCACAGATGGAAGGAGCTAATTGAAGACTACCTTAACAATGTACTACACCTAGAACTCAACAGCAAAACAACAATCGGGCTTGTAAAACGAGGAATTACTTTCTTAGGCTGCCGGATCTTCCCAGGATACCGCAGACCGACACGGCAAAGTGTCAAAAAGATGAAGGCACGTATGCGATACATTTCCAAAGAGTACAAAGAAGGGGCAATTAATTTTGAAGAAGCAGATGCCACAATGCAAAGCTATTTTGGATTGCTCAGCCACTGTAAAACTTATGGTCTGAAAAAATGGATTGAACGTAACATTGTGTTTAAAAAGGTAGAAAGGGGGTGATGAATATGGAAAGTTTTTTGAAAGTATTTGGTGATGTTACAATCGGATGGGTTGCTTTAGCTGTAGCCGCCATTGTTTTTTTGGTAAAAGTATATAAAAAAATTGAAACATACTTTTCGGAGAAAGCAATTACGGAGAAAGAAAAAGACACCCAAATCCAGGAAGTAATTGACCAGGCAAAACAATATCCGAATTGGCATCAACAGTCAGTGGAAATTCAAAAAAAATTCACGGACGCCATCGATGGGCTGCGAGAATCACAGAAAGAAACCATTGACCGTATCCGAAGTCTGGAAGAGGAAATGCAGCGGCGAGAAAGAAATAAACTCAGAGATAGGATTTTGCAGTCATATCGGTATTATACCAGTGCAGAGAAAAATCCGACCAAAGCATGGTCAGAGATGGAAAAAGAGGCATTTTGGAAAATATTCAAGGACTATGAGGAACTGGGCGGAAACGGATATGTACACAGTGAGGTGCAGCCTGCCATGAACGCTCTGGAAATGATACCGATGAACGAGTCCGACCGGATATCTGAGTTAATGCACAGCAGGAAATAGCAATGTAAATATATAATATTTAAATTTTATCGAAAGGAGATTTGAGGATGAACATAGACACTTTTTTATTTTTGATGTTAGCGGTATCTGTATTAACCGGATTATTTACCGAGGCAATAAAAAAAGTACTTGACGGTGCAGGAAAGAAATACAGCACAAATCTTCTGACCGGAGCCGTATCTGTGGTGCTTGCCGTGGCAATTGCTGCCGGATATGTAATCATGACAGACATTATACTGAATGATAAAATGGCCGTCATGCTGATTGCACTGGTATTGCTTTCGTGGCTCTGCGCCATGGTCGGCTACGACAAGGTGATGCAGGCAGTCACTCAGGTTAAGACCAATAAATTAAAATAATAATGGCGAACGGCGGGGGCAGATGTCCTCGTCGTTTTTAATTGGAGGCGAGCTGATGAAAAAATTATTTGAAATCAAACCTGTGAAAAATAAGAAACGTAAGAAGAAGTATCCGTACAAAATTGTTTTTGCAGATGGCCATAAGGTACCTGTGCCGTCTCAGTACGATTTTGATGACAGCAGTTTTATTCGCCGCCACGGATGCATCATAGCCGCTTTTTTTATGGGCCTGCGGGTTGCTGGGGAGAAAAAATCCATGAAAAGTTGCCTGAAGTATTTGCAGGAGCATTTCTCAAAAGGAATCCATATCAATTATAATTTGCGGCAAGTTTGTACAGCCATCAATGAGCTGGCACCTGGAAGCCCTGCCGTTTTTTACAGTAAGATTTCTAAGGCGGAAATGAAGAAAGCCCTCAAGGCGGGACATATGGTCCTGTACACGGAGAAAGACCCGATTCACACTTCCGTTCTGCTATGGTCCGGAAAAAAAATTATCCGATTTTCGGATGGCAAATATAAGTCCGTGACCGTAGCCTGGGAAATCCGCAAACGCTGCGGCGATGGATGGTATGGCGGATGCGTTGTGGTCCGGAAAGGAGGAAAAGAAAAGTCATGAAATTTGAACAGGCGTTGAATCTGATGAAAAAAGGATGCAAAATGAAACTCCCATCGTGGGGTGGTTATTGGTACTGGGATAAAGAAAAAGAGACGGTCATGATGCACACGAAAGACGGAGACGTTATGGATATCCGGGGGACGCAGAAAGTAGATTATACTCTGCGGAATATTGCATCCGATGAGTGGATTCCAGCAGATGAAAACAACTGTACTGTGCTTGGCGGTACTCCGTCGTTCGGCTTTGATGCGGCGATTAAATATTTAAAGCGAGGACTTAGCCTCAGACGAGAAGCATGGCAAAACGATTTTTGTATTAAAGCTTCCGAAGTCCAGAGTTGGGAATTTTCTGATGCTTCCAGGACTGAACTTAACTGTATAAAAATCGGACTATTCGTAGCACAAACTGATGGAATAAGGAGTGTTCCCTGGAATGCATCGCAAGAAGATATTTTTGCGGATGACTGGAAATTCGCAGAAGAAGAGAGGGAGGAATAAGCGTGGCAAAAATAAGCAAAACGGGAATTGATTTAATAAAAGAGTTTGAAGGCTGTCATCTTACAGCCTATCAGGACGAGGTGGGCGTCTGGACAATTGGATGGGGCATTACCAATGCGGACAAGTCAATCACTGGGACAACCATTAAACGAGGATTAAAAATCTCGCAGGCCACTGCGGAAAAGTGGCTGGAAGAATCACTGAACCGGAAATATTTACCGAAGGTCATGAAATATGATACCCGGTATAACTGGAATCAGAATGAAATTGATGCCCTGACATCGTTCGCCTATAATATTGGATCTATCGATCAGCTGACCGCAAATGGCAGCCGATCACGGGCAACAATCGCAAAAAAGATGTTAGAGTATAACAAAGCTGGGGGTATCGTATACAGAGGATTGGTACGTCGCCGGGAAGCAGAGAGAAAATTATTTTTGACGCCGACAAAGGAGGAAAAGAAAGTGGAAGATATCAAAAAAGAGGGATGCTTCAGCAATAATAAAAATGCGAAAAATCTTAGTGAGTTTTTACATAACCGCGGATATGGTGCAGGTAAACACAATTTAGCGTTAATTGCAGCGGCAAACTGTCAAAAGAAAAAGGTAACAGACGCATTATTTGAGCTGGCGCAAAACGGAAATCTGATTAAACCAGATGGATTAAACAAAAAAGACGATTAATGTCAAATTTTTGCCAAACACATGATGACATTAATTTACAAATATAGTATTATTTGTTTGCGCTAGAAAAACAAAAGATAAACCCTGTATAAACTTAAAAGCCCCGGCGTAATACCGGGGTTTTGAGTTTACAAAAAAGTTATAGCTTTTGAATGGTGATTTTTTCCCCATCAAATGATATAAAAACTTCTCTATTATCCTCTGTGAGACCCATTTCTTTAATCCATTTTGTCGGTAGGGTAACTCTGTTAGTGATTCCTCCTTTGCCGGCGGTACCGCCAGATTTATTAAATAGAATCTTTGCTTTTCTTTCTTCCATCTGTTTCTCCTTTGCGGTATTTATTTCTATTTTCTGAATAACTGATTAAATGCCATCCTTTCCAGGATTTTGATGGAGCTTTAGGCCGCTTTCCTTCTCTTGTAGCTTTAATTTTTTGAAATCCATCAAAGGCCTGCGTAGGAGTTCCATCAAAAAGATCAGGATGCGTTCTAATAAAATGCATCAGATTGTCACATTCATAGACCTGCCCTGATGGGGATTCAATAACCCAGTGCTTGGAAAACCAATGTTTTTCCGGGCCAATTTCTACGATTTTTTCTGAAAATCCCTCTCTCATTTTTTCTATTGAACCATCATATATGCCGGATTTATGTAGCTGTTCCCGGTGAGTTTTTGAGCATTCATGAGAGCAACATACAGTATCGTTTGTGGCTGCGTCTTTAAATTGTTTTCCGCATACGGGGCAGATTTTATAATTTTGTTTTCCAATCCCCATACATTTTTTGGAGCAGTATTTGATTTGTCGTTCATGAAGCTTGGTTCCACAGACGACACAAAATCTATTTTCTTTCATAATCCACCGTTAAAATTCAAAATATTCAGGTTCGCCATATTTTTCTAAGTCGTCAGACTCGTTCAGGATCAGCTCATATACTCGAAAGAGAGCATTTTCAAGCCCATCTGTGCAGGCTGCGTCTTTTGCTGCATCCTCTGTGGTTTCTGCGTCAACTTCCGCCAAATCATCCAATGTTTGCCATTCAGTAACACTTGAAAAATTTTCTCCAAACCCAAATTCAACGCGATATTTCTTCATAATAATTCTCCTCTCTTATTTCATCACATTGCCAGAAAAATCATATTTTCCGAAAGCATCGTTCTTACCAGCAACATATACATTTTTCTGGTTGTCAATATAGCCATAATCTCTTACTCCATAGTGGCGGCTGTTTTTTCTGGTCTCGACAACCTTGAAATACGTACGTGACCTTCCGTAATTCTCCCAAAGGTTTGTCTGAATTTCGTAATTGTAAACGTCTGGAGCGATGTCAATACGATGCTGAAGCTTAGCGATAACATTTTCTTCCAGAGATAACTCTGCGGCTTCAACATTGACTGTTTTTGCTTCCTTCCATGCTCTCTTTAATCCCTGAGAGATTGTCCATCCTAATTTTCTTACTAATGCCCAAGCTCTTTTCATAATACCTGATAAATCATACTTCTTCATTTCCACAACCCCCTGTTTCTTTCTGTGATTATAATATAACATATTCGTTACGAATAGTCAAGAGAAAAACGCACAAAAAAATAAGTCTGGATAAATCTATCCAGACTTTAAATATTATCTTGCGCTTCTTATCATAACACCCACAACCTTATCAAAAAAGAAAAGGAAATATCGTGTGTTCAAATCTGCGCCATTGAGTGCAGACGACGGGACTTATCACTTTCCCAAAGATAATGCCACGAAGCGATAAATGGCTTATTTATGCGCTCTATAGAAATAACAAATGCACAGTTCCGGAACGTTCAACGTCATACACTGCCCCTTTTTTGCCCCTTGCTTTTTTTGCATGTGTGTAATTCCTTCCTTATTATAACAATCTCATTGATATCTTATTTGTCTGCCCGCTTGTTCAGGCCGGCAGGCTTTCTCAAACGACCTTCTTTGGCCAGGAGCAGCAACGCGTCTTTTACTGGTCCTTTTTTACAGTTTTCGGCCGCAATCAAGCGAAGATTGTGTTCGCCAGATTTAAAATTTCTCTTTTTCAAAAAATCTTCGATGCTGTCGCAGGTCTCCGGGCTTTTGATTGGCGCAAAACAATTCTCTCTTTTTTCCACTTCTTTCTCCTCCTCTCCCACGATAGCTCGCTTAAACTTATCCCAGCCGTCATTGTTTTTTCCTGTCCAGCGGGCCGGGCAATCTTTTCCGTTGACGTCCCAGTGCCGGATGACTCTGCTTGGCGGGACATTGTATTTATCCATTAAAAATCTGGTCAGTTCCACCGTCTGGTCAAACACCTTGTCCGGGACGGATTTTACGCAGTTACACATTTCCACCGAAATACTGTTCGCGTTGGTACATTTTTTATAATAGCTGCCGGCGCCACCAGACTGGGAGTAAAACCCGCCGACTGACCAGGCGACTGATTTGACCGGCACCGATTTGTAGACATACTCGCCCCCGTCCACAAAATAATGGGCAGACGCATTACGTTGCGCTCCCTGGAAGTATTTGCAGTTATTCGCCGCAGTGTCGCCATTATTGCCGGTATAGTGGATAACAATATATTTGATATCCTCTTCACTCCGGCTGCCACCATAATTACTTTTATGAGCCATTTCTTTTTTAAACTTTAATGCCATTATCATCACTCTCCTTGTCAAACACATATCTCATCGGCATCCTCTGCCGTAAGTTCTTCATATCCTATTTTATTTTTGACTGCTGAGATAAAATCCGGAATAGATATTTTTCGGATATCTGTAGAACCAACCATTAAATACTCCGTGTCTGGTAAATTATCTAAATCATCCAAATCTTTTACCAGAATACCATCATCCATACTATCACCCCTTCGTGGTTATAACTGGCTTTCCAGCGCCATTCACAATTATGCGTCCGGCAGCTGTAGAAAGACCAAACTTCCTTTTTTCAACTCGGACAGATATTATAATAGCTTTACTTGTCTGGACGGGATTTGGAGTAATTCGCACACTCGTTATCTTTATATTTGCTACCACTATTTGACCCTCACCTCTACCGTATCAATCAATATTTCATCAGCGATTTCGTAGGTTATACGTAAATGATAAACGCCTATATTTTGTGGTGTAATTACTACATCTATAATATGGTCTAAAATCACCGCAGCGCCTTCATCTTCAGCTTCCTCTTTTTCCATTGGCAACAGAGTATAAGATGCTTTGGATATTTCAAAAGCATCATTTTTAATTGAATGAATCTTTAAGCGAATATGCCGACTTTCACCTAGCTCCATATAAATTTTGTATTTCATGATACCCCCTTGAGCAATTCTGCATAATACTCACTACATGATATCTGGCTGGAATACTTATTTGAAAGTAACTCGATCCAATAAAGATACGGTTCCAGGCATATGCGTAGAGCAGACAAGTCGATGGTTATAATGTATTTTGACGTATATGCCATATTTCCAGCATCATCCCATGCATTCAGAGATACGATATAAATACCGCTTGACACCGCAGGGATGACTGCCTCCCAGTCATCCCCTTGTGTGTGCTTAAATATAATATCTTGTCCCTGAACTTTTCCTTCAAGCCGAACTACCATAGTTAGTCCGTAACTTTGACGCGGATTACGAATGTATCCCCGGCGCCCACCGGGTTATCAACGATCTCCACGCTGACAAATACTGGTGCTCCAGTGTCTTTTGTCACATGGCGGACAATAGTCGTGCTCTTGCCGGCGCTGTCTGTCGCAATGACCGTAATCGTATTCTCTCCCTCAGTCAAGGTAACTGCCTTACTGAAAGAGCCGTTTGACTGTACTGTTACAGGGTCGCCATTAATGGTCACTGTCACAGGGCTGGACGTCGCGTCATTGGTCGTACCGGACACAGTCACAGTGTCTTCATTGGTCTTAAGATTATCGACTGGCGACGTCAAATTCAGCGTCGGAGCTACCGTATCTACAGTAAACTGCACAGACTTCTGGGTCGCTGCGTTTCCATCGTGATCACTGGCATTGATGTAAATGGTATGGCTGCCATCACCCAGCGCACTCTCCGGCGTATACGAACAGGTATATCCCTTGCCGGATGGTGTCTTCGTGATACCTGTTGATACGGCGCTGCCATTATCAATCTTGACAGTGATGGTATCCGGATCCACACCGGAATCATCATCAGTGATACTAAACTGGATAGCCGGCTTGTTATTTGTGATATGCGCCCCTGATGTCGGACTATTAATCGTGATAACCGGCACAACCTTCTCTTTTACGACCAGCTGACATTCTTCCTGGAAATCGCCCATTGATGCGTTGATGGTCGTGTCATTGCCAGAATCGTCTGTAGCCGTAATCTCCACGCCGTAATAATGTCCAGGCTGATTATACGAAGAAGATGTCGGCGCCGTTGTCGTCGCTTCCCAGAAACCGGTTCCATCATTATAGGTCAAATTAACTGTCTGGCCGTTTATTTTGGCCTTGACCGATTGTACTGCCATTATTCACTCACCGTCCCTTCCACCTCTGGAATTCCCGCCACGCTGGTCAGTAGTGACAAAATCCCGGCCAACGCCGCGGTAGATCCGACAATGCGCCAGTCAACCGCGCCTATTGTAGCGGCGGCACCTATCGCGCCGATCGCAGACTGTGCCATCGTTTTGACTGCACGGATACCGGCGGATTTTGCCCATTTGACAGTATTTACATCAGGTTTCAATACGCAATTTTTAAACATAGTTTTTACCCTCCTACTCATCAAAAATATTTTGAATCCCTTGCTTGGTCAGGAATTCTTTTTGTTCATGTTTCACTTTGGTTGCGTAGTTTAATGCCGCATGCATATCGCCGTTGCAATTCGCGTCCGGAATACGCTGCACGGCTTTTGCTGTGGCTTCTCCCAGTGCAATGGCAGCATTTACACTCTGCAAAATCAAAAACTGGCTTTCTTCCCGCAACTTTTCCTTCTCCTCCTGGTCTTTTTGGTGCTGCTCTCTTTTCTTCTGATTCTCTGCATCATTTCTCTTGATTTTACGTTCCACCACCCAAAAGCAAAATCCCGTCACAGCGGACGGGATACTCATTGCCAATATTATTGCTTCAATATTCACTTTTTTTTAATTCTCCTTTCCCTTAATTTGGCTTCCGGACTACCACACAGCCGCTATACCACGGGTCTCCGCAGCGTTTGCGGATTTCCCAAGCCACAGTCACATTTTTATACTTGCCGTCGGAGAACCGCTTATATTTCCGGCCGGACCACAAGATCACCGATGTATGTATCGGATTTCTCTCGGTGTACAGAACCATATGTCCCGCCTTCAGGGCTTTCTTCATCTAGTGGTAGTATAAAAATAGTACAAAGTAAAGATGCCATGCAGACCTAAATCATGTATGATAAGAGAGATGATAAAAAGGAGGCAGTACAGGCATGGCAAAGGGTAGCAGATACGA